>NZ_CP122979.1:0-324407 GCF_029854295.1 Mesomycoplasma lagogenitalium
TTTATATGTTATAAAAGATTTTTATATTCTGTTTTTTAAATTTTCATTTATTATTTAATATTATGAATAAAAGCGACAATTCACTTAATAAAGATTTACCAACAATAAATAAAAAAATGAACATCTTTTTCGAACAAAAAATCAAGGACACAATTCTTTTTTCATCCTTTTTTTCGAATTTAAAAATCGATTCTTTTTCAGATGATGAAATTTACTTAGTTACTGACAATGAATTAACTCAACAAATGTTAGAAAACGATTATATGGATGTTGTAAAAGAATCGATAAAATCACTTTTTAATAAAAATATGTCAATTAAAATTTTGACCAAAAATCAAAAAAAAGAACAAAAAAATGCTATAAAATCTGAAAAAAATATTGACACAAAAAAAGCGTTTAAATCTAATTTGGTTTCTAAATTTAATTTTGATAATTGAATTCAAGGTTCGTTTAATAAAGATGTGTTAAGAGCATCAAAATCAATTTTAAACGGTGAAGAAATCGAATTCAATCCAATATTTATTCATTCCAATTCAGGAATGGGGAAAACTCATTTTTTACACGCTTTAGGCAACGAATTAAAAAAACAAAACAAAATCGTTTATTACTTAAATCCTGATTTTTTTACTAATGAAATTGCTATGAATCTTAAGGAAAAAGATGTAGAGCAAGTAAATAATTTGATTTCATTTTTAAACAGTGTTGATGTTTTGTTAATTGATGACATTCAAATGCTCGCAAATAGAAATAAGACTCTAGGAATTCTTTTTAATGTTATTAACACTTTGAATCAAAAAAATAAACAAATAATAATTTGCGCAGATAAAAAACCAGAAGAATTGGGAGGATTTGAAGAAAGGTTTATAACACGTTTTCAAGGTGGTTTGGTATTAGAAATAAAATCTCCAACTAATGATGATTTGTTAAAAATTTTAAAATTTAAGATTCAACAACAAAAATTAAATATAGAAACATGAGAGAGCGAAGCATTTAATTTTATTGTTAGAAACTTTTATAAATCAATCAGAGAATTGGAAGGTGCTATAAATAAAATTAAATTTTTCTCATCGGGTAGTCAGAAAAATATTAAATTTACCGAAATTGTTGTTAATAACATTTTTAGAGATGCTAGTTTTTCTAAAAGTGAAATAACAAGCGACAGAATTGTTAATTGTGTTGCTAATTATTATAAAATAAAAGTGAATGAAATTGTTGGAAAAAGCAGAAAAAAAGAAATTGTTGTAGCTAGAAATATGTGTGTATTGATGCTGAGAGATATGCTTTCATACTCTTATGAAAAAATCGGAATGATTCTTGGTGGAAAAAATCACTCAACCATTTTAGCTTCTTATAAAAAAGTTGAAAATGAAAAAAAAGTTGCTCCTGATATTAAAAACGCAATCATCAATATAAAAAATAAAATACAAAAAGCAACATAATTTAAAATGAATTTAAAACGATTAAAAGTGTGATTTTTCGCATAAAAAAACAATTAATAACAAAATTAACAACATTTAATAATAATAATTTAAATAAATAAAATATAATAATAAATAAAAATAAAGGAAAAGATAAATGAAGTTTATAATTAGTAAAAAGATTTTTGAAAAAGAATTTGATAGAGTTGGTACAGCTATTAATTCTATAAATTTTCTTAACTCTTTAAGAGGTATTTACATTGAATTAAAACAAGAAGGCTTATATTTAACCGGAAGCGATGGAGAACTATCTATTAAAGGTTTTATAGAAAAAGATAATATACAACAAATTGTTGAACCAGGAGTTGTTTTAGTTAATTATTATTTAATGAAAAATATAATTAAAAAAACATCAGGAATATTAGAATTTGAACTAAAAGATAAAAATCTTTCAATAAAAAATGATGATGATGTTTATAAATTAAATGTTATGGATAATGAAGAATATCCACTAATTAATTTTGAATTTTTTGGTTCAAAAATTATAGTAAATTCCGATAATTTGCGCAATGCGGTTAAAAACACCAGTTTCGCTGCAACTAGCGATAGTGTTGAGATGGTTTTTAATTGTTTAAATTTAGTAGCGAAAAACGGGCAATTAACAATTTCCGCTACCGATAGATATAGAATTGCAGTTGAAACCATTTCAATTGCTTCTGATGCTGAATTCAATATATCTATAGTGGCAAAAAACTTTAAAGATTTTATACCTTCTGATTATCATGGTGATATAGAAATTTATGTTGACAATAATAAGTTAGAAACAAAAATTGAAAATACCAGAATACAATGTAAAGTTTTAGATTTCCCTTATAAAGATTTATCAAATGTTTTTCCTAGTTTGCAAGATTTAATTTATAAAATTGATATAGAAAAAAAAGATTTAATAGATCTCATTTCAAAAGCAACGGCAATTTCTAGTGATCTTCATTACAAATTAAAAATATTAGTTAATGAAAATGAGTTTAGTATGATTGGTGATAAGGAAGAAATGGGAACTATAAATGTTAAAACTAAAAATTTTAAATATCAAAGCAAAGAGCATGAAGTTTTTTTTGCCTTGAACCACAAATATTTAAAAGAAGCAATATCGGTTTTCGAAGGAAAAATTCATATGTTTGTTGATAAAAGCATTAAAAGAGTTTTTATAATTTCTCCTTCCAATACAAATAACAAACAGTTAATAGGGACAACTTAATAGACAATAGGGAGAAAAATGAAAGTAGAAATAGTTGGTGAATTTATTAAATTAAGTCAATTTTTAAAAAAAATAAAAATAATTGATTCTGGCGGAGAGGCTAAAAATTTTCTTTTAAGACACGAAGTAACTATCAATGGTCAAAAAAGCGAATCAAGAGGTTCTAAAATTAAAATAGGCGATGTTGTCTGAGTTGATAAAGAAGTTTATTATATAATAGCAGCGGAATAAGGTAGAAGTTTTAAAACTTCTTTCTTTTTTATTAGCAAAAAGGTAGAAAGAGGAAAATGAAAAAATATGATGCAATCGTAGTTGGTGGAGGACACGCTGGAATTGAAGCGACATTCGCTCTAGCTAAACAAAAATTTAATGTTTTATTAGTTACTTTGGATAAAAATAAATTAGCTTCAATGCCTTGTAACCCTTCGATAGGAGGACCTGCTAAAGGAATTATAACAAGAGAAATTGATGCATTAGGTGGAATGCAAGGTGTTTTTGCTGACCAAGCGATGATTCAAATTAAAATGTTAAACGAGTCTAGAGGGCCTGCTGTTAGAGCGATAAGAGCACAAATAGATAAAGATAAATATTCTAAAATTGTTCTAGATGCAGTTCAAAAAAATCCTTTTATAACAATAAAAGAATCGATTGTTGATAAATTAATTGATGAAAATGGTTTTGTAAAAGGTGTTGAGCTTGAAAACGGGGAAATTTATTATGCAAATGCAATAATAATTACAACTGGAACTTATATGGATTCTAGAGTTTTAAGAGGAGATGTTGTTGAAAAAACAGGACCAGATGGTCAAAAAACATCATCAAAATTATCTAATTATTTAAACGAAAACGGTTTTGAAATAATTAGATTAAAAACAGGAACACCACCTAGGATTTGAACTGATTCAATCGACTTTTCTGAAGTTGACGAAGAAATATTGGAAAACAAATTATTAAACTTTAGTTTTAAATCTAAAAAAATATTAGATAAACAAATTCACTGTTATTTAACATACACAACTAAAGAAACGCATAAAATAATTTTAGAAAATTTAGATAAATCCAGTATGTATTCAGGATTGATAGATGGAATAGGTCCTAGATATTGCCCTTCTGTTGAAGATAAAATAGTAAGATTTAAAGACAAAGAAAGACATCAAATATTTTTTGAACCAGAAACAGCAAAAGGTGATTTAATGTATATAAACGGATTATCAACTTCGATGCCTGTAGATGTTCAAATACAAATGATTAAATCGATTCCGGGATTAAAAAATGCAAGAGTTGCTAAATGAGCATATGCTATTGAATATGATGCCATCAATCCTTTACAACTTAAAAAGAGTTTGGAATCTAAAATCCTTTCTGGTTTATTTTTAGCTGGACAAATAAACGGAACTAGCGGATATGAGGAAGCGGCGGGACAAGGGTTAATCGCCGGAATAAATGCTGCTCAATTTTTAAAAAAACAAGAACCAATTGAAATTTTAAGAAGTGAAGGATATATAGGCGTTTTAATTGATGATTTAGTCACAAAAGGAACACAAGAGCCATATAGAATGCTAACTTCAAGAGCTGAATATCGTTTATTATTAAGAAATGATAACGCTGATATTCGAATGGCAGAATATGCTTATAAATCACAGATGATTAGTGAAAGCGAATATTTAAAAATAAAAGAAAAATATTTAAAAATTACACAAAAAATTGAAGAATTAAAAAATGATTTTGTTTCTGCTAAAAGCGATATAGGAATTAAATATAATGCATTAAATGGACAATCAAAATTGCAACTAATTTCAAGACCTGATGTCGATTATAATGATATTATTAATGATTTTGAATATGGTTATGAAGTTATGGTGACTACCCGCTTGGAAGGGTATATTCAAAAACAAATTAATGAAGCTCAAAAAATGATCAGACTAGAGAAACTAAAATTACCTGAAAATTTAAATTATAATGAAATTGAAAATTTAGCAAGCGAAGCAAGAGATAAATTAAAAAAAGTAAAACCAACAACCATTGGACAAGCATCAAGAATTAGCGGAATTAACCCTTCTGATATTCAAATGTTGATGTTTTATTTAAATACAAGAAGAAAATAAAAATGAAAATAACAATTGTAGCAGTAGGTAATTTACAATTTAAATATCTAAATTTACTTGAAGAATATATAAAAAAAATTACTTTTTTTTCAAAAATTAATATAATTGAAATTAAGGAAATAAATGAAACTAATATTAATTTAAAAATTCAAAAAGAAACAGAAAAAATATTAGAAAGTATTCCAAAAAACAATTATGTAATACTTTGTTCATTAAGTGGCAAGCAATATAATTCTCAGGAATTTGTCTCTTTTTTTGACAAAAGTAATATCACATTTGTTATTGGAGGTTCTAACGGTGTTGATGAAACTAAATTTGAAAACAAAATTTGCTTTTCAAAAATGACATTTCCGCATCAACTATTTAGAATATTTTTAGTTGAACAAATATATCGTGCTTTTTCAATTAAAAACAATATAAAATATCATAAATAAGGAGAAAAAATGAATAAAAAAATTAAAGACGATTTTTATGAATATATTAACGAGCAGTGATTAAAAACTGCAAAAATACCTGACGATAGATCTTCTATTGGTTCGTTTGTTGAGATGGATTTGGAACTAGAAAAATTATTAAAAGGTCTTGTTTCTAAGTGACACCAAGACAATTCTTCAATACCTAACGATCCGTTAATTCACGAATATGTAAAATTTTATTCGATGATTTTAAATACAAAAAAAAGAGACGAACTAGGATGAGAACCAGTAAGAAACTTTTTATCTAAAATTGAAAATTTAAAAAATTTTAGCCAAATCCAAAATGCTAATAAAGATTTTTGAATTAACTACAACTTTTTACCTTTTTCATTATCTATAGATGAAGATTTTGCAAATAGCGAAAGAAGAATTGTTTGGATTTCAGAAGATTCAACAATATTACCTTCAACAAAAACATATGAAAATCAAGAAGAAAAAGAAAGATTATTAACTGTATGAAAAAATATGGTTAAAGAATTACTTTTAAGTTATGGAAAAAACGAACAAGAAAGTGAAAAAATTATTCAAAACTCAATTCAATTCGACGAGTTATATAAAAACTATGTATTAACTCCTGAAGAGGCGGCTGACTATGTTTCTTTATATAATTTAAAACAAAGAAATGAAGTTAACAAATATTCTAAAAACTTTAATTTTTTAGAAATTATTGATAGATTTGTAGGTCAAGAAGTAACTGAAGTTTCAATATTGAATGAAAGATTTTTTAAAAATTTTGATTTAATTTTTAGCGAAGAAAATTTTGAAAAATATAAAGATTTACTATTTGTAAAAAATCTTTTATCAACAACAACTTTTTTAACCGAACAAATTAGAGAAGTTGCTAACAAGTTTTCAAAAGCAGTGACTTCGATTGAAAAAACCAGAACATTAGAAGATTTTGCTTATGATAAAACTAACACATTTTTTTCAATGCCTTTAGGAATGTTTTATGCTAAAGAATATTTTGGAGAAAATTCTAAAAAAAATATTGAGCATATGATTGAAAATATGGTTAAAGTTTATACAAAAAGACTTTCTGAAAACGATTGACTATCAAAAGAAACAATAGAAAAAGCAATTGCAAAAATTTCAAAATTAAAATTTATGATTGGTTATCCAGAAATAATCAGACCTTATTATAATAAATTCAAAGTTTTGGGATACGAACAAGGAGGAAATTTATTTACTAACGCTCTGAAATTTAGTGAAGAAATTTCTAAATATAAAATTTCTCTTTATCATAAAGATGAAGATAAAAGATATTGATCAATGTCGCCTGCACAAATAAATGCTTACTATCATCCAATAAAAAATCAAATGGTATTTCCAGCGGCAATTTTAAATTTCCCTTTTTATAAATACGATCGTTGTTCATCAGCTAATTATGGAGGTATTGGAGCAGTTATTGCTCATGAAATATCACATGCTTTTGACAACAATGGTTCGCAATTCGACGAAAACGGACAATTAAATAATTGATGAACAGAAAAAGATAAAAGCGAATTTTTAAAAAGAACAGAAGCAGTTATTAAATTATACGATCAAAGAGAAACAGAATTTGGAAAGGTTAATGGAAAATTAACTGTATCAGAAAATATTGCAGATTTAGGTGGTTTTGAATGTGCATTAGAAGCTGCAAAAATGGAAAAAGACTTTAATCCAGAAGAATTATTTAAAAGTTGAGCAACCATTTGAAGATCCATTTATCGTGAAGGTGCAGCTAAAAGACAATTGGAAACTGACGTTCACTCTCCAACTAAAATTAGAGCAAATGTTGTTTTAGCAAATAACGAATTATTTGCACAAACATATGAAATTACTGAAAATGATAAAATGTACATTCCAAAAGAAAATAAAGTAAAAATTTGATAAATTAATTCATATATAAAAAGGACTACTTAAAATTTAAGTAGTCTTTATATTGTCTTATGATGATTATCAATAATTTTAGTTCATTATTTAAAACTATTACATTTTATCATTCATATTTAAATTTTCATAAACTATTTTAAAAACAACTTTTTTAATGACTAATCCTCTTAAAATTGAAAATAAAGCAAAAAATACAAAAAATAAAGCGATATATAATGCATTAAATGATTGTAAATTATATTTATATGTATAATTTTCCAAAAAGTTTAGTGATTCAACATTGATTATTACTAAGAAAAACAAAAATAGAATTCATATCATTCATGTAATTATTGTATTGATCAACAAAATAGCATCGATTTTTTTAACTATTTTATTTGATAAAAAATCTTTTGTTTTTTGTATTAATAGAGAACAAAAAACAGAATAATTAAATATTCAAAAAACAGTAACTATTTGTTGAATTAAAATAAATCCTTTATTATCATTGAAAAAGTCAATGTTTTCATCAACTTCATTATATTTATCAGCGTTTTTGTCAAAAAAATCAATAGAAATTTTACTACTTTTTTTGTTTTTAATTCTATTTATTATTATTTTTATTTCTTCATCTTGATAATTAAATTCTAAATTACTTTTATATTTTTTATTAATTAATTTCATTTCTTTTAAAAAAAGCAAATACATCAAATATGCTAATAAATTTAAAAGTAACAAAACAATAGAAACGGATAAAATAATTATTTGATTTAAACTGATTAAAAACGTTATTGTAATAAATAATATGAAAAAAATAAAAATTATAAAAGTTGGCATTAATATTGAAATAACTATTTGATTAATTTTAAATGCTATTTTTTTGTTTTCTTTTATTTTAACCAAAAAGAAGTTTCAAAAAATAAAACAAAATATAAAAGAACCAAATATTGGTAAATAAATTCATTTAGTAAATTTTATTTTAGAAAAATTAATTAAATGATATTGTTCTACTTTCAGTTCATTATTTTCAAAAAAGGATTTTAAATATTTTTTAAACATATGTACCTTTATAAAATTTTTTTAATATTTTATCAATTAAAAATTTTATGTTGTTATTCAAATTACTTTCTATTTTATTTATTTGTTTTTTATTTTTACTTGATAAAGTTGCAGATAAATCTATATCTTTTTCATAATTTATGTTTTTTGAATAAAAAAGCATTTTTTCCTCCATACTTTTTCCTTTCTATATTATTATCATATAAAATAAAATTAAAAATATTTATATGATAATTTTAATTAACTAATTATAAAAATAAATAAAAAACCACCGAACATAGCACTTCTCGATGTGGCTGCTTCATTTCTGTCCTGACCAGGTTACAAGGTTTCTATTTCGATGGCTATTTAATTATAAACTTTTTTTACAATTATTTAAAAAATTTTTTATAATTATATATAAAATAATAATAAAGGAGGAGTGGATGACTTTTTTCACCTGACGAAGAAATGTTGCCAGTTTTGAAGAATCGAAGATTATTTTCTATTTATTTTTTGCATTAGTATTATTTTCAGTATTGATTTTATGAATTTATCGTGAAAAAATAAATAATTATTTTAATCAAAAAAATAAAACAAAATTTCTATTTAACAAATTGACTGTTGAACAAATTTTTATTGTAATCGGATCTATCGCTTTATTCTTCTGTTTTTATAGAATAATTATTTTGATTATAAGTGATTATCCTTGAAAATGAGAATTATTACCGTTACATATGTGTAGATTTTTTATTTTTCTGCTTTCATTTTTATATATATTTAAAAGAGGATATTTAGTTAAATATTTTAGTATATTAGCAATTTTAGGCGGTATTGTTGGATTTGCTTTTGCTAACATAGGAATTGTTGAAGAATTTATTAAAGGAGATAGAATATATAATTCATTTGTTCCAGGAACTAGAGAATACGAGCGGGCAGGTATGAATGTAGGATATGATACAAGGGAAATGTGAGATTTTGCCCTATCTCATGGATTTGTTATTTTTATGCCTGTGTTTACCCATATTGTTTACGGGAAAAAAGCACAATTAACACTTTATTCATTAACTAGAGGATTAATTTTTCTTTTTATAATTGGAATATTAACATTCTTTTTAAATTGAATATTAAATGCTGTTGCTGAAAATACCGATAATGCCAAATTAAAAATTTCTTTAAATGCAAACTGACTTTATTTAGGAAAAGACGGAATTAATACACTGGGAATTTTGACTCAATGACCATATGCATTAATTACATTTTCATTTTTAATTCCAGCGGTTTTATATTTAAGTTATTTCTTTTATATCTTTTTAATTTCGTTTAAATTTAAATTTAATAAATATAATATTGTTAATAAAATAAAAGTTTTAAAATATAAAAAAATTTTAAGAGAAACAAATGAAAATATTTCATGAAAAAGCGCTTTTATTTTTAATGCAAAAAAAGCAAAATTAAATTAATACAGACATCAAAATAAATAAAAAATAGACCACAGTAAAATGTGTTCTATTTTTTATTTATATCGAGTATATTTTTTTCTTAAATTTATTTTAAACTTTATTTTTAGAATCATTTGTTGTTAAAAAATCATTTAAATTATCAAAAGAAGTTTCGACCATATTAGCGACTGCTTCATCAGTATAAGAACCGATATGAGGAGTTACAACAAAACGAGGATAATATTCCATTAATTTTGCAACGGTGCTATTTGGAACTTTGCTTTCATGTTTTTTAAAAAATATTTCAGATTCTTTGTTGAAAACATCGGTTGCTATAGCACTTAATTTATTTGTTTCTAAAGCTCATAATAACGCTTCTTCATCTTGAATTTGCCCTCTTGCGGTGTTGATTAAAATAGAATTATCTTTCATTTTTTCAATGAATTCTTTATTAATCATTTTGTCATTTTGACCTTTAATATATGGAATATGGAAGGAAATGATATCAGATTTTGCTAGTAGATTATCTAAGTCAGTGTACTCTAAAACTTCTTTCGCTTTTTCATTTGGATAAATATCATATCCATAAACTTTTGCACCAACAGATTTAAAAAAATGAGCTGTTCAATATCCGATTTTTCCTGTACCTATAACTCCAACTGTTGTGTTTTTAAATTCTCTAGCAAATCCAAATGCATCTACTGTAAAATCGTTATTTTTTCCTTTATCAGCAAAATGCAATGTTTTTCTGTTAAGCATTAATGCCATAGAAAAAGCTAATTCAGAAATTGCAGTTGGAGAATATGAAGGAACTCTTGCTGATTTAATATCCAATTCTTTCATTCTTTTTAAATCTAAATGGTCTGTTCCAACGGTTCTTGTTAAAAGATATTTAATTCCAAATGAATTAACTTTTTCAACAACAGCAGCTGTAACTTTATCACTAGCTCTTGTTATTATTGCATCAAATCCTTTTACTGAATCGACAGTTTCCTCTGTTAAAGCGTTTGAACGTAATTCTAATTCATATCCATATTTATTAAATTTATGAAAGATTGGTTCTTCAACTTTTCTTACACCAAAACAAATAACTTTTATTTTTTTCATATTAAAATGCTGCTCCACAAATTAAAATTCAAATTGGCATTATTATAATTGCTAAAAGCGTTGAAAGAGCTGAACATTGAGCAGAATATGTTTCTTGCATTTTGTATTTCATTGAATAAGCAATAACAACAGTTGCTGGTGGAACTGCTGCATAAATAACCATCGCTCCAGCCACACCTGGTGTTACTTTTCCATATTTTACAAAAGGTAACATTACTAAAAACATAATCGCAGGAATTACTATTAATTTAGCAAAACAAAATAGTCAAACTTGAACACTAGAAACAGCTTGTTTTAATGGTGTTGCAGCTAGTGTCATACCAATTGTAATTCAAATTAATGGTGAAGCTAAAGAACCTAAAGTTTGGAAAATTTTATGAATTGCAGGTAATGTTGTCTTCAATTCGAATCATCCAACATATTTAGTTTCATTTACTTTTCATGTTCCACCTGGAATTAATTGACTTAATCAGAAAATCAATCCTAAAAAAGTTGCAATAACGATTGGATTTAATAAAGCAGTTTTTATTGATTTAGTAAAGTTTTCTTTATTAAATTTTAATCTTGCCATTAACATAAAACATAATGAATATAAGAAAATTCTGTAAGGAATATTTCAAATATTAGCTGCTAAAATTCCTGTATTACCATAAACTGCTTGAATTATTGGTTGACCAAAAAATGTTGTTGAACCAAAAATAAGCATCATTCAAATAACTAGTGCTTTTGATTCAGTTACATTTTCTCCCCCAATTTTCTTTGCTAGTTTAGTTTTCGCAAGAGCAACTGTCCCGAACTTAACTCATAAAAGAGCTATTGCATTTAACAAAATATAAAATGCAAATGAAATTGCTAAAATTATACTTTGTTCGATTAATGAATCGATTGTAATAGTATTCATAAATCCACTAAATGCTAATGCAGGTAGCGCAATTAGCAATACTATTTGATTTATAATACCCTTTCCTTCTTGTTTTAATAATTTAAATTTTGTTAAACCATAACCTAATGCAATGATTCCGATTGAGGCTATAATAGCACCTCAAAGTCCTTGATTAGATAAAGTTAATTTAAGTTGTGATAAAAGATCCACGATCACCCCTAATTATTTTTTTGAGTATAAACTCTTATACATTTTATCATTTTCATAATTTAAAATAATAGTATAATTAAAAAACGGAGGAATTTTGAAAAAAACAGATGAAAAATTAATTAATTATATGGAAACTAAAAGAAAGAAGTTAGCAAGAGAGATGTTGATTTCTTCTGTTTCTGATAAAATTATCCAATGAACTTTAACTATATTAAATTTGGTAATAATCGCTTTAGCTTTAACGGTTGTAATTATCGAAACAAATAGATTTAATAATATCCCATCTGAAGAAAGAAAATCATTTTTAGATGAATTAGGACTTACAGTTGTTTTAGCATCATCGATTGTTTTAACTTTTATATTTAACTTATTTTTATCAGTTTACAAAGAGGTTATGAAATATAAAAGTTATAAAAAAGCAATGAGAAAAATTTCATATATAACTTATAAACTAAAAGAAGATAAAGAATACGATTCTCAAGAGTTTGAAAAAGATTTTCAAGCAATATTAGATGAACATTTAAAAAAGAAAAATGTTTCTAAACGACAATTGATTAAAAAATTTATTTTAAGAGGAGGAAAATAAAATGATTTATGATTCAAAAATTTTTAATTCCACTCAAGAATTTATGAAATATATTGAAAGAAAAACAGAAATAAAAGCTAAAATATATAAACACATTTATCGAATTAACAGTGTTTTCGCTTTATTTTTTTCCTTCTTTTCAACCATAATGGGTACAGTTAAATTGGCCGCATCAAAACTTTCTGAATTTTCTGGTTTTGCAAATTTATTTGTTAGATTAGATGATAGCGGAAAAGCGGTTGATCAATGACCTGTTTTTACCTTATGAATAGGAATAGCTATTGCTATAATTAATGGTTTATTAGCATTATTTGTAATTAGAAAAAAATGAATTAGAAATCAAAAAGTTAACAATTTAATTCAGCTTGAAAAGATTTTTTATACAAATGGTGAAGGAAAATATAATAATGAAGAAACGAAAGATATTATTCTTTTTGAAAAAGTTTCTGAAATTTTAGATATCAAATATTCTAGAAAGGATATAAAATAGTGAAAGATAATTCTCAAGAAATTTTAAAAGCAGAAAAAACAATTAAAGAATTAAAGAAAAAATATTTTATATCTAAATCCGTATTTTTAGCGGTTAGTATTTTTTTAATTTTAGCGAGCGCATTTAATGGACTTTTATCGGCTTATGCAATTGTTAAAAATAATCAAATTATTCCGCTTTGAATTTTCGTTTCAATCGCTTTTATTAATGCAATTATCGCCTTTTTATTGGCGATTTCAGCATTATGTAATTTCGATAAGAAAAAAGATGCTAACAAAGAAAAAATAATGTTTTTAATTCAAAAGGAAAAAGAATTAAAGGAAAATCCTAAACTAGTAGATAGAGATAAATTAATTAACGATTTAGCCACAATTGACTTAGATGAATAAGATAAGAAAAAAGCACAGAAAAAACTATTTTGTGTTTTTTATTTCTCTTAATTTATTATAAATAAACTTTATAAAAGTGTATAATTTAAAATAGTTATGAAAAACGGTGATATAGTAACAGGAAAAGTTAAAAGTATTAATAAAAATTACTTTTGAGTTGATTTGCCCAATGATTATCAAGGGGTTGTTTTTATACAAGAAGTTAGTGATTATTATATAAAAAATTTAAGTGAAATGTTCGTTTTAGGTGATGAAATAAAATTAAAAGTTTTAAGTGTGAGTCACAGAAATAAAAAAGCATCTCTTTCATTTAAAGCAATAAGACCTAAATATTTAAAAATTCCTTTTACATATAAGATAAACGAAACAAAAAATGGATTTGAAAACTTATTTCAACATGCAAAAAAAGAGGTGGAAAAATGAAGAAAATAATTTTAAATTTAGAAAATGCAATTTCTGAAAAAGAAATTCAAAAATATCAAGAAAAAGTTTCAAAAATTAACGAATCTATGAACAATTTTACTAGTGAAGGTTCCGATTTTTTAGGATGAAAAGATTTACCTGAAAATAGTAATTGAAAAGAAATTGAGCAAATGAAAAAATCTGCAAAAATTTTACATGATAAAAATATTGAAACTTTAGTTGTTATCGGAATTGGTGGCTCTTATTTGGGTGCTAAAGCAGCAATTGATTTTGTTCATGGTCAATATCCTGGAAAAGAAAGAAAAATGGAAATTGTTTTTGCAGGAACATCAATTAGTTCAACATCATTAGCACAATTATTAAATTATGTAAAAAATAAAAAATTTGCAATAAATGTTATTTCCAAATCTGGAACAACAACCGAGCCAGCAATTGCCTTTAGGTTTTTTAAAAACTTATTAGAAGAAAAAGTAGGAGCAAAAGAAGCTAATGAATTAATTTTTGCAACAACAGATGCTAAAAGAGGTACATTATTTGAATTTGCAACAACAAAAAAATACCAAAAATTTGTTATTTCTGATGATATTGGAGGAAGATTTAGCGTTTTATCTCCTGTCGGTCTTTTTCCGCTCATTTGTGCAGGAATTAATGTAGACGATTTATTAGAAGGAGCAAAAGAAGCTAATAAAATTTATAAAGACAATTCGCTAGAAACAAATGACGCTTATAAATATGCTGTAACAAGATTTGTATTAGGTAAAAAATATAGCACAGAAATGCTAGTTTCTTATGAACCAAATTTTTCATTTTTTAACGAATGATGAAAACAATTGTACGGTGAAAGCGAAGGAAAAGAAGGAAAAGGTTTATTACCAACATCCGCTGTTTTTTCAACCGATTTACACTCATTAGGTCAATTTATTCAAGAGGGATCGAAAATTTTATTTGAAACAGTAATGACTGTTAAAAATCCTAAATATGATTTAACAATTACTGAAGATGTAGAAAATTTAGATAAATTAAATTATTTAGCAAATAAAACTGTTCATTATGTAAATGATGCTGCATTTAAAGCAACAACAGATGCCCATGTTAAAGAAGGGAAAGTTCCTAATATTCACTTACTTTTAGATGACTTTAGCGAAAAAACTTTAGGTTGATTAATAATGTTTTTCGAAAGAGCATGTGCCATTTCTGCATATTTATTAGAAATAAATCCATTTAATCAACCGGGAGTTGAAGTTTATAAAAAAAATATGTTTAAAATTTTAGGAAAAAATTAAAAAATATCAATTAATCTCAAAATTTTGAGATTAATTTTTTTATTTTTTTAAAAAATGTATAATGATTTTATGAAAAATTACAAATATTTCTCATATAAAGAACCGCAATTTTTAAATCGTAATAAGCAATGATTACATAAACGTAGACATTTAATTTACTTTTTTTTATTTTTTCTTTGAACAGCATCTTTATTTCTTTTAAGATATTCATATTCTGATAAATTAGATTATAGAATTTCACTATTTTTATTTACTTTTAATATCTGGCTAACATTAATTGTTATCTTTTTAGTTAAACCAAAATTTTCGCGTAGCATATCACTTACAACTTCGTATAAATTGTATTATTTTGAACTAACTGAAATGTTTATTTACAAAATTTTTTATTCAATGGATAAAAGTAAACTTTCATTTACTAAAATTGAATTTTTAGAAAAAGACAAAATAGATAAAATAAATGTTCAAGATAAGGAAAATTATTTTTGAATTAAAATATCTGATAAAAATAATTTTACTGTATTTTTTGGCTCTCACTTAAAGCAAGAAAATAAAAGCATATTATTAATAAATGGAAAGACAATTGAGTTAAATAACTATTTAAATTTAAAAAAAGTTATAGTTCAAACTAAAAGAAAGTTAGAAAATTCTATATTTGAGTCATATTTAGATGAAATTATAATTAACAAAATTCATCTAGTTTTTACAGAAATAAGCACTTTAATAATTGAAAGATCTTACAATTATGAATAATAATAATAATAATAATAATTTAAAATTAAAAAATTACTTTCACGATTTACAAATAGAAAAAGATGAAGGGATATTTAAAAACAACAAGATATTTAAAGAAAGTGAATTTTATAAAAAGACAAAAATAGCATCATTTTTAAAATTTATAAAAATAAAATCTCCTTATTTATTAATTTTGTTTATTTTTACATCCTTTCATTGAACGCTTTTTCCGTTGTTTTATAGTAAAACTAACAGTCAATTATTAATTGTCTGAATTGCTTTTACATCTATTTTTACTTTTGTGTATATATTTTTAATTTTCTTAATTATATGAAAGTGAATCTATTCTATTTTTGTTTTAAGAATCAATAAATTAAAGTTAGACTTGGTGGATATTAATAAAATTATTAATAAACTTTATGAAGTAAACTTTAACGATTTTAATTTAAAAATTAAGGAAATAAATATCGTTTCAAAAGCACAAATTCAAGAAAGTTTTTTAGAAAACACCGAAATAAAAAGTCAATATTTTCTAGAAGTAATTACAAAAGATAGAAAAACACTTTATTGGGACTATTTTTCATTAACAAATAACAACTTATTATTTTATAGTTATGATCATAAAACAATTTCATACTTAAATTTAGATAAAAATATCGATATTTTTAATTATGAAATAATTTCAAAAAATTTTAAAAGAAAAAAAGTTTTTGATCAATTAATAGATTTATTTTTAGAAAAAATCAAATTGTTAAATGATCAACTTTAAACAATTATTAACCAAAGTTCTCCTTTGGTTTTTTGTTTTTTTGTTTTTGAAATAAACAAAAAGCAATTTAAACTATATTAATAATGTTAATTTTATTTAATATTTTTAAATATTAATGTAAAATATAGAAAAATTTAATATAATTTTTTTAATAAATACTAATACTTTCAAGTTATTAATACATTTAAAATAGGAGATATATGGCAAAAATTAATATATTCGCACTTGGTGGTCTTGATGAAAATGGAAAAAATTCTTATGTAATTGAAATTGATGATTCAATTTTTTTAGTCAACGCAGGAACAAAAGTACCTATCAGTTCAACTAATGGTGTTGATACCTTAATACCTGATTTTTCATATTTAGAAAAAAACAAAAATAGAATCAAAGGTGTTTTTATTACCGATGGAAAAAACGAATCATTTTCAGCTCTTCCATGACTTTTAATGAAAATAAAAGGATTGAAAATTTATTGTTCACCATTTACTAAGTTTTTAATTTTAGATCGAATTTCTAAATACAAAATTGGCCATGAAGAATATGAAGTTATTTCAATTACAAGTGAAAAAATCACTTTTAAAGAAACAGAAGTTAAATCAATTTATTTAGCTGGTTCAATAGCAGGGGTTTATGGATATAATTTCGAAACTGAAGATGGTGCGATTTTAATTTTATTAAATTTTATTGTTGGTTCTTTAAATATTTATGGTACAACCAACTTGGAAAAAATTAAAAATTCTGTTGAATCACCCAAAGGGATTCATACATTATTAATCGATTCAGGTAGAGCCAATTATAGAGGTAAAGCAATTGATAAGATCGATGTTACTCCTTTAATAGAAAGTATATTTTATAAAACAGAAAACGATTCTAGAATCATTATTGGTGCAATAGATGAGGAGATGGCATTATTGCAAGAAGTTTTAGATTTAGCATTAAAATATGAACGACCAGTTGCGGTTTACGGTAGAACATATGGACAACTTGTTGATTTAATTAGAAAAATTAAATATGAAGGCAATTTTTTACAAATGCCAGAATTTATTGACTACAAAAATGTTCAAGACCATAAAAATGCAGTTATTTTAGTGACTTCCACTAATGAAAGAATTTATCAAAGATTTTTAAGAATAACAGAAGATAATGATGTTTATTTAAAATTAAATGATAGTGATAAAGTTATTATGATCGCTCCTCCGATTAACGGTCTTGAAGTTTTACATGCACTTACCTTAGATGAAATTGCGAGAATTACTCCTCATGTTGTAGATATTACAGAAAATGAATATTATAGAATTAGACCAGCAAGAGAAGATATTTTTATGACTGTAAAAGAATTAAAACCTCAATATTTTATTCCATTACAAGGTTTATATCGTTATTTAGTTGTTTCTTCTGAAATAGCAGCTTTAGCAGGGGTAAATAGATCTAACACAATTGTCTTGCAAAATGGCAAAATCGCTTCATTTATAGATGGGAAATTATTTTCACAAAAAGGAACTATTAAACAAGTGGGAGAAGTAATTATTGATGGTTTTGGTATAGGCGACATTTCTCCGGAAGTTATTAAAGAAAGAGAAGCATTGGCAAGAGATGGAGTTATTACAATAAATAGTTTAATTGATTATAAAACAAAAAAACTGCAAGGAGAATTGCAAATCGCTTCATCCGGAATAATTTCTAAAGAAAACAAAAATCAAATTCATGAAATAATTACTTCCATTACTTATCAAGCGTTTTTAGAAAATGAAAAAATAAATCTAAAAGATGTTCAAGAAAAAATAAAAAAACAAGTTAGAAAAAAAATGTTTAAATTGTATGATAAAGAACCAATAGTAGTAACGGTGTTTTATGAAATATAAAAAAATAAAAAGAGAATTTAGTTTTGAAAAATTTAAAAATAGCAAAATGCTTTGATTCAGCATTCTTCTATTTCATTTTGCTCTTTTTATTTTTTCTTTTTTAAATTTAGAAATTATTACAACAATTTATTCATATACAATTGGAGCAACTTTTGGAAAACTTTCATATATTTACTTTTTTATTGTTTTGATTTTATGTTTAGTTAAATTAGTCAGCGATGACATTTTAATAATAAAAGGCTTTAAAATTAATTTTTGATTTTTTACAATTTCGGGCTGATTTATTTCGATGTTAGTTTTTTTAATTGAAAAAGATAAAGGTTTTAATTTAGAAATAGGTGCTACAGTATGAACTAATTCATTTAATCAGTGATGATTAGATTTTCAAGGATTAGAAACTGCTAATTCATTGTTACCTAATTTTAATCATTTAGGAGTATTTAATACTTTAATTTATAGTATTTTAAAATCAACCACAACAACAATCGGAGTTTTATTAATGCCATTTTTAACATTAATAACACTTATATCAATTGAAATTTTCTTATTTTTTAGACAAAAAAACATTTATATGATTAAAAAAAATAAAAAATGAGAAAATAGGGTTAAAATAAAAGAAAAAAAAGAAGGAGAAAATAAAGGGTTTACAAACAATCAAAATTTAGAAAAAAATAAAGTTGATACTACAAATAAAATAGAAAATAGTTTTTTTGCTGAAAAAAAAGAAAAGGAACTATCTGCTAATTTAAATTTAGATAAAAAAGAAAATGTTAATAATTTTTCTAAAGAATCAAATTTTGGTTTAGAAAATAATCAAAACAATCAAGAAATTAATTTTGATTCTGTTTCTAGTGAAACATTGCCATTTGATAATCCCTTTGATTAAATTATGAAAATACAAAAAATGTCGTGAGCAGATGCTCAAAAAGTAATCGATAATGGAGTTGTATATTTAGAATTTACAACTGAATGATGTGGAGATTGCAAAATGATGGCTCCAGTTGTTAAACAAGTAGAACAACATTTTCAAAATGAAGAAAGAATAAAAATGATAAATGTTGATGCTGAGGAAGCTAAATTATTTAGACAAGCAAACACAAGATTTGAAGTTCTTAGAGTGCCAACACACATTGTTATGAAAGACGGGAAAATTTTAAACAAAGGCTTTGAATATTTTCCAAAAGATATTTTAATTGAGTGAATCGATCAAGCTCTTAAAAAATAAATATTATCCATTGACAAAACAAATATAAAATAATATTAAAAAATACGCTGCTTTTAAATTTTAAAGTGTCGTATTTTTTTAAACTTTTTTAATAACTTTATGAAGTTAATCATTTATATTTATTATATAAATATTAATTAAATGGTAAAATTAAAAGTAATTATGTTTAATAAAGTGAAAAAATTTTTTAATACTTCAACTGAAATGAAAATAGCCCAAAAACTTTTGAAAGAAATTAACAAATTACGCTCTAAATATTCTTCAATGAGCAATGAAGAATTACAAGGGCAAACCCAGATTTTTAAAGATAGATTAGCAAAGGGAGAAAAATTAGAAGACATTAGAGTTGAAGCTTTTGCAGCCGTTAGAGAGGCAACTAGAAGAGTCTTAAATAAATTCCCTTATGATGTGCAAATGTTGGGGGGGATTATTTTAGATCTTGGTTCTGTTGCAGAAATGAAAACTGGTGAAGGAAAAACAATTACTTCTATTGCTCCCGTTTATTTAAACGCTCTTGAAGGTAAGGGTGTAATAGTTTCTACCGTTAATGAATATCTTTCAGAGCGTGATGCAACAGAAATGGGTGAAGTACATAATTGAATGGGATTAACTGTCGGAATTAATAAATCGCAAATGGATTCTCACAGAAAAAGAGAAGCATATGCTTGTGATATTACTTATTCAATTCACTCTGAATTAGGATTTGACTATTTAAGAGATAATATGGTTACCAATAAAGAGGCTAAAGTTCAAAGAGGATTAAACTATGTTTTAATTGATGAGGTTGATTCTATTTTAATTGATGAAGCAAAAACTCCATTAATTATTTCAGGTGGAGAAAAAGGTTCTTCCAATACATATTTTGCTGCTGACCAATTTGTTAGAACTTTAGTTCCGGATGATTATTACATCGATATGGAAAGTAAAAGTATTAAATTAAATGATACTGGTATTAACAAAGCTAATAAATTTTTTAATATTGATAATTTATACAACATTGATAATTCTGAATTAGTTCATCGAATTCAAAATTCTTTAAGAGCACATAAAATTATGAAAAAGGATGTTGAATACATTATAAAAGATCAAAAAATTGAATTAGTTGATACTTTTACCGGAAGAATTATGGAAGGAAGAAGTTATTCTGAAGGATTACAACAAGCAATTCAAGCAAAAGAAATGATTGAAATTGAGCCAGAAACAAAAACATTAGCCACTATTACATATCAAAATTTTTTCAGAATGTTTAAAAAATTAGCTGGAATGACAGGAACAGCTAAAACCGAAGAACAGGAATTTATTGATATATATAATACAAGAGTTAATGTTATTGAAACCAATAAACCAATAATTAGAATTGATGATAAAGATTTAATTTACAGTTCTTTCAAAGCT
The DNA here is from genome assembly GCF_029854295.1 of Mesomycoplasma lagogenitalium. Classification (NCBI taxonomy): domain Bacteria; kingdom Bacillati; phylum Mycoplasmatota; order Mycoplasmoidales; family Metamycoplasmataceae; genus Mesomycoplasma; species Mesomycoplasma lagogenitalium. The sequence goes on from NZ_CP122979.1 coordinate 20,943, forward strand.
AAATATCAAGCAATTGTTAACGAAATTAAAGCAAAACATGCAATAGGTCAACCGATTTTAGTAGGAACAGCACAAGTGGATGAATCGGAATATTTACATTCATTATTAGCAAAGGAAGGAATACCTCATACTGTTTTAAATGCTAAGCAAAATGAATCAGAAGCAGAAATTATTTCTAAAGCCGGAGAAGTGGGAGCTGTTACAATTGCAACTAATATGGCTGGTAGAGGAACAGATATTAAACCAAGTCCTGAAGCACTTGCAAAAGGTGGATTATATGTTTTAGGAACAAATAAATCTGAGGCAAGAAGAATTGATAATCAATTAAAAGGGCGTGCTGGTAGACAAGGAGATGTTGGTTATTCTAAATTCTTTTTATCAATAGAAGATCAATTAATGGCTCGTTTTTCAAACTTTGAAGCAATTAAAGAAAGTTATGGCAATTTAGGCGATGAGCCAATAAAAGGAAAATCAATTCATAAATTTTTTCAACGCGCACAAAAGAAAATTGAAGGATTTAACTACGACAATAGAAAAAATGTTTTAAGTTTTGATGATGTTATTAGACAACAAAGAGATTTGGTTTATACCCAAAGAGATATTATTTTATTAAGTGAAAATTTAGATCATTATATTGAAAGAATTATTAACAGAGGTGTTAATAATTTTATGAATTTTGAATATATTGTTATGAGCAATAATGAAGTTAATTATGAAACATTATTACAATTTTTAAATGAAAATTTTACAAGAATTTCCAAAATTAAATTCACTTATAAAGAAATTAGCGAACATCATTATGACGAATTAAAAGAGTATTTAATTAAAAGATTTAAAGAAATTTATTTTAGTACTTTAAGAGATAATTTAAAAAATAATGTAGGTGAAGAACAAGTTGTTTCAAACGAAAGGCACATTTTATTAAGTGCATTAGATCAAAAATGACAAAATCATATCGATATAGTTGATAAATTGAGATCCTCAGCTAATTTAGTGCAATATTCGCAAAAAAATCCTTTTCAAATTTTTACTGAAGAGGCAACTAAAAAATTTGAAGCATTTATTAACGAAAGTGCTGATGTGGCTTTTGTCGGACTTTTTAATAATAGAAATGCAATGAAAATTGAATACACCGAAATAGTTCTATCAGATGGAAGAGTATTAAAACTTGATTCAGAAACTCCAAAAGAAATAATTGAACACATTCGTTTACAAGAAGAACAAAATATTCAACTTAAAAATCAAGCACTACAATATCAAGAAGTAACATTAGAAGATGGAACTGCTTTTAATGTTCCTAAAGGAATTAAAGTTTCAGAAATAAAAGATTTAAATGATGCACAAACATTAATAAATAAAAATAATGATGAAACACAAAATAATTAGTTATATTTCTATAATTATTTTTTATATTTTAATTATAGTTTCACTATTTGAAACCTTTTATTATCAGCAAAATAATATGATGCATAAAAATTTAATAATAATTAATTTTTTTATTTCAGGAATAACAATTTTAATAGTTTCTGGAATAATTTTTTTTAAGTTATTTTTTGTCAAAAACACAAAACGTCATTTTTTATTAGATAAAAGATTTCAACAAGATTTTTGTAAAATTTTTAAAACTAAAAATATTTTATTGTTTTTTATTTTGATAATAACAATTTTATTTTTAATATTTATTATATTTTTAATTTTTTGACTAGAAAATCAATATATAAAAAACTATAATTTAAGTTCATCATTATCTTACCCTTTTCTTTTTATATTCCTTTATTTTTGATTAAACTATAAATGTCATAATATTTAAAAATATTTCATAAAAAAACTTCCTTAATGGAAGATTTTTTATTGATTTATTTTCCGTTTTCTTTAGTTTTGAAAAATGATAAAATCGATTCTGTTACTTCTTTAATATCAATTTTGGAATGTAGATCTTTATCATCAATCGATTGGTGAATTGTATTTGATAAATTTTCAATTGTTTGTTTTTCTAGTGAACTAGCAATACTCATTAAATATTTATTTTCACTATCTAGATTTGGATTTTGTAATTTAGCTTCGTTATAAAGTCTTTCAATATTTTCTGTAATATAATTAGTTAAAATTTCTTTTTTATCTTTTTCATTAGCACTTATATATCTTGGATTTTCAATTTTTAGTTGTTTAATTGCTTCATCTACTGCAGAATTTAAAGTTGATTCAACATTAAAATTGTCAATATTATTTTGAATTACTGGAATAATTGCATTTAAAATTCTTGAATCATTTAATAAGTTTGACACACCTTTTAAAGTATCATTTAATTTTGTTCTTTCTTCTGGTGTTAAACTACTTGGATCTTTAGATAATAATGAAACAATATTTGTTAAATCTGCGACAAATTCACTTGCATTTTTAATATTTGAAAATAAAGAATCAATAGATGAACCTTTTCATCCTGTTAAAACAGAAACACCTATTTTTGAAAATTTATTAAAATTGCTTTCTTTTTGTGGTGAAGCAACCAATAATACATTAGAAAATGCAAGTGTTCCGGGAACGGTCAATACGGCATTAGTTAAACCGAAAATAAATTTTCTAATAATTTTTCTTTTTCTTTTTTCTTTTCTTTTTATTTTGACAAAAATAGCGATTATAAAATAAATTATCATTGACAATAATCTAACTGCCCAATAGAAAATCAGTGAGATCATCGTTAATGCTATCGGTAATACTCCACTAAGAGATTTTATATTATCATCTTCGCTTTTTTCAATCATATTTTTTAAAATAAAATATGCTACAATAGAACCAACAATTGTTAAAACTAATGATGTTATTTTTACAATTAAAAATTGACCCTTTAAGAAAAAACCTATTATAAATGACAAAATAATTAATGCACAGAACACTATTGGAACTCAAATGTGTGCACTATCTGATTGTAATAAATCTAATATTTTAACTACAAAATTATTATTTGCTCAACTAGAATCTGATTCTTGTGCAAATAGTTTTAATGTATTCATTTTTCCTCCTTTATTTAAATTTCATCTTCCCAAACAAATTCATATTCATAAATTCTAACAACATCTCCTGAAGCGATGCCTAAATCAAGTAATTGATTTCAAACTCCTAATTCTTTTAATTTGTAGTTAAATCTCATTAAATTGTCATGTGAAACAATTGGAATTTTGTTATAAATTTCTTCAATTTCAGGGCCATAAACCTCATAAAGACCTTCGTGAATTTTTTTAACTTCATGATACTTTTCTAATGTTATTGTAACTTCTGAAAACGTTTTTTCAAAAATTGGACTTTTTTCATTTTTAATAGCATTTCAAAGTTCGATTTTTAATGTATCGATGTTATTATTTTCTAATGCACTGATTTCAACAATTTTTTCGTTAGGAAATTTCTTTTTAAATATTTTTAATTTGTTTTGAAAAAATAGAGAATCAGATTTATTTGCTACTATAATTTGTTTTCTTTTTTCCAAACTTAAATTATAAGATTTTAATTCATTATTAATTTCTAGATAGTCATTTATAGGATCTTTTGTTTCATCTCCAAAATCAATTATATGAGCAATTATTTTACATCTTTCTATATGTTTCAAAAATTGTGTTCCTAAACCCTTACCTAAAGAGGCGTTTTTTATTAACCCAGGTAAATCGGCTGCTACAAAAGAATTTTCAAAAACACGAACCAATCCCAGTTGAGGAACTAAAGTTGTAAAATGATATTCCGCAATTTTCGGTTTAGCATTTGAGATTTTAGATAAAATAGTTGATTTACCAGCAGAGGGTTTTCCCACAAAACCAACATCTGCAAGAACTTTTAAATTTAAAGTTAAATTAAATTTTTGTCCAAAATCACCATTTTCACTAATTTTAGGAGCTGTATTTCGTGATGATTTAAATTTTGCATTTCCTCTACCACCTTTACCACCTTTGGCAATTAGATAAGGCTCTTCTTTAATTACATCACATAAAAGTTTATCCCCATCGTATACTAGGGTTCCAATAGGAACTTTTATATAAATATCTTCTCCTGCTGCACCATATTGATTTTTTCTTCTTCCGTTTTCACCATCATTACCCTTTATTATTTTTTTTAAATAAAGATGTAATAAAGTGTTAACTCCAGAGTCTCCGACAAAAAAAATGGAACCGCCATTTCCTCCATCTCCTCCATCAGGACCCCCTCTATCAACGTGTGCCTCTCTTCTAAAAGCAATAATTCCATTCCCGCCTTTTCCAGCTTCCACTTTTATTTTTACTTCATCTATAAATTTCATTATTCTCCTAAATTAATTTCCTACAAATAATAAATAAATGATAACATAAAAGACTATTTGTGCAAATATTTAACCCTTTTATTTTTTGTATATCAACCGCAAAAAATATTTTAAAAAATTATTGTTTTTATTTAAAAAATGATAAAATTAAATTGTAGATTAAGTTACTACGAACTCTTCAAAAGTTGAGCCAGTCTTAAACGATTTTGTAAATTCGTCAACCCAGTAAGAGGTCGCCTATTTTGAGGCGATTTTTTTATGCCTTTATTTTTTAAAATTTTTTAATCAATATTAAAAGCAGCAATTTAATTTTAGTTTTTTTTACTTATTTTTAACTACTAAATTTTATATAATTTAATTATAGTAAAAACTATTAAAACAAGGAGAATTTATGAAGAAAGTAAGAACAAGGTACGCACCTAGTCCTACTGGTTTTTTGCACATAGGAGGCGCAAGAACCGCTCTTTTTTCTTATTTATTTGCTAAGCATTATAATGGAGATTTTATAGTAAGAATTGAAGATACTGATGTCGCTAGAAATGTCGAAGGTGGCGAAAAATCACAACTAGACAATTTAAAGTGATTAGGTATAATTCCAGATGAATCGCCTATTAACCCCAATAATAAATATGGAAAGTATAGACAAAGTGAAAAATTAGAACGTTATCTTGAACTAGTTAATAAGTTATTAAATGAAAATAAAGCATATAAAGCATATGATACTTCTGAAGAACTTTTATTACAAAAAAAAGAACAAGAAAATCGAGGGATTTTTAGTTTCAGATATGATAGAAATTGATTAAAAATATCAGATGAAGAAAAACAAAGAAGAGAAATCAACAAACAGTATTCAATAAGATTAGCTCTTCCAGAAAATAGAGAATATAAGTGAGATGACATTGTTAGAGGAGAAATTTCAGTAAATTCTAACGATATTGGTGATTGAGTAATTTTAAAATCAGATGGATATCCTACTTATAATTTTGCCGTTGTAATTGATGATTATGATATGAAAATCTCTCATGTATTAAGGGGGGAGGAACATATAACGAACACGCCAAAACAATTGGCGATTTATGAAGCATTCGGATGGGAAGCCCCTAAATTCGGGCATTTAACTATTATCACAAATATGGAGGGAAAAAAACTTTCTAAAAGAGATAATTCAGTTAAACAATTTATCGAAGATTACAAAAATGAGGGATATATTCCTGAAGCAATTTTCAATTTTTTAACATTATTAGGTTGAACTTCTGAAGATGCCTTAGAAATAATGGATCATCAAACTATCATTAAAAAATTTGATGAAAACAGATTATCTAAATCACCTTCTAAATTTGATATTAAAAAAATGGAATGATTTTCCAAACAATATATGAAAAATTTAAGCAATTCTACAATTATAAGTAAATTAAACTCAATAAAAGATGAAAAATGATTAAATCTATTTGTCGATACTTATAAACAAAATGCAACCACATTTACAGAATTAAAAGAAAATTTGAAAATCTATGAAAATATCGAAACTCAAACCGAAATAAAAATTGAAAATATTGATTTAATAAGAATATTTAAAAAACATTTATTAGCACATGAATTTACTATAGAAGGAATTCAAAGTGCTATAGATAATACTAAAGTAGAAACTAATTTATCGGGTAAAAATCTGTTCTTACCAATTAGAGTTGCAACAACTTTTAAAGAGCATGGACCTGAATTGGCAAAATCAATCTATTTATTTGGAAAAGAAATAGTTGAGCAGAGGTTAAATTTATGAAAATAAAATTTAAATCTACTATGATAAAAGATAATGAAAATAAAGTTATTGAATTTATTTCTCCATTAGAAAGAGATAAATGAGAAGAATTTGATGCTTACATTTTCAAAGATCCAAACACAAATATTCAAATTAGAATTGAAGTGAGTGAGGATAAAGTGAATATTTTTCAAAGCCATGCAACAGTTAATTTGGAACTAAATACAAAAATGTCTTGTCCGTTTCAAACTGAATATGGTGAATTAGATTTTATATATTTATTAAAATCACTAAAAAGAGAAAATAACTATATTACTTTTGACTACGAATTATATTCAGCAGACGAAAAATACATATCTAGTTTTAAAATTGAATTATTTTTAACTTTAGTATAAAAACAAAAAAGGAGTCATATTAATGAAAAAAAATAAAAAATTACTTTTAAATTTAGGAGCAATGTCATTAGGGGCATCAACTTTAGCTATGATGGTTTCTTGTGGAAACACAGAGCAAGCAACTCATGCTAAATCAGATCCTGGAGAAAAGCCTAAAACACCAGCACCTAGTACACCAGTATCTAATAAATCGGCATATGATATTAATAAAATTAGAATTACTTCATGAAACGTTTTAAATCAAACAGGTAAATATGATCATAAAAATGAAGCAATTGCAAAAATTTTAGTAAGCCAAAATATTTCACTAGCAGGATTAACTGAAATAGAAGATATGGAAGGAAAAGATTCAGATTATGCTGTTAAGACAATAGTTGATCATTTAAATAAATTAGATCCTGAAGGTGAATGAAAATATGATGTAAGTCCGTTATTATTTGGACAAGGTAAAGAAAGTCAGAAAGAAAGAATTGGAGTAGTTTATAGAAGTAAATTTTTAGAACCAATTCCATTTGCAGGTTATGAAAATACTAAAAACCCATATATGGGGTTAGTGTATGAAAACAAAGAATTTGATTCTAAATTATATTCAGGAGAAAAAGTTGTTTATGCTCGTCCTCCATATGGTATGAAATTTAAAGTAAAAAATGAAAAACAAAATAATTTCACTGCAGTTTTTGCTCACTTTGATTCTCCAAAAGCTAAAAAAGAAAGAAATGAAAAAGACGCTACCGGATATCCAGGACAAGGACATTTTGAAGTTGAAGAAGCCCTCGAATCCGTTAATGTTATGAAGTGATATGATCAAAAAGACGGAGAAAACAATGATTTATTTTTAATGGGTGACACAAATATAATGACTGAAAATGGTCAAAAAGCATTTGAACCATTAATGAATGATAAGTATGTTTCGGTGTTTAATATTAAAGATCCAACAACTTTAAGTGGATCAAAAACTAAAAAATATGCAAATCCATATGACCGTGTTTTCTATAAAGGTAATTTAGACATTACTAAACAAGAAAAATTCGATCTTTATACTGTTTTTTCATCAGGTATTTTAGACGAAGTGAAATGAAAAGAACAAGCAATTAGCGAAAGAGGAACAGGAAAAGAATCTAAATGAGACCTTTATACATGAATTAATGCAAGAATAAGTGATCATACTTTTGTTTGATTTGAACTAGATACAACAAAAGATGATAAAGATAACGGAGAAGTTACTGATACACAAACAAGAATTCCTTCATATACAATGTTAGATAATACAAAAGAACAAACACAAACATCAACACAAACTCCGCCTCAAGAAACTAAACCTAAAGAAACTTCACCTCAAGAAAATAATATTTCTGAAAATAAACACGGATTTTACTTTTTAACAGAGAAAATGAAAAGTGAACAAAAAGCTCCTCAATTCTACTTTACAAAATATGATAATGAAGTTTTAAAACCAAGTGCTCAACAAATGCAAGAAGGTATTATAGCAATATTAAAATCCTTCAATAATTATACAAACTATGTAGTTAAAGAAGCACAAAAAGAAAAATATACTTCTAATAAATATAATGTAGTTGCAGATTCTGCATTAGAAACTAAATTTACCGCTTTAACTAACTACAACTCAGCTCAAGAAAATGAATTAATAGGATTTTATGGATCATTTTATGACAAAAATAATAAATTCTCAACAGATATTAAAAATTCATTATTAAAACCTTCATCACTAGGTAAAGTCGGTGGTTATGAAAGATTTTTATTTGACGTTGCTAAAATGGCCAAAAATAAAGAAGAAGTAGGAATTTTCTACAATCCAAAAGATGCAAAAACAGAAGAGTCTAAAACAACTGACAAAAATAAAGAAACACAAAAGCAAACAGGAACAACAGAAGAGAAAAAAGATTCAACCGATTCCAAAGATTCTCAAAATTCAAATCCAAGTAGTACCGATAATAATCCAAAAAATAATGAATTAACAGAAACTGATAATACAACAGATTCTTCTCAAAAGCAAGATGCTCAAACAAATAATGCCGAGCAAGAAAAAAAGACAGAAGAAAATAATACTAGCACAGTACCTTCAGAAAATGAAAGCAAACAATCAAGTGGTAGTCAAGAAAATTCAGAAGGTTCAAAACAAGGCGAAACACAAACTACAGAAACTGAAAATTCTCAAACACAACCAGAACAAAATCAGTCTGAACAAACAGATACTCAAGATTCACGAGTAACAGAGACACAATCAGAAAGTAGTTCTAGGAACAACTAATAACGAAGAAGTTTCAACATTAAAAATCGCTCATTGAAATGTTACAAATCAAGCTGGAAAATTAGACATTAAAAATAAAACTATTGCTCAATTATTATTAAGTCAAAACATTTCTCTTGCTGGCTTAACAGAAATAGAAAATGATAATGGAGCAAGAACCATTGTTGAAAATTTACAGAAATTAGATCCAGATGGAAAATGGACCTATGAACTTAGTCCAGAATTACACGGAGAAGGCAAAGAAACACAAGCGGAACGAATTGCTATTTTATGAAGAAGTAAATTTTTAGAACCAATTCCTTTTGTTGGTTATTCAAATATTAATAACCCATATATGGGGCTTGTTTACGAAAATACATCATATAATTCTATTTTCCAAGAAAATCAACAATTAAATTATGTTCGTCCACCATATGGAATGAAATTCAGAGTTAAAAATGAAAAACAAAATGATTTTACCGTTGTTTTTGGCCATTTTGATTCACCAGGAAGAAAAGCTAAAGCGGGTGAAGTTAGTGCTAAAGGATTTTCTGGTCAAGGAAATTATGAAATTGAAGAAGCACTTAATTTAATCAATGTTATGAACTGATACGATCAAAAGGATGGTAATAATAACGATTTAATATTTATGGGTGACACAAACATTAAAAAGAAAAACGGAAATAAAGCATTTAAAAATCTTTTAAATTCAGGTTATACTTCAGCTATGGATATGGAAGAATTAACATCATTAGGTAGAACTAATTTATGATCTGAACCATATGATAAAATGTTTATTAAAAGCGATTTAACATCAATGAATGGGCAAAAATTTGATATATACTCAATTTTTAGTCATATAGAGGATGAAATAAAATGAAAAGAAGAGGTAAATGCTCAATCTAAAGCTAATAAAACAAAGGAAATAGAAGAAAATGCTTCATTAAATGAATGAGTTAAAAAAGTTAGCGATCATACATTTACTTTCTTAGAATTAAATGTTTCCAATCAAGATAATGATGAATAAAATAAAAAATTTTAGCACTCTAAGCAATTTTGTGCTAAAATTTTTCTATTATGAATAAAAGAGATTATTATGAAGTGTTAGGAATTACTAAAGCAGCAAGTGAAAAAGATATTAAAATGGCATATAGAAAATTGGCGATGAAATATCATCCCGATAGAAATAAAGAACACGATGCTGAAGAAAAATTTAAAGAAATAAATGAAGCATATGAAGTTTTATCAGATCTAAAGAAAAAAGCACAATATGATCAATATGGACATGCAGCATTTGATCAGATGAGTGGCGGTTCCGGTTTTGATGGAAATTTTGGGGGATTTGAAGGTTTTAGTGATATTTTCGGAGACTTTTTCTCTAGTTTTTCAGGCGATAGACATTCAAGTAGAAAAAGAAGATTTAACGGAGATGATTATAAAGCAAGTTTTTCCATTTCGTTTATTGAATCAATATTAGGAACTTCTATAAAAAGAAAATTTGAAAAATTTTCTCAATGTAGTCACTGTAAAGGTTCAAAAGCTGAAAGCGATTCCGATATTCATACATGTAAAAAATGTAATGGTAAAGGAGTTGAAGTAAAAGTGATGAAAACTCCATTTGGGGCAATTCAAAATAGTGTTACTTGTTCTATTTGTAACGGTTCTGGAAAACAGATAACCAAATTATGTCGAACATGTTCAGGAAAGGGAATTACCAAAGAGGCAAAAGAATTAACTGTTAATATTCCTGCAGGAATTAAAGATGGACAGTCGATTATTTTAGAAGGCTATGGTGGCCCTGGAGAAAACGGCGGACAAAACGGAGATTTATATTTAGAAATTTCTGTTAAAGAGCACAAACACTTTATAAGAGCTAATGATGACATTCATCTAACAATTCCTGTTTCTATAATTGATATTATTGCAGAAAATGAAATTGATGTTCCTAGTCCATATGGAATTGAAAAGTTAAAAATGCATGAAAATTATAAATCGGGCGATGTTTTAACAATTAAAAATAAAGGTGCAAAAAATCTTAAAAATTCAAGATATACAGGCGATTTAAAAGTTCATCTTAAAATTTATGTTCCAAAAATGTCCAACAGTGAAAAAAGAGATGTGCTCAATTCGTTAAAAGATAATCGCGATGATCAAAAAAGAAAATGAATGAAAGATTTTGAATAATTTAAATTAATAAAAAACAAAAAACTTTTTATTTTAACAACAAATGTTAAACTTTAAGTTTTTTGTTTTTCTTTTTTAAATCTAATTCATTATAAAGCATCACTAGTGAAAAAATGAAATAGTAAAAGTTTTTAATACTAATATAAAAAACATTATCTTTCTTTTTAAATATAGGTAGTTCAATAGAAAACATTTTTTCGTCTGAACTTCAGTTTATTTTATTTCAGTTGGTTAAAAATTTTATTGAAAAAAGTTCCATATTCATTTCAACCATTTCTATTAATGAAAAATCAAGATCCATATGTAGTTGATTTCAGCTTAAAATAATACCCTCTGCTTGTCAGTTTGTTTTTCGATTAACACTAATATCTAATTTATCAAAAAATTCAGATTCGTCCTTTAATAAAATTGAATCTAAACTAATGCGACTATTTTTTAAAATAAAATAATGCTCATTTTCGCTTATTTTAAATTGACTCTCAATATTACTTTTTAAAAAATCATCTAATCAAGAGAAAGAAGTGTCAAATATATATTCCTTTTTTAAAAAATCTCAAAATTGGTTGACTAATTTAAAAACATTTTTATCTTTAGACAAAATACTTTTTGCCTTATTACTTATTTGATAATCATAAGCTAAAAAGTCTTTATATTTATAGTATCTATAAATAAAGAAGCTGTTGTAACTGCTTGTTAAAATAAAAGATCACACTTTTTCATTATCTCAAAATTCATATTGATCGATTTTTAAGTCAAATAAAGAAAGATCATCAACTAAATTATTTAATTTTTTTGTAAAATCATTTTCATAATATTGACTGTCTATATAACTTAACATAAGCATTTTTTGTACAAACGCATATTTCAATTGTAACACTTTAATATTTTTTAAGTTTTTTCTAACTGTAGTGAAATTTCTGCTAATTGTTTCAAATAAAATAAATTCCAGCTTTAAATTTTCAAATTCAAAAATAAATAAATTTGCATCTGAACTAATAGTTTTAAACTTTTTATTATGTTTTAAAAAATTTAAAAAATCATAATTTTGGTTAATTAATGTACTTTCAAAACAAAAATTAATATCATTAATTTCTCTTTCTATTGCTTTACGTGATAAAAGAACATAACTGCCTTTAACAACTAGTTTAACTTTTGTTTTATTATCTTCATTAAATTTATTTAATAATAAATCAATTTCACTTAATATTTTTTCATATTTTTTTATCATCTTAAATTAATACCCTTTTTTATATATAAATTATAAATAAAAGTCAAAAAAACATCATTTAAAAAATAAAACATTGCTTTTTTGACACTAATTATATTAATTTGTTATTAAATTGTTTCAAGTTTATCAACTTTTTTTCAAGGTGCCTTTTTATTAATTCTATCAATAAATAACTTTCCTTGTAAATGATCTAATTCGTGTTGAAAAACAATTGCCACATAATCAGAGACTGTTCAAACTTTTTTAACTTTATCAAAATAAGAATAACCTTCAACTTTAATAACTTTTTTTCTTCTAACAAACCCTTCCTGATTTGGTCAATTTTCCCCAACACTTAAACATCCCTCTCCGTGGTGTAACGCAAGTTCTGATTCAGATGTGCCTAAAACTTTGGGATTAATTATTACATCTTTAAAAATAATGTCATCTTTACCATTGTTAACATTAACATAAAACATATTTTTTAAAATCCCGTATTGCACAGCGGCGACACCTACACCAGGACGATACATTGTTTGTCCCTCTTCTTGCGAATAATCGATATGATCAATCATTTGCTGAGCCAATTTTTCATCTTCTTCATTTAAAGGTCAAGGAACATCAATTGATTTTTGCCTTAAAATTTTATTAGGTAATTGAATAATTTTTACTTTTTTTCTTTTCATTTTTTAATTATAACATTAAATAAAACAAAAAATATTACTATAATCAAACCTATAGCAATATTTTGTATTATTTACATTATTAAATTCCTTTATATAAACAAACTAATTTCTGATTTTAGAAAAACTTTTCATTTTCTAAAAGTTATTCAAAATTAATTTCTTCCTCAGATTTATTATAAATATCAATTTCATTTTTGATATTAATTTCATTAACTAATCAACCTCTTTCTGAACATCACTTTATAAATTCCTCTTTTCTGTTTTGGCCATTAAGTTCCTTTAAGGTAATTATAATGGCGAATTTTAGATTTTCTCCATCCTTATAATTATACCTTTCTTTTGTTTTGATATTAATTCCTCACAAACTGTTAAAGATATTAGTTTTAGGTTTTTTATTTTTTCCATTTAGTGTAGTATCATTTTCTGAAATAATTTTTACATTATCTCATTTTCCGTATAGTTTACGAGCGTCGCTTTCATATAATTTTATTTTTTTATAACTCGATTGATTATTTCCGTCGATTGAAGATATATTTTCGCCTTTCATTTTTCCGAATTTTATATCCATTTCTGTATTTGTATAATCAACTCCTTGATTTCTCGAACATTTAGGGAAGTAACAAAAAGTTATTTTTGAAATAAAGGGATGTTTATTTTTACTACCCAAATTGAAATATAAAGTGCAACACTCTTTAAACCAATGAAAAAATGTTTTGGTTTAAAATTAAAATAAGGGGGTTGCATTTTTTTATTTAATTAAATATTTGAAAAATAAAAAAATCCTCCCCAAAAAATAGGGAGAAAAATGTATAAACATATTATAAACGAAGAACGACATTTAATAAACTATTTATTTTATTTTGAGAAAAAAAGCATAAGTCAAATAGCTCAAAATTTAAAAAGAAATAAATCAACTATTTCTAGAGAGTTGAAAATAAATTCTGATGAATTTGGTTTTTATGATGCACATAAAGCACACCAAAAAAGTAAAATAAGATCTTATCATAAATATGCTAGTTCATTTTATAAATATCAAGAATTTACTAAAATTTTTGTAAGTAAATATGATAAAAATTTTCACGGAATTGAAGCAACTTATCAATTTATTAAGAAAAATTATCCAAACATAAAAATCCCATCTTTTAGACAAATTTTTAATTGATTTAAATCTAATAGATGAGAATTAAAAAAATCGGATAAACCAAGAAAATATTATAAAAAGGGCAGAAAAAGAAAAAAGGGTATTTTTTCAAAATTTGAAAATAAATTTGTTTTTCCGATATGAACAAGACCGAAATATATAGATTTAAGAAAGGAATATGGTCATTGAGAAGCAGATTTAATTATCGGAAAAAGAGAAAATGGTTTTGAAAATTTAGTTTCACTAACTGAAAGAAAAACTAGAGAAAACTATTATCAAAAAATAAAGTCTAAAAATCCAATGAAAGTAAATTAAGTTTTATATAGTTTAATTAAAAAGAATAATTTAAATGTTAAAACTATAACAATTGATAATGGAATAGAATTTGAAAAAATTGGATTATTAGCAAGTTGATTAAAATGTAAAATTTATTTTTGTGAACCTTATGCTTCGTATCAAAGAGGAACAAATGAACATTCTAACGGGCTAATCAGAAGAATTTATAAAAAGGGAGCAGATTTTTCAACTATTTCTGATAAGGAAATTTTAGAAATACAAGAAAAAATCAACAATATGCCAAGAAAAATTTTTAATTGAATGAGTAGTTATGAAAATAAGAAAATAATCAAAGATGACGACGAATAAGATAATATTATTTAATCAATTTAAATTCAAATATTTTAAAAATAATAAAAACCCTCTAATTAGAGGGTAATTTGTAATATTGAAAATTATTTTTTCAAAAAAATATTTCAAAAATATATAATTTTTATAAGTGTTGCACTTTATATTGCAATATAGGTTTTTCTATCTATGGTTTTATTATACATAATTGAAATTAATTTAATTTTTATATCGTTAAATCCCGTTATATAAATCAACTAATTTTTGAATTTCAGTAAAAATAATTTGTTTTTTTTCTGCCCTATTTCCTGACATTCTTCCGCCGGTTATTAAGTCGTTAATTTCCGTTCCTTCGCGATATACATTTCCTTTATTAATGCAATTTGCAATAAATCTATAAGCAGTATCTTGATCCTTTAATTTTTGATTTAAAATTAATTTATTAATATCATTTTGCTTTTGTAATTTCACAAAATCGTAAAAAAATTCAACAATTTTTTTAACTTTAATAACTTCATTATTACTAGATTCAAAGAGAGTTTGAATTTCATTATAATAGTCACTAAACATTTTTTCTATTAAAGGCTCTTGTTTTGAAGTTTTAATATCAGAACGGATTAATCTAATCATTTCCCTTTTCATATCATCAACAGTTTTTTGTGAACTGCTAACACGGAAAATATAATCCAAATTAATTTCTTCACTTTTTAATAAATCAATTTCAAATTCAATTTCTGAATAATCATTACGATTAAAATTTTGGTTTCTTTCGTGTAATGTTTTTTCGCGAATTTTAATATAGGTGCTTTTATAATCCTGCATTTCTCTATCGCTTAATTTACCTTTATAATTTTTAAACTCGTCATAATTTTTCAGTTTATTATTAAGTCTTAGTAAATTATTGATTAGAGATATAAAATGCATTTCTTTTTCTTCGCCAGAAATATCAGCTGGATTAGGAAAATAAGTTTTAAGTTCATTTACTGTTTGAGAATAACCGTTAATAAGTTTTCCATTTTCATCAAAATATCCATTTATATAACTTAAAAAGTCTTTCTCAAAAATAATTTTTGCACTATCTTCATTACCGAATAATTTAATAGCTTCTTGAGTTTGGTTAGATAAATCTCTAAAACATACGATATTGCCAAATGGTTTATTAATTTTATTAATTCTGTTTGTTCTAGAAAATGCTTGAATTAATCCGTGATAACTAAGTTGTTTATCGACAAATAAAGTATTTAATGTTGGAGCATCAAATCCTGTTAAAAACATTCCTACTACAATCAATAAATCAATTTCTCTATTTTTTGTTTTTTCAGAAACTGCATTATAAAAATTTTGAAAACCATTATCTGATAAATCATATGATGTTTTAAATGTAGAATTAAAATCTTCCACAACAGAAACTAAAAATTCTTTTGATGTATTTGAAATATTTTTTGCAGTTTCTAATTCCTCATCAGCGATTTCGCCAACTGCAAGTTTTTCTTCATTAGCAGCAAAACTAAAAATTGTTGTTACTTTAATTTTTTTATCTTCATCCAAAAATTCTTGTTGCCTTTTAAATTCGTTATAATAAAGTTTGGCTGCATCTATGCTTTGAACTGCTAAAATGGCATTATGTTCACTTTTGCTTTTTATATTTTCATTTCTAATTGTTTTATCAGGGAAAATTTGTAAAATATATTTTGTTATTTCCTTAATTCTGTTTTCATGAATTAACATCTTTTCTCTTTCGATCGTTTTTCTTCTATCACTTTCTTGATTTTCTTCATGAGGTTTATAATAAGGAACGGTATTGTGATAATCGATTTTAAATTTTAAAACTTTTTTATCTCTTATTGCATGAGTAATAATATAAGAGTGTAAAAGTTTTCCAAAAACACTTTCTGTTGTATCAAATCCCCGTGAATTTGCACTAAAAATTGGAGTTCCAGTAAAACCGAATAGATAATATTTTTTAAATGATTTTTTAATATTATTTTGAGCTTCTCCAAATTGTGAACGATGACATTCATCAAATATTAAAACACATTGTTTGTTAAAAATTTCATGATTTTTATTTGTTTTTATAAATTCATTCAATTTTTGAATTGTTGTAACAATAATTTTATTATCTTTCTTTTCAATATTTTTCTTTAATTCTTTAGTGTTTTTAGTTCCATAAACGCTATCTTCTTGAAATTTTTTATATTCTCTTACCGTTTGATTGTCTAAATCTTTTCTATCAACGACAAAAAATACTTTATCAATAAAATCTAATTCAGTTGCTAATCTAGCTGTTTTAAAAGAAGTTAGAGTTTTACCTGAACCTGTTGTGTGTCAAATATAACCCCCGGCCTCTGTTTTAGATCAACTTTTATTATTGTAACTTAATCTAATTTTTTGCAATATTTTTTCAGTTGCAGCAATTTGATAAGGTCTCATTACTAATAATCTTTTTTCGGCTGTTAAAATTGTATATCTAGTTAAAACAGCTAAAACAACTCTTTTTTCAAAAAAAGTTTTTGTAAAATCTTCTAGATCAGAAATGATATTATTTTTTTGATCTGCTCAATCAATGGTAAATTCAAAATTAGCTCTTTTATTATCGAAGAAATTAGAAAAATACTTTGTATATGTTCCATTTGAAATTACAAAAATTTGAGTATATTTATAAAGAGAATGTTCAGAATCAAAACTTTCACTTTTATATCTAACAATTTGATTAAATGCTTCTTTATCGCTATAACCTCTTTGCTTTAGTTCGATATGAACAAGTGGCAAACCATTAACTAAAATTGTAACATCATATCTATTTTTTGCTTTTCCTTTTTGTTCAATTTGGTTAATAACTTGCATATGATTATTATTAAGATTTTCTTTATCAATTATTTTAATATTTTTAATAGTATCGTTATCAAATTTAAAATCATAAATATGATTTTCTTGTATTCTATTTGCTTTATTGACAACACTATCATTTGGAGAATCTAAATATTCATTAATAAATCTCGCTCATTCTTTTTCACTAAATTGAATTTTATTTAATTTTTCAATTTGTAATTTTAGATTTTCATATAATTGACTTTGTGTATGAATTTCTAATTTTTCATAACCCTGAAGTATAAGATTTTTAATCAATTCTTGCTCTAATTCTTTTTCAGATTGATAGTTTTTATTTAAATTTGTTCTATCAATCTTTTGATACTCCCCTAAAATGGTTAATTGATCTGTTTCGATAATGTGTTCACTTTTAGTAATTTTATTTATGTTTTTCATAACTTCCTTTCAGCTCGTTAATTAATGAAAATTTAAAAGTTTATTACAATAATAATCATATTGTTTTTTTCTCAATTCAATTTCTTGTGGTAGTCCCTTTGTTAAATCATTAATTAGTTCATAAAATTTATCTAAAATATTAACAATATGTTTTTGAATAGTAAGAGGAGGAATTAAAAATTTTAATTTTGA
This sequence comes from Mesomycoplasma lagogenitalium, assembly GCF_029854295.1. Taxonomy (NCBI): domain Bacteria; kingdom Bacillati; phylum Mycoplasmatota; order Mycoplasmoidales; family Metamycoplasmataceae; genus Mesomycoplasma; species Mesomycoplasma lagogenitalium. The sequence goes on from NZ_CP122979.1 coordinate 38,922, forward strand.
AATTTCTGTTAAATTTATTATTATAGGGCAGGCACTATGTAAAATTCTTTTATTTAATTCTTTTTTACCATGTTCGCTTTCAATCATATATTTTAAAAATTTACTTAAAACAATATTTTGATTCGGTCTTAATAAAGCTAAAGATACATAATAAGCTAAATTATCATTATTTTCCACTACTGCACAAGTACCTATGTCGCCAATTCTTGTCATAAATAAATCGCCTTTTTGCGTTTTGATTTTATATTTATTAAAATCATTAAGTGATATAAATTTATTAGTTGCATAAATATTTTTAATATTTTCTACACTTACAAATGGTACTCCTTGATCAATGTATTTAGGTGTTTGGTGTACACCGTCATAGCATTTACAAATTTCTTTCAAACTCTTTATCTGGATTTTATAAATATCTTTATTTTTAATAACTGAACTATTTTTTAATAACTTGCATATCAGTTTTTCTGCCTTTTCAAGCAAAATTCAATAGGAATTAGGTATTTCTATTGAATTTTGCTCTCTCTTTCTCTCTCTGGAGTTACATCAATATCAAATGAAAGTAGTTTATCACGATAATATTCATACTGCGCTTTTCTTAGCTCAATTTCTTGTGGTAGTAATCCTTTTGAATGTTCAATTGCATCTTGAAATTTATCTAAAATAGCAACAATTTTATTTTGTAGTTCTAAAGGAGGAATTAAAATTTTGAATTTTTCCATATTTTCTTGAAGCAGATAATAAATACTAGAACCTCTCATATTTTTATTTTTTTGTTCTTTAAAATAATTTGTTTGAGTTCAATATTGTATATATTTAGAATTTTCTTTTGTTTTATATGCATACACATAATCAGAAATGCCGATTTCATTTTTTCCAGTTCAAACAATTGATTTTCCAAGATCTGATTGATTTTCGGAGGCAGTTACTATTAATAAATCATTGAAGTTAGCTTTTCTTAATTTCGAGTAAATTTGATCATCCACAAATGAAAATGTTTTATCAGTTCTTATATTATATGTGGTATGAATTTGACCATAATGAATTACTGGCTTTCCATTGAGTTTTAAATCGCTTTTAGCTATTCCGTTTCCTCTTGTAAATTTACCTATTTCACCCAGTGTTTTTAACCGTAATTTATATTCTTGATTACTTTCAAGCAAAATCTTATTTGAATTTATGCTAAATTCATTATGATTTTGCTGTGTGTGTGTGTGTGTGTGTGTGTGTCGAGAACTAAATTATATGTAATTTTGTTTAAATATTCTTCGCTTAATAATTTATCTCGATAATATTCATATTGTTTAATTCTAGAATTGAGTTCAATTTTCAATTTTTGATTTAATTCATTTTTTAAATTAGAAAGTTTATCAAGAATTTGCACTATTTTTTCCTGAGTTTTTAAAGAAGGTATTGGAATTTTTATTTTTTTAATTCCGAAGTATTTAATGCGGGTATAGCATTAAATGTACATATTTTATGGATAACACCCTGATAATTTAAAAGTAAATGATATAAAAATCGTGTATTAAGATATTTTTGGTTATTAATTGACACCGAATAATTTAAATTACCTCTAAAATATCTACCAGTTTGATAAGTAACACTTCCAACTCCAGAACCTCTAGATGTAATGCCGATAGGATCGTTTTCTACATTTCAAAAACTAATATATCCTAGCGGTGCCATTCCGCTGTTAATTACTGGATATATACCAGGATTTTTTAAAATTACTTGTTTACTTATTGTTTCTCCAGATTTTATTTCACAAACTTCGCCTAATGTTTTTCATTCTACTTTTTCATTTTTTAGAATATTTAAAATTTTATTATTCATTATATCCCTTTATTCAAAATCTAATTCTTCAACAATTTTATCAATATCCAATCTTAATTGATTAATTTTGAAAACAGTTTCTTTAATTTGAGCATTTAAAACTTTAATATCAATTTTTTCTCTTGTATCTTCTTTTTCTACATAACTAGAAACTGAAAGATTATAATCATTTTCTTCAATTTCTTCCTTAGTTACAAATCTTGCAAAATAATTTTCATTTTCTTTATTTACAAACTTTTCAACAATTTTATTAATGTTTTTATCTTCTAAAATATTATTATTTTTTTCTTTTTTAAATTCTTTGCTTGCATCAATAAATAAAATATTTGTATTCATTTTATTTTTAGCCATAACTAAAATACTAGTTGTAATTGAAGTTCCGAAAAATAAATTTTCAGGTAATTGAATAATTGTATCAATGAAGTTATTATCAACTAAATATTTACGGATTGTTTGTTCAGCTCCCTTACGGTAAAAAATTCCAGGAAAACAAACAATTGCTGCTCTTCCTTGACTAGATAAATGATTTAATGAGTGCATAATAAAAGCAAAATCAGCATAACTTTTAGGTGCTAATTTTCCCGCTGGAGCAAAACGTTCATCATTTATTAATGTTGGATCTGCATCTCCGACTCATTTAATTGAATATGGCGGATTGGAAACGATTGCATCAAAAGGTTTTTCATCTTTATGCATCGGACTTAGTAAAGTATCACCTATTTTTAAATTAAAGTTATTAAAATTAATATTATGTAAAAACATATTCATTCTTGCTAAATTGTAAGTAGTAATATTAATTTCTTGACCGAAAAAACCTTCTTGGATAATATTTTCATCAAATTGTTTTTTCATTTGTAAAAGTAATGAACCACTTCCACAAGTTGGATCATAAACTTTATTAATTGTTTGTTTACCTTCAATCACTATTCTTGCTAATAATTTAGAAACAGATTGAGGAGTAAAAAATTCACCACCAGATTTCCCTGCATTAGATGCATAATTGGAAATTAAAAATTCATAAGCATCACCGAAAGCATCAATTTCATTATTTTTAAAATCTTGAAAATTAATCTCAGCAATTCCTTCTAAAATATCTGCTAATCTTTTATTTTTTTCAGCAACTGTATTACCTAAACGGTGACTAGTTGTATCAATATCATCAAAAAGTCCTTTAATATCATCTTCTGAAGCATAACCGCTAGCACTTGATTCTATTTCTTTAAAAATTCTAGCTAAATCAGTATTTAAATCATTATTTTTTCTAGCATTTTTAAGGATGTTAGCAAAAAGTTGACTAGGCAAAATGAAAAAACCTTTTTGCTTTACAATGTCATCTTCACTATTTAATCCTCTAAAGTATTTAACAGCATCTTCATCGCTAATATTTTCATAATTAAAATCAGGATTTTCAATTTTTTCATCCTTATTAAAATATTCTGTAATATTTTCAGAAATAAATCTATAAAACAAAATTCCTAAAATATATTGTTTAAAATCTCATCCATCAACTGCTCCACGAACCTTATCAGCTATTGCTCAAATTTTTTTATGCAATTCTGCTCTTTGATTGATTCCATTATTTTCTTTACTATACTCGTTCATATTTTCCTCTTTTTTATCTTTTAATTAAAAATTTATAATTTTCATTTAAATTATAATCTAAATTACTAAATTATTGGCAAATAAAAAAAAAAAAAAAAATGTGCCTTTTTCTTTTATTTTTGTATATTTTTAACTTTTTTAGACAAATTTTAATTTTCTAAATTATTTAATTCTTCAATATTAAATCAAAAAGATTGCTCACCTCTAATTTTGTAAATAGCATTAGGATTAACTAAAACACCATGTCTTTTGTGTCAATCTAAAACATTAATAGTGTAATATAAAGGGTCATTTTTCCCATTTTTATCACTTTTAGCAGTGATTGGATCAACATTTTTAATTTGAGTTTTCGGCGCTACCGCAACACCCTGAACTCTAATGTCGCTTAATCTACCTTTTTCAGGATCGTATTTATTAAATCTTTCATTAATTTTAATTTCTTGATAAAAACCATTATCATTATAATAACCTTTTCCATTAGCTACAAGTGTTGTATGAACGTGTGTCATTCAACCTCCGTTTGTAGCATGAGAACCTAAATAACCCATTATTTGTCCTTGCTTAACTTTTAAAGGGGTTTTAGGGGAAATATTTCCTGCATAAGTCATTTTTCTTTTATTAATTTCTTTGTTTGAAACGACAATATTTAAATTACTATTATTTAAAGTTTTAGAAGCATCTAAGTGAATAAAGCCAATATAGAAAAATCCTTGAGAATCGTAAGGGGTTTTAAAGTGATTTTCAAATTCTCTCGGTGTTAATTTTAATTGGCTATAATTAATTTTCATCATTAATGTTGTACCAATTCCTGAAGCCGGTTGATCTGATGGACTATTATATATTGCAATAATTTCACCATCATATGGAGCAACAATTGGTTGAAATTGTGGAGCTAAATAATCTTCTCCTAAATGCAATGAATTAGCAATATCTGTATTTTTAGTATAAAAAGCTCTTAGTGTGTCAAAACCGCCTGAAAAAATTTGATTACCGTAAGCAGTAAATAAACTATTATTAATTTTTAAAATATTATCAGCTGTAATTTTTTCAGCAATGAAATTGTGAGCTTGATAATTATCATTTTGAAATTGTTTTTCAAATTGATAAACATAATTACCCACTCCAAAATTCATTAAAATATTTTCTATTTTCTGTCCATTATATTCAACTGTGAATTTAATAGTAGCATTTTTTGGATCTTTTTTAGTTATTTGATAATCTATTAATTTAATTTTTTCATCTTTAAAAATAAAATACATGTCTTCTTTTTTAAGATTTAAAAAATTAAATTCATAAATATTATTAACTTCATTAAAGTGAAAATTAGTTTGAAATTTAATATATTGTTCTAATAAATAATTGTTTTCTAAATTAATAAAATATTCTAAATCTTCGCCATGGTTATAATCACTAAAGCCATTTTCATCAACTTTTCCAGTAGCATAACGAACTTTTAAATATAATTTATCAAATTGATTATTTTTAAAATAAGCATCAATAATTCTAATTTTAGCTTTAATTGAAGTTTTTTCTTTTTCATCTTTTATACTTTCAATTCCATTAATTAAAGTTTGTAGTTCAGATGAAAAAGAAAGATCTATAAATTCTTTATATTGCTCAGAACTTAGTTCATTTAAATTTCATTTTTCTAATATTTTATTTAGTTGTTCTTTATTTAATTTAAGTGAAATCGACTGTAAATTATTTTGTAAAAATTGTTTTAATTTATTAAATTCTTGCATTAAAATTTTATATTTTCTTTCAGAAGTTGTATTTTCAATATCCACATTTTTAAATTCGGTTATTGATTCAATAAACCTCGATTGATAAAGGGAAGGTTTTTTATTTGGAACTTTAGAAATAATTTCAATAGGAACATAGACTTTTAGTAAATTATCATTTTTTAAATGAATATGAGAATAATGAACTTTAAATGTTAAACTTTTAATAAATTCTTTTTCTTTTTGATCAAATTTAGAATTTTGTAAAAGAATTGATTTAATTTTTTCAATATCAACATCAGCAAATCTTTTAACATAATTATTTTTTATTAAATCTGTTGGATAAATTTTATCTAAATTTAATGGCTTACCATTTAAGTTAGGATCTAATTGATTTGTATAAACTAAAAAATCTTTTTCAGCAAGAGAATTATAAATGTCTTTAACTTTATCTAAAATATAAGTATCGATTTTGATGTCTGTTTTTTTAACATCTATGTTATTTAATTCGGGTAATTTTACCTTTTCTTTTGGATTTAAATCACTTTCTTCCTCTTTTTTAAATTCTTGTTTTTGACTTGCTGGTGTACATGATAAAAAAGTAATAACTGGACTAGCAGTTAAAAGTGATGATAATAAAAATTTATATTTTCTTTTCATAATTAAAAATTAAAAATAACTCCTTGTGATTTTCCAATTTGTCAAATTATTGTAGCAACAATAATAGGTAAAACGAATGTTAATATTATTGAAATAAGACCATTAATTGAAATGAATGTTATTTTTTTATTTACTTCTTTTTTAGTAATAATATTTTCTCTTTTTTCTTTTAAAATAGCCATTAAATTACAAAAAATAACTATTAAAGAAAAAAATAAATGAAATGTAAAAAAACCAAAAAATGATGATATAAATAAAATGAAAAATAAAAATGAAAAAGTAATTAATAATGCTTTAAAATGGTCTCAATTATAGTAAATTGCATTAATTTGTCCAATAAATGGAATGGTTATTAAATAAAAAACAATAAATATCAATTCTTTAACCAAAAATTTAATGGGATTACTATCATTTTTTTGTTCGATAATTTCATAAAAATGAATATTTTCAAATTTACTTTTATAATTGCTTCATTTTTTTAAATTATAAAATACTAAAATGTATGCTAAAAAAGCAAAAATAGAAGCTAAAAATTGGGAACTTAAAATGTAGAAAATTCCTTGATCATAAAAATATAATGTATCACTTTTAAAGGGCGTAGCTTTTAATATGGAAAATAATATTACATGACTAGGACTAACAAAAGGTTCGGCAGAAAATTTGCTATAATACCTAGAAATTGCTCAAGTAGTTACTACACTTATAATAAACACTAAAGAAAAACTAGTAGCATAAAATAGCTTTAAATTTTTTATTTTTTCTATTTTTTTAATCAACATTAATATTAAAATTAAGAAAATTAATAAAAAATTTGAAATAAATTCAAACAAAAATGCATCTAGTCGAAAGCTTGTTTTTAAAATGTTTTCTACAGTCATTGTATTCTCTTTTCGATTGTTTTTTGTAAATGATATAATTATATATCAAAATAGTAATCTTAAATATAAAATAAAGTTAATAATTAATAGTTAAATATAAAAAATATCAGTTTTTAATAATAAAAAAAGAAAATAAAAAAAGTTGATTTACCACAATAGGCAAAATCAACTTTGTAATTATTTAATTATTAAAGATTCCTCGTTCATAGATTCTGGTTTTTCAATTTTCATATAATCTAAAATTGTAGGAGCAATATTTGCTAATTTCCCATCTTTTAATTTTAAAGATTTATCTGTTGTAATTAACATTACAGGATAGGAGGTATGTTTAGTTGCTGGTTTTTGATTTTCATCTTCAGTAACTTCGGCATTACCATGGTCTGCTGTTATGAACTGTACTGCATTATTTTGCTCAACTCATTTTTTAATTCTAGCAAGTTGTTCATCTAAAACCTCTACTGCTTTAATAGCTGATTTTAAATTACCAGTGTGTCCAACCATATCTGGATTAGCAAAATTCATAATTACTAAATCAAAATCTTTTGCTTTTTCTAGTAATTGATCAGTTATTTCTTTCGCTGACATTTGAGGTGCATCAGCATATGATTCTACTTTTAATGAAGGAACCATAATTCTTTCACTATTTTTATATACAACATCATTTCCCCCATCCATAAAGAAAGTTACATGAGCATATTTTTGTGTTTCTGCTAATCTTAATTGAGTTAATCCTGCACCTTCAATAACTTTACCGATAGGATGAGTTACTTGCACTTCTTCAAATGCGACATCTGTATCAATTCCTTCATATTTCATCATTGAAACAAATTTATTCACTTTAACTTTGTTTTTAGGATTAAAATCATATAAATTAGTTCCTAAAATTAAGTGCGATAGTTGTCTTGCTCTATCTGGTCTAAAATTAAAGAAAATTACTGAATGTTCATTGTTTAAAAAATCATTTTTATTTACTTGCGAGTTAATTGCAGGAACTAAAAATTCATCAAAAATACCTTCATTATATTGTTTATTTACATAATCAACTACATTTTCAAAAGTATTTTCAGCCATTCCTAAAATTGCATTATATCCTTTTTCAACTCTGTCAAACATTTTATCTCTATCCATTGAATAAAATCTTCCAGCAATTGAACCAATTTTATAATCAGGATATTTACTAATAATTAAATTAAGTTTTTCTAAAGAACTTAAAATGGATTGAGGAGCAACATCTCTTCCGTCTCCAAATAAATGAATTAAAACTTTTTTAACTCCATTTTCATTAGCACTTTCTAATAATTCAAATAAATGATTTTCTAGTGAGTGTACACCACCTGGTGATAATAATCCCATAATTTGTAATGGGGTATTTGTTTTCTTGGAATTTTCAAATGCTGCTAAAAATTTTTCATTTTTACCAAATGTTTTATCATCAACAGCTTTATTAATTAGTGACAATCCTGTATAAACAACAAATCCTGCTCCAATATTTAAATGCCCAACTTCACTATTGCCCATTTGTCCTTTTGGTAATCCAACATAATTTTCAGATGCTTGAATAACTGAATGTGGATAATTTTTAAAATATTCATCAAATGTTGGTGTCTTAGCTAAAGCAAAGGCGTTTCCTTGTTTTTCCTTTCTTAGTCCTAAACCATCAATAACTGTTAAAATAACTGGTCTTTTCATTTTATACTCTCCTATTTATTAATATTTAAATTTTACCATTATAATGTTTTTTTATTCAGTGATTATTAAACTTTTTTATCATATATGCAAAATCATTAAATTTTTGTTTGTCTAGTTTAAAATAATCGATAATTAGTTTTTTACTAATTTTTAAATAGAGATTTAAACATACTAAATCAAAATATTTATTATTTAATCTAGTTCATTCAAAATCGATTAAATAAATTTCATTTTTATTTGTAAATAAAATATTTTTTTTTCTTAAATCTCCGTGTGAAACAAACAATTGGTCATTTTTATATTTTCTTACTAATTTTCGATACTTTAAATCATTTATTTCTTTTGTTTTTCAATCAAACTTTTTTATTTTTGTCAAAGGTAATAAAGAAAAATTTTCTATTTCTTGAAAAATTTTAGTAATTATTTCTTGATTTAAATTAATTTTTTTTAATGTTGATGCTTCTATTCACTTTTTAATAAAAACTCCATTTTTATAATACAAAAAATCAGAATTACATTTAATAACTTCTTTTTCATTTTTTCAATTAACAAAATCATTATTTATATTAGGAACTCTAATTTGAACTTTTATATTTTGATAATCACCAATGTAGGTTTTATTTTGCTTCCCTGAGTAAAAAATCTTAATATTTTTTATATTTTTTAAAAATTTTTTAGGAATAAAAGAAAATTTCATAATTAAATTATATAAATAATTTATAATTAACCAATGAAAATTAAAATTGAAAAGGGACTAACAAATAATTCTTATAAAGATGGTCAATTTTTTTATCAAGAAAAAAAGAAAAATTCTTTTAATCATAGAATAAACTACGATCTTTTAAGTAATTTAGATTTTGTTCCAAAAATGATACATAATAATGATAAAGATATTTACTTTGATTGAATTGAAGGGAAAGAAATAGAAGTTAATGATATTAATTTAGCAAAAGTAGCACATTTGATGAAAACTCTTCATAATTCTAAATTAGATTTTCCACCATCCAATCATGCTTCAAGAATAAAAGAATATCGTAAAATATTAGTTGAAAAAAACATTAAAATTCCTGTTATTGATAAATATTTTAAAAAAATTAATTTAATTTTAAGAAATATGAAAAAGGATATTCCTTTACATAATGATCTTTGATTAGAAAATATTATTATCGATAAAAATGAAAAAATTTGATTTGTTGATTGAGAATATGCATCAAAAGGTGATAAGCACTTTGATTTAGCATATTTTATAGAATCATGCCGTTTAAGCGATGAACAAGAAACAGTTTTTTTAAATGCATATGACGATTATGATTATGAATATGTTTTACAGCACAGAATTTTAGTTTTATATTTAACAATATTATGACTGCATACTTTCCCTGAAAATAATATGCCTTTTGGTGATCAAGAATTTATCGAAAAAATAGATTCAATTTCTAATAAATTAGAAGAAAGACAAAGAGAGTGAAAAAAAATAAAATTTTAATAAAATAATTTTATATAAATCAAGTATAATAAAAAATATTTATAGGAGAGAAATAATGAAATTTAAAAAGAAAATAATTTTTAATACAATTGCTTTTTCAAGTGTCTTTTCGGCATCTTTTGCTTTAATGTCCTGCGGAAATGAAGTGAGTCAAGATTTACAACAACCTAAAGACTCTAAACCAAAAGATGATAAAATTGAAGATCCTAATGCTGGTTCAACGGGAGAAAAAACTAAAAATAAAGAAAAAACCGTTTTATTTGATGAAACAGCAAAAAATAAAATTAACTCAATTTTAGAAAATCAAAAAAATAATGATAAATTATCTTCAAAACAAGATTTATCAAAAATGGATTTTAAATCTTTATTCAATTTATTAAATAAATTAGAAGTATTTGACTTTTTTGAAAAATTAACTGATAAAGAATTTTCATCTGCTAAAGAGGAAATACTGAATGACATTAGAGTTGATTATTGAAATGATGTTAAAGAGATTTTAACTTATAAAGGTAACGATGAAAATTGAATTCCTACAAAAAAAGAAATTTTTAAATACAGCGGAAACGAAATTGAAATCATAGCAAATAAAATTCGTTTAATTAATTTTATTAATAAAAATAATGGTTTAAAAAACCTTCCTTCTAGTGAAGAAATTCAAAAAATGAATTATAAAAAATTAAATGAGTGAAAAGAGAAAATATATGTAATTGAAAATTTCTATAATGAAGAAAATTCTGCTTTTTCATTAACTAAACAACAAGTTGTGGATTTAAATGAAACAAAAGCAAAAAATTTAGTTTCAAAAGTTTTATTATTTGAATCGATTTCTAAATTAAAAGATATTAACGGACTACCTACATTTAATGACATTTTAGACTTTGATAAAATGAAAATTTCTGAATATGAACATAAAATTAAATTAATTAATAACATTGTAAATAAAAAAGATACACGAGGATTACCTAGTGTAGAGCAAATTCTGCAATTAGATGTTTCCGATGCAACAACTTGAAATGAAAGAATTGAATTGCTAGATTTAATTAACAAACAAAACGATAAAAACCTTCCTTCCTTAGCTGAATTAACTTTATTAAATATTCATGAATTAGACGAATTAAAATCTAAAGTTGCTGTTTTAGATTTTATCAATAATTTAGAAAATAAAGAGAATTTACCAACTTGAAAAGAAGTTAAAAATATGTATTTAACTAATGTAGAAAATTTTTATAATTTTGAAAAAATTGTAAAATTTGTTTTTAGTAGAAAAAATAGAGAAAACCTTCCTACTTTTGATGACATTAACGAATTTTATGATAGTAAAATTTCAGAGTGAAATGCTAAAATTGATTTAATTAATTTTGTAAAAGAAAATCCTAATAATAGTTGATTACCAACAGAAGACGAGATTATAAAATTCGATAGTAGCGAAGTAAATGAATTTGACAAAAAAGTTTATATTATTAAAAATTTAAGTTTTGTGGAAAATAAAGAAACTTTGCCTAAATGAAATGATATTTTAAATTTGGAATTTAAAGAAACGGAACAATGATATTATAAAGGTGATTTAATTAGTTATGTTCAAAAGCAAAATAATAAAGAAAATTTACCTACTGAGCAACAAATTTTAAAATTTAATGAAGAGGAAATTAATATTTGAAAAAATAAATTACAATACATTGAATTTATTGAAAATAATTCTTTTGATGAATATTTACCTACAAAAGACGAGATTTTAAAATTTGAAAAAACAAAGGAATTAATAGATTTTTCATCTTCTAAAATAAATTTATTTAAAAAAATCATTGGATTAAAAGATAAATCAAAAATACCATCTTGAAGTGAATTTGTAATGTTCAGTACAAGCGAGATAAATAACTGAATTAATAAAGTCAGTTTGCTTGAAGCTTGAGAAAAACAAACTAAAAACGATAATCTTTCAATCAGAGAGGATATTCTGAATTTAGGAAAAGAAAATTCGTCTAAAGTACAAAATTATTCCTTAATTTCGGCATTAACTTCTTGAATAGAAAGCGATTATAAATCGTTGCTTCCAAATTGAAATGCACTTTTAAATTTAAATGACCAAGAATTGCGTTCATTAAATACTAAATTTGATTTATTAAAGATTTTTGATAAATATAAAGAAAATAATTTACCTATCAGTGCAAGTGATATTATCAATGCAACTATAGACGATAAACAAATGAGTTTAAAAAGAAAACTATTTGAGTTTTATTTAAAAAATGCAAATAAAGTAACAACACCAACATTTAATGATATTTTTAATACAAGTTATTTAAAAGACAATGTTGATTCTCAAATTCAACTATTTGAGCTGATTGATAATCAAAATGATAAAACCAATTTACCAGATTGAAATACTATTAAAGATTTAGATTTACAAGCAATTGAATTATGAAAAAAGAAAATTCATTTACTAAAATTTTACGATTCAGCAAATGATAAATCATATTTACCTGATAGAAACTCTCTATTTCAAGCAAGTGAAAATCAATTATCATTTTTAGAAATGAAATTGTCAATAATTGATTTAATTTTAAAACAAAGCGATAAAACCGATTTACCAACTTGAAATGAAATTTTAAATTTAGATTACGATGGTATTTATAGCACTAAAATAAAAATAGAATTACTAGATGGTGTTAATAAACAAGAAAATAAAAATAATTTACCAACTTGAAAAGAAATTAAAGATTTTAGAAACGAAGAAGTTGAAAAATGAAATCAAAAAATTTTCTTACTAAATTATTTAAAATCAATGAATGAATTAAGTGAAGATAATCGTCAAGCTGTAATTAATTTTAGCGAAAATCAATTAAGTGATTTTTCACTAAAAATTAAATTACTAGATATTACTATTAGAAAAGAAAATAAAGAAAATTTATTAAATTTAACTCAAATATTTAATTTAGAAAAAACACAATTAGAACAAGAAATTGATAAGCTAAACAACAAACAATAATAATACACACACACACAAAAAAAAAAAAAAAGATCCTTTTAGTTTTTAAGGATCTTTTTATTATTTATTTTTTTGTTGCTATTTCACTCATAGAACTTTCATTTAATTTATAATCATATGCTTTAACTGTAATATTTTTATTTGAAATATCGCCATCAATTACAATTGAATTTTTCGGCTTAGATATTAAATATAATTTTCCATCAACATATATTTCATAAACAATTAAAGAATTAAATACATCTTTATTTAGTGAAATTTTTAAAAGTGTTTTTTTAGTACTTTTACCACCATTTCCAACTGCACTAGAATAAGTAATTTCTGGTTTAAGCGATTGATCTATTTCAGGATAATTTAGTTCATCATATACTTCACCCATTACATTATAATATTCAATCTTTTTATCTAATTTAGGATATCTAGCTGTAAAAGCAGCAATTCTTGGATCGATATTTTCCTGACCAAATCTAGAAAATACATCTGAAAAATCAAATCCAGTTACAATTGAATATAATAATGGCAATCTGTTCATTTTATTATTTTGATAAAAGATATCAAATAAATTTTCTTTATCATATTTATTTAATTCACCTCTATCTCTTAATAATCTTTGTAAAGTACCTCAAACTCCGAATTTTTTAATATTGTCAACTTCCTTTTTAGTGAATAAAACATCATTTTGATTATTAAAATCATAGTTAGAATAATCATATTTATTCATAAATTGTGAAGTTAAAAATCATACATATACAGGATAAAAAGGTGTTTTATTTTCATCTGACACTTCAACAAAAAGTGTTTTTGTTGAAGGATCTTGTATTTTAGAAGATAGATAATTAAAATGTTTTGGTTCTGCATCTCAATATTTTGAACTAACAAAATTATTTGCTTTTATTTTGTCTTTGTTGTAATTACCTGATGCAATAACCTTTTTCATATTTAAATATCCAGCATATGATGCATACATATTGTTTGTGACTTCAACAACAACTATTGAAGTATTATCAATTACATGTCCTTTTTCATGGTTGGCAACTCAGCCATATAATGCGGATGTATTTTTAAAGTATTCAGATACTAAATCTTCTGGCAAGTGAACATATTTTTTAGAAGCATAATAAATTGATGGTTTTTTAATATTTAATGTGGCTTGAATTAATAAAGGTGAATTTGTAGGTCTTTGAGCTTCAACTGGATCATTTTTATCTAACCCATTGAATTTATTTAATTCATCAACTCATTCTTTTATGTCTCTCATAAAAGTTTTAATGTAATCAGTTGCCTTTTGTTTAGAATCTAATTTCAATTGATTAATAAATGTATTAATCGATTGCTGGGTACTTCAAATAACTTGTATTCCCCCGCTTTCAGGGTCGCTAAATTGCATAAAAGTTGATTGTGCAAGATTTTTATTATTTTGAATTTCACTTAAATAGTCTCAGAATTTTTCTGGTTGTGAAGGATTATAAATATAAAAAGGGAATGTAGAAAAAGGAGTTTCTTGCTTGTTTAGGTTTTTAATTGTTGCTGTAACTGGCTTTCCACTTGTGTTTTCTAAATAAACTAAATGACCTTCCTTTTTGTTTATTAAATTAAATTCTATTTGATTTGTTTCCTTTTTTAAATATCATTCAACATAGTTTAATGAATCTCAAGTATTTTTCTCCGCTTTTGAACCCTGTCTTGCTATTATAGTTACTTCGCCATTTTCTATTTTATGATCCAGATCGATTTGAATTAAATATTTTTTCCCTGGTTCTAAATAAATTCCTGTAGGAACAATATTAGAATAATTAAAATACTCTTTTCTTAATCTTTTTTGACTATCAACATCTTTTAAAACTGGTAAAGCGATTGTTTTATCATCGTTAATGTCGCTATCAAAATAATTTCCTTCATATTTAGGAAAATAAAATTCATCAACAGAACTTATATTTTTATTTTCTAAATTATCGCCATTTTCTGAAGCAATATTTTCTACTTGATTATTATCTTTTTCGGCAGTTAATATTTGTGAATCTTGAATATTTTTATCTTCTAAATTATTTTCACTATTACTTGATTGAGATTGAACATTTTCTTGTGGATCTTTAGGTGTTTCATTTTTAATTGATTGATCGCTTTTATCAGATTTATTGTTAGAGTTCTCTTGTGTGCGTTTATCTTTTTCTTGTGATTTTTCAGCGGATTCATTTGATTTTAAATCACTAGTTTTATTAGAATTATCCAAGTCGTTTTTAATAGATAATTCATTTTCTTTATTATTAATTTGTGATTCAAAATTATCTGAATTATTTTCAGACAAATTTTCTTCTTTTTTTGCAGGACTATCAATTTCTAAATTATTTTCTCCGCTGACATAATCGTTATTAGCACCGTTGTTTAAATTAAGATTTTTATCATTCTGATTTTTTTTGTTATCTTCTAATTTTTTATCATTTTTTTCATTTAAATTATTATTATCTGAATTTCCATTTTCTTTTACAATATCTTTAATATTTTCAGTTTCAGTAGCAGAACAGGATGCCAAATAAATTGGTAAAGTTAATGAGGATAAAACAATAAGTGATTTTAATTTAGATTTATTCTTTTTCATGTTTCAATTATATTATTTTTAATTTATTGTTATTGAAAAAAAAAAAAAAGCTATTTTTTTACGATATTTTCTCATTTTCTGGGAAAACCGTCTTTAGTTTTTAGCTTTTTAACAAAAGAAAAAGTAAAATTCTCTTTTAAATTTTTTGTATCAATTTTAATATTTTGTATATTTTCTATATGCAGCTGATCTATTATTCATTTTGCTTCTTCTCATTCTTGAAATACTTTCGGACCTTTTAAAAAGGAAAAAACTGAATTAATTTTTCCTAAATGATTTGTAATTTCGATTAATTTTTTCAAATCTGTTACAGCTCTAGCGCAAATAAAATCGAATTTTTCATATTCAATTGATTTTTCTGCTCTAATCTTAAGTACCTCTATATTTAAATTTAATTCTTTAGAAACTAAATTTAAAAAATCAACCCTTTTTTGTATAGGCTCATATATTGTTAATTTTATATTTGAATTGTAAATTAAATAAGGCACAGATGGAAACCCCGCACCTGCACCGATATCTAAAACTAAATTCTGTTTTTCATTAATGTGTTTTGTAAAACTTCGATCCATAAAAATTAATGATTCATAAATTCCTTCTTCTCAAAGAACATCATCTTTAAAGCCAGTTAAATTCATAACTTTATTTTTGTCTTCAATCAATTTTACATATTTTTCCATTTTAGAAAAAATTAAATCATTATTTATAAATTCTTTAACCCTTTGTTTAAAGGTCATTTCTAAATCCTTTGTAAATATCAGAAACTGATGATCTATTTATTGTAGCTATTATAACTTGAGAAATGAAATCGCATAAAGAAACCACTTCTAATTTTGTGTATTTTTCAAGTAATTGTGTTCTATCAATAGAATCGGAAATAATAACCTTATCAACATATTCGCTTTGCTCAAATGCTTCAAATCCTTTTGAAAATATTCCGTGAGTGGCTACAATTGTTACGGTTTTTGCTCCGTGTTCTTTAACTATTTTAGCAGCATTTAAAATTGTTCCACCTGTGTCAATAATATCATCAACCAAAACCGCATGTTCGCTATCGATTGTACCTATCATTCCTAAAACTTCAATTTGATTAGTTCCTACTCTTCTTTTGTCAATAATAGCGATTTTAACAGAATCTGAAATTAATTCAGATAAAATTCTAGCTCTAACTGCTCCACCATGATCAGGTGAAACAACTGTAAAATCTTTATGTTTTTCTCTTAATCTACGAGCTAAAACATATTGTCCCCTCAAATCGTCAAGCGGAATATTGAAAAAACCTTGAATAGATGGATTATGTAAATCAACTGCAATTATTTTTGTTGCCCCTGCTGTTTCTAATAAATTAGCAACTAATTTAGCGGCAATCGGTTGTCTTCCCTTTGCTTTTCTATCTTGTCTTGCATATCCGTAATATGATAAAATAACTGTTATTTCTTTTGCACTTGCTCTTTTCAATGAATCAATAAAGATTAATAATTCCATAATATTGTCATTAACAGGTGTGTGGGTGCTTGCGACAATAAAAACATTAGAATTTCTAACGGTTTCTGTGGAGCTTAACAAAATTTCTCCATCTGCAAACACTTCTTTTTTAATTGGTGTTAATGGTAATTTAACTCTTTCTGATATTTTCTGTGCTAAATTCAAAGAATTTTCCATTCCAAATAGCACATTTCTTTCTGTGTTAGACATTTTTCTCCTTTTGTTGTAAAATTGAATTGTTATTTATTATTATAATTATAATCTAAATAATTATATTTTATAAAAAAGGAGACAAATGGCTAATTTAAAATTTATAAAATTAACTGAAAAATATAAAAATCACTTTATTAAAACCGAATTTGATGAAGGGTTTTTAGATTTTTCAAAAATAGAAAATATTAAACAAAACTTTTCTCAAGTGCTTAAATGGATGGAAAAAGTCAAAAAAGGAGAGCAAGAAGATGCACTTAAAGGTGAATTTTTATTTTTAGTTGATTTAGACAATGAAATAGATGAAATTTTAGCTTGAGTAAATATTCGAGTTGCAGATGAAAATAATGATTTAATTAAAAAAGTAGGGCACATTGGTTATTGAACCAACAAAAAGTTTCGCCGAAGAGGATTAGCAAATTATGCTCTTGAAACGATGTTAAAACATGCAAAAAATACATATAATTTAGATGAAATAATTATTACTCATGATTTTAATAATATTGCTTCAGAAAAAGTTATCAAAGCATTTGACTATAATTATTTAGGCGAATTTATTGAAGGTGAACGAAAATATAAAAAATATATTTTAAAAACAGAAATTTTGGAAAAAGATTTAGTGGATTTACATGCTCATCCATTAAAAGAATATTATTTAAATCCAAATCAAGAAATAAAAAACAATTTTATAAACGGGATTGAAAAAATGTTTTTTATTGCCACTGATATAAATGAAACATTTGAAATTGATAAAGAATTTAGATTACATAAAAATGTCTTTCCTGTTTATGGAGTTCATCCTAATAATATAAAAAACGAGCCGTTTGATTTTCATAAACTTGAAAAAATTTTAGAAAAAAAAGAAGCTGTTGCAATTGGAGAAATTGGATTAGATTATTTTTATGAAACCAATGCTAAACCCGAATTTCAAATTCTAGCACTTGAAACCCAAATTAAATTAGCTCAAAAATATAATTTACCAGTGATTTTACATATTAGAGATGCTCATAAAGATATTTATAATATTTTAAATAAAACTGAATATAAAGATATAAAATTTATTTTTCATTCATATTCAGGTGATTTAAAATGAACAGAAAAATTTTTAAGTTTTAATAATGTTTATTTTTCTTTTTCCGGTGTAATAACTTTCAAAAAAAATTTTGAAACTAGAAAAGTTATTGAACTGATTCCTAATGATAGAATATTCAGTGAAACTGATGCTCCGTATTTAACTCCTGAACCGTATAGATCTAAAACTAACCATTCTCATTATGTTTCATTTGTTGTAGAAACTATAGCATTAATTAAGGGGATAAAAAAAGAAAAAATGAAGAAAATAATTATGGAAAATGTTATGAGAGTTTTTGGTGTTTAAATGATAAATAAAAATATTAAAGCAAAAAAAAGTTTGGGTCAAAATTTTTTAGTTGATAAAAATGTTATTAATAAAATATTGAAAATTGCTAATATAGAAAATGAAGATGTTATCGAAATCGGACCTGGTCAAGGAGCTTTAACAACTCATTTAGTTAATTTAGCAAACCGTGTATTGGCATTTGAAATTGATAAAGATATGATTGAAATTTTAAATTCTTCAATAATAAATGATAATTTTACTTTAGTTCACCAAGATTTTTTAGAAACTGATTTAAATTTTGAAAATAAATGAGCAGTAGTTGCTAATTTACCTTACTATATAACTAGCAAAATTCTTTTTAAAATATTTGAAAATATTAATTCTTTTTCAAAATTAACTATTATGGTTCAAGAAGAAGTTGCTGATCGAATTGTAGCAAAAGTAAAAACTCCGAGTTATGGAAAATTATCGATTTCTTGCCAGTATCTAGCGAGTGTTAAAAAAGAATTTATCGTTTTGCCTAATAGTTTTGTTCCTAAGCCGAAAGTAAATTCAGCAATTGTGACATTTAGTTTCTATCCAGATTTAAAACAAAAGGAAATAAATTTATTTTTAGAATTTATTAAAAAGTGTTTTTCTATGAAACGAAAAACATTAATTAACAATTTAAAATTATTTTTAGATTCAAATAAAATTGAGTTAATTTTTAATTCATTAAATTTAAAATTAAATATTAGACCACAAGAAATTGATTTAATTTCTTACAAAAAAATGTTTAAATTGCTTAATAATTAAAAAGCAAAATAAAATTCTGCCACCTTAAATTAAGGCGGCATTTTTATTTAAAATAATAAAAAACCCTCTACTATAAGAGGGAAATTTTACTAATTAACTATTATTTATTTAATAAATGTTTTTTAACTAAATAAATTATTTTTTCAATTTCACAGTAAATTAATAATCCAAATCCTAGTAATATAGGAATAATTCAATAAATGTGATTATAAATACCTAAATCTTGTAATAAACTAATATCGGCATTTCTAAATACATCTCTTAGTCCTGGTACAAAAGCAGACAATAGTACACAAATTAAAGAAAATGTGGAAGCTAAATATACTCATTTGTATTTGCTGAATTTACATAAAATAATATTTCTACTACTCATTAAGTTTAATGAATTAATACTTGCTGAAATTCCTAAAGTAACAAAAGCGGCTGTAGAAGTTAATTTAACAAAATAATCGCCAATAATTCCTTGCTGCTTAGCAACTAAGGCAACTATCAAGTAAGAAAGTAATGAAAGTAGTGAAATTATTACACTTTGAATAATTAATTTTTTACCCATTCCATGAGCGAAAATACTATCTTTTTTACTAAATGGTTTTCGAGACATAACATCAACATCATTATCCACGATTCCCAGAGCAATTGCCGGTAAACCATGGGTTAGTAAATTAACTCATAAAAGTTGAGATGCTGATAATACAAGAAATTCTGTGTCGTTTCCAATTGAATCGTTAAATGCAAATCTGAAAATAAATAAACCAAATAACATTATTAATATTTCAGCAATTGAAGAAACTAAAAGATTCATTATAACTGTTTTAACTTTATCAAAAGTTTCACGACCGGTTTTAACAGCTTTAACAATTGTATCAAAACGATCATCAGTTAAAATAACGTCAGCAGCTTGTTTAGAAACATCGGTTCCCGTAATTCCCATTGCACATCCAATATCTGCTCGTTTTAGTGCTGGAGCATCATTAACCCCATCACCAGTCATTGCTACAACTTGATTGTGTGATTGTCATGCTTCTACTATTCTTAATTTGTCACTCGGATTAACTCTGGCATAAACACTTATTTTGTTAATTTTTTCAAACAACTCTTTATCGTCCATTTGAGTTAATTCAGTTCCTGTAATTGCTAAATCTCCGTCTTTATAAATGTTTAATGACTTAGCAATAGCAATAGCAGTTGTTAAGTGGTCGCCTGTAATCATTACAGGTTTAATTCCTGCACTTAGCGCTTCTTTGATGCTTTGTTTTACAGTTTCACGAGGCGGATCGATCATTGCAACCAATCCTAAAAATGTTAAGTTATTTTCATCTTCAAAATTTAAATCAGTTTTTAGCGGATCTATTTTTTTGTAAGCAACAGCAATTACTCTATATGCTTTATTAGATCATTGTTCATTAATTTTTGAAAATTTTTGATCGTAGTTATTACATTTTGAAAAAATAACATCAGGAGCACCTTTAGTAATGAGGATTTTTTCTTTTTCATCCCCTACTAAAATTGACATCATTTTTCTATCACTATCAAATGGGAGTGATGCAATTTTATTATATTTTTCAAAAAATGAAACTGAAGAAATATTGTGTTTTAATCCGAATTTTAAAATTCCAGTTTCAGTTGGATCACCAACCTCTACTAATTCTCCCTTTTCATTTACATTAATTGAAGCATCACAACATCCTACCAGTGCTCATAATGCTTTTGAATTTTCGAATTTGTCTTTTAATTCAGGCTTTTCATTATCATAAAAGTCAACAACAGTCATTTTGTTTTCTGTTAATGTTCCTGTTTTATCAGAACAAATAATATTTGTTGAACCTAAAGTTTCAATAGCTGGAAATGATTTTATAATTGCATTTCTTTTTGTCATTTTAGCTACACCAATTGCCAGTAAAACAGTTGTAAATGTTATTAATCCCTCTGGTATAGCGGCAATAGCTAGAGAAATTCCGACAACAATTGAATTTGAATATGATTCAGGAGAACTTCAATTTCCTGAAAAAGCATTTGTTAATAATATTTGAGCTAGTGCAGTTACAAATAATAAAATAACTCCTGAAATTCCAAATATTTTACTTAATTTTTCTAATTTTATTTGCAATGGTGTTAAATTAACTGTTTGTTCTTGAATAGATTTGTTAATTTTACCCATTTCTGTATCTTTTTCGGTGGCAATAACAATCGCTGTTGCTCTTCCGTTAACAACATTTGTTCCTAAAAAAATCATATTAGTTTGATCACCAAGAGGTAAATGTTTTAAATCTTCACTAGATGGTTTTTTTTCAACAGAAAGCGATTCTCCGGTTAGCGCCGATTCTACAACATTAAAACTAAAACTTTCAATTATTTTAGCATCAGCAGGAATACTATCACCAGCTTCAACAACAATTAAATCCCCTATTACAACTTCTTCGGCGGGAATAATTTGTAAAATTCCGTCTCTGATTACTTTGGCATTTAATTTGTTGCTATTTTCAAGCGCCCTTACGGCTTGATTACTTTTGATTTCTTGATATGTTCCAAGCATACTATTAAGGACGACTACAATTAAAATTATTGTAGGTTCTATAAAGCTAATAATAATTTCTTTTTGATCACGATCCGAATGAGCAACATATTCGTAAATAGCGACCGAATAAGAAAAGACGGTTGCAATTAAAAGCAAAATTATCATGAAGTCTTTAAATTGCTTTAAAAACACAAGAAAGATATTGTCCTTTTTATTAGCTTTTATTGTATTTAATCCATATTTTTCCAAACGTTTTTTTGCTTCAGAGGATGTTAAACCTTGTTGCAAATCAGTTTTGGATTCATTATTATTTAAAAGTGCCATTTTTCCTTTCTCTTAAACTTAAAATATCTTTAAATTTAAACATTTATATTATAAAACTATTTTTATTTTTATTAAAAAAATATTAAAAATTTTATGGATTAAAATAAACGATTAATAATGATATTGACTTATTTTTCAGTAAAAACAATTAAAAACATAAAATAAAACCACCTTTTAAGTGGTATTTTTATATTTTTAATTAATTTTTAAGTAATTTAGCTGCTTTTTCATCGATTATCAAGGTTACATCATTATGCTTATTTAAAAAACTGGCAGGATTTTTTTCTGTTATTTCTCCGTGAATTGTATTAAAAATCGCTTGAGATTTTGATTGACCTGTAGCAATTAAAATAATTTTTTTAGCTTCCAATATCGTTGCCAATCCCATTGAAATTGCAGTTTTAGGAACTTCATCTTTATTTTTAAAATAAATTTTATTTGCTTCAATAGTACTTTCTGTTAATTCAATTTCTCTAGTTCTTGATTCTAATTTCGATCCTGGTTCATTAAAAGCAATATGCCCATTAACACCAATTCCTAAAATCATCAAATCAATTCCACCTTTTTGTACAATTAATTTTTCGTATTCTTGTCCATTTTTTTTAATATCTCCATTACCGTTAGGTAAATTAATATTTTTAGGATTAATATCAATTTTATTAAATAAATTTTGATGCATAAAATAATGATAAGAACAAGGGTTTTCTTTAGATATTCCTACATATTCATCTAAATTAAATGAAGTTATGTTTTTAAAAGAAATTTCTTTATTTTCATACATTTTTATTAAATTATTATATGTTTTTAGTGGACTATTTCCTGTAGCAAAACAAATGTTCATTTTTTTATTATTTAAAATTTCTTTTTTAATAATATCAGCAGCCACTTGAGCAACTGAATCTTCATTTTTTTCAATTATTAATTTCATTATTTAACTCTCTTTCCGTTAAAAAAAACCTTTTCTATTTTATAATTTTTTTTATTTAATATCAAAAAATCAGCTAAATAATCCTTTTCAATTATTCCTAAATTTTTAATATTTAAATATCTAATTGCATTATATGAAGTCATTTTTACAGCATCGTTTAAAGAATAATTTGATTTAAGCAAATTTAAAAAGGCATCATAAATTACAATTGCAGATCCTGCGATTGTATCAGTTCCATTGATTTTAATTAATTTATTTTTTTTATAAACTTGTAAATCGCCAGAGATAGAAAGGCCGTTTTTATAATAAGCAGGTTTAATGGCATCAGATATTGCAATAATATTATCAACACCTTTCATTTTAATTGTAAAGTCAACAGTTTCTTTGCAAATATGAACAAAATCAATTATTAATTCTACAAATACATTTTGATTATATAATGCTGATTGCACTATTCCTGGATTACGTGAATCGACACCAGACATTGCATTTCATAAGTGACAAACAGAGTCACAACCTTTTTCAAAATATTGATTTGCCATTTTAAAATTAGCATCACTGTGTCCTATTGATCCATAAACATTTAATTCATTTTTTAAATAGCTAAATGTCTGTAAATTCACCATTTTAGGATCAAACGAAATTCTTTTTAATTTAAAATCAGATGCTTCAATTAACTGATCAATTCTTTTTTTTGTTGCCTTTAGTAAAAATTCTTTTTTGTGTGCCCCTTTTTTAGTTTCGTCTATAAAAGGTCCTTCTATGTGAATTCCTAAAAATCGTGATTTTCATTGTTTTATTTTTGATACTTGATTTAATGATTCGATAATTTTTTTTCAAGAATTAGTCATCAATGTTGGCATAAAAGATGTTGTTCCTAATTTAGCTAAATTTTTAGAGATATTTATTACTGCTTTTTCTCCATCCATAACATCATTATTTTTAATTCCGTGAATATGGAGATCTACAAATCCTGGAATTAAAAACTTATTTCCCATTCCCTTTTTGATTGTTATACTAGCAATTTTATTACCTTTAATAGTAATATCTGCATTATCTATTGTATTATTAGGATTAATAATCGTAACATCTTTAATTGTATATTCCATATAACCTCAATTCATTATCATTTTAATTTATTTTTTATAAAAATAAAAATTTATGAATATTTAATTCATTTTTTACATTTAATAGCTAATTAATTATTTTTTTTAAAGTTAAAAATGAATTAAATATTCAAATTATTAAAATTATTTAAAATAATAAGAAAATTTTAGTGGGTAGATAAAAAGTTTTTTACTCAAAAAGACATTAAAAAGGAGAAAGATGTCATTTATCAAACAAATAAATTTTTCAAATATTAGAAAAGAAAAATGATTTTATATAGTGCTTTGAATTCTCTTTTCAATTTTGCTTGTAACAGTAGTAATGTTATTAACTCTTTACAAAGTTGATGGAGCAAATTTAGATGCTGTTAATTTAAGAGCGAATATTATAGCTGGATTTGTTTTAGTCTTTGTTTTAGTATTTTTTGCCGCCATTATATCAACGGTTGTTGTTCATGGTTTTTTATTGAAAAAAGGTAAAGGGAGTAAAAAATAATGAACACATTAAAGCAAAGTAAATTTAAATTATTTTTAAATACAATGATGCAACAATTAGGAAAAATTGGAACAACTTTAATGTTCCCTATAGCGATTTTACCTGTAGCTGCAATTTTATTAAGAATAGGAGCTGATGTTCCTACTAATACAACGTTTTCAGCATTTATTCAAAAAACGGTTACTTTTTCAGGTGATTTAGTTTTTGGTCATTTATATTTATTATTTACAATAGGTCTTGCTTTCGGATTTACAAAAGAAAGACGGGGAGAAGCAGCATTTGCTGGTGCTATAGCAATTATAATCGTTGCAAAATTAGTTCCGATAATGAGTTCGAGCATTTATTCAACGGTTGATTTAGGTTATTCAACTGTTAATTCAAACGGAACTATAACACTTGGTTTTGAAGCGATTTTCGGTTCGAAAATCAATGCCATTTTAGGGGAAAATGTTTTAACAGGAATTATTGTAGGTGCAATAGTTGCGTGAATTTACAATAAAACCAGCAATGTAGAATTGCCAAAAATTTTAGGATTTTTCTCTGGAAAAAGATTAATTCCTGCACTTGCAATAGTTTTTGCATTTGTTTTCTCAGTTATTTATGCAATAATCTTTCCTTGAATAGCATTTGCTATTTTCCAATTATCTAAAAGTTTATCTGATGCTACTTCACCTAATGCTGAATACACATTGGGTGTTAGATTTACCAGAGCGTCCATAATGGGGGTTTACGGGTTTTTAAACAGACTTTTAATCCCATTCGGTTTACATCATATTCCAAATAATATTTTCTGATTCCAATTAGGAGAATTTCCTAAAGCAGGGGGATTACCAACTGATGTAGTGGTAGGAGATATTAATATCTTTTTATCAGGGGTTGCTAAAAATAATCCGGGTGGGTTATTCCAAGCAGGATTTTTCCCAATGATGATGTTTGGAATTCCAGCGTTAGTTGCAGCTTTTGTTTTTACAGCGGAAAACAAAGAACAAAAAATTAGAGTTATTGCACTTTTAGGATCTTCAGCATTGGTAAGCTTCCTTTCAGGAATAACCGAACCTGTTGAATTTGCATTTTTATATGCATCACCATTATTATATTTAGTTCATGCGATTTTAACAGGAGTATTTTCATTTATAACTGGAGCATTTGGAATCCAATTGGGATTTGGATTTTCAGCAGGATTAATGGATTATATTCTAAGTATTTCAAAATCTCTTGCAATTATTAATGATTCAGGATTTACAGGAGCACATAAAGTATTTGCTAATCCAGGATGAATAATTGTAATTGGAGCATTTACTGCAGCAACATACTTTTCAATTAGTGTTTTATTAATTAAAAAATTAAACTTAAACACTCCAGGTAGAGGAAAAGGAAAAATTTCTGAAGAAGAAAAGGTTAATGAAGTAAAAGTAAAAGAAACTAATAATCAGATCAATTCACTATCTTTAAAGGCGCGAAAAATAGTTAAAGGATTTGGAGGATGAAACAATATTATAGAATATAATAATTGTTCAACTCGTTTAAGATACATAGTAAAAGACGGTTCTAAAGTAGATGAAAAACTAATAAAACAAGCGGGAGCAATGGGGGTTGTTAAAATATCAGATAATTCCTATCAAGCAATTATTGGTGTAGAAGTAGAAGCATTAAATAATGAAATTGTTTCAAATATCGGTAAAGAATTATAAACTAAAATCAGCATTAATGACGATGCTGATTTTTTTTATATAATTTAAATATGTTTAAAAATCAAATAATTGAAAATTCAATTTTAAATAAAATTAAAATAACTAGTTCATATCAAAAAATTTTAAATTTCATTCAAAGCGAAACAGAAGATTTTTTAAAACAAAATTCAGTTTCGCTATCTTCAAAAATTAAAGTAAGCCAATCCACGATTTCAAGATTTGCTTTAAAACTCGGTTTTGAATCCTTTAATGATTTACAAATTTACATTTCACAAAGATATCAATTTTTAAAATTATACGATTTAGATGTTAAAGAGAAGGGAAATTTATCATTAAAAGAAGTTGTCCAAAATATTAGATCGCACTATTTTTATGCAATTGAAAAAACATTTGAAAATGTGGAAAATCAAAAATCTATAACTAATTATATCGATACAATTATTAAATATCATAAATTAAATATTTTCTTTGCAAAAGGTGAATCGGCATTAGTTGCTAAATATTTAGCAACAAATTTAAGAAAAATCGGCTTTAATGCCATTTTTATTGACGATATTCATGAATTTTATTCATTTACTAATATTATAAAAGATAAAATGCATATTACAATCATTTCTCGTTCTCTTAAAACGTTGGAAGTAAAAAATATTTTAAATTTTTTAAATGAAAATAAAGTAATTTACTCAGTATGAACAAAAAGCAAAATGTTAATTGATAATTACCAACCAAAAAATGTTTTATTTTTAGATTCTATTAATCAAAATTATCGAATTGGAGCAATCGGTTCTAAAATTTCTGCATTTGCTTTATCAGACGTTATTTTCTCCTATTTATCCAACAAAATTGATAGAAAAAGGATTTTATTTAAAGAAATAAATAAAAGTATAGAAAATTGAAATTCTCTTATAGATACAGAAGAAATTAACAAATAATTTAATTTATTATTTAAAATAAAAACCAAAACAATTTATTTTTATACAAACAAAAATTATTTTGGTATTTTTCATATTATTTTACATTAACAATTTTTTTACCTTCATATTGATATTCATAAACATACAATATTCCATCTTTTAATTTTAAAATTAAAGCATTTTTAACAAAATTCAGTGAAGCACGATACAATTTAATTCTTTTATTTTCTTTATTAATGAAAAATGCACCAGGATTGTCATTGAGTGCTTTAATTTTTCTATAAGCATCAACAATCTTATCGCTTTCAAAAATTTGGGCAAAAGATTTATCTATTTTTGGAGCCAATTTTACTAAAGAAGAATCTTGTTTTTCTTCAATAAGTTTATTTTGATATAAATCATTAAGTCATTGCACGATATTTTCGCTTGCTAAAATTGATAATTTCTGAAATATTTCCTTAGAGGTATCTTCCTCTAAAATATCTATTTCAGCTTTTGCCAACATATTTCCAGCATCCATTTCTTTTACCATATAAATTAATGTAATTCCAGTTTTATTATCACCATTTAAAATTGCATGCTGAATTGGGGCTGCGCCACGATATAAAGGAAGTAAGGAACCATGAATATTAACAGAAGCAACTTTTGCTATATTTAAAATCGAATCTGGAACTCATTGACCAAACGCTGCACTAACCATAATATCGTAATCAAGTTCTTTTAGTTGATCTTTGATTTCGGAAATTTTATTTGGTTGAAAAATTGGTATTTGATATTTTTGAGCTAATTTTTTAGTTGGTGTTGCTTCTAATTTATAGCCTCTGTTTGCTGGTCGATCTGGTTGCGAAACAATTGCAACAACATTAAAATTTTTAATTATTTGTTCAAAAATCGGAACTGAAAACTCAGGTGTTCCTGCTAATAAAATTTTCATAATTTTCTCCTTTTAATTTTAATTGTATCAATTTTTATAATTATTTTAATTAATTGTTTATAATTTAATAATATTAAAGGAGAAATATGAAAATTGCACTAACTGTTATATTAGTTTTAGTTTCGTTAATAATTTTAGTTGTATCGTTATTAATGTCCCCGGATTCTAACGGATTTTCAGGAGCATTAGTTGGATCGTCTGATTTAGATTTATTTAAAGTTTCTAAAGAAAGAGGGTTTAAAAAGATTTTAAAATGAACAATGTTTGTATCGGGTTTTATTTTGTTGATTGTAGCATTATTGATAAGGCTGTTTTAAGTGAAAGAATATAATATAGAAAAAATTCAAAATTTTGTGCTCAATAAAACAACTAGTTTTATAAATATTGTTAAACATTTTAATATTCCTTTAAAAGAAAATCAAAATTTTTCCTCATTTTTAAAAAAAAATGTTAATAAAAATCTTCTGTTTCAAACAAAAAATTCTGAATATTTTTACTTGCCAAAAATTAAAACACTTATTGGGCAAATAAAAATTAATCCAAAGGGGTTTGGTTTTGTAGATGAAACAGAAGAAATTTCTTATTTTATTCCTAAAAATTATACTAATAATTCACTTAATGGCGACACTGTTGAAATTACAATTTTTGATGATGTAAAAAGAAGTAGTCAATTTGCAGTTGTTAATAAAATTGTTTCAAGAGCAGAAAATATTTATTTTGGAACTATAGAAGAAAATAATGGTTATTTTGATTTTAAACCTCTAGATTCAAAAATAAACGGAAAATTTAGATGAGCAGAAAAATATCAATTAAATAATAAAGATGTAGTAAAAGTTAAAATAATTGAATATAAAGAACCGATATTTAAAATTGAATTATTATCTAAACACGGTCAAATTGATGAACCTTATAAAGATATTGAAATCACAATTGAAAAATCATCTTGATCACATGTGTTTTCATCTGAAGTGTTGGAATATGCCAAACAAATTCCTCAAACTATTGAAAATGAAAATTTAGAAAATCGTGTTGATTTAAGAAATGAAATTATTGTGACTATCGATGGAGATGATACTAAAGATTTCGATGATGCTATCAGCGTGAAAAAAACAGAAAATGGCAATTTCATTTTAGCTGTGCATATTGCTGATGTAAGTTATTACGTAAAAGAAAATGATCCAATTGATGAAGAAGCAAAATTAAGAGGGACTTCAGTTTATTTAGCTGATAGAGTTATTCCAATGTTACCATTTGAATTATCGAATGGAATATGTTCTTTAAATCCTAATGTTGATCGTTTTACATTAACAATGGAATGTGAAATCAATTCTCAAGGAGAAAATGAATGAGTAAAATTTTATCCTTCTATTATTAATTCATATCAACGATTAACATATAAAGAAGTTAATAAGTTTTATAATAATGAAAAACAATTTGATACTAATATTTCTAATTTATTAAAAAATGCTTATGAATTAACAGAAATAATTAGACAATACAAGAAAAAACAAGGATTTATTGATTTTGAATTTGATGAATCTAAAGTCGTTTTAGATGAAAACGGAAAAACAATTGACATCGTTTTAAGAGAGAGAAATGTTAGTGAAAATATGATTGAAGATTTCATGGTTAGGGCTAATGAAAATATAGCGGAATTTATGTATAAAAAGAAATTACCATCAATTTATCGAATTCATCCAGTACCGGAAATTGAAAAAATTGAAAATTTAAACAGCATTTTAAAATTATTAAATATTAATGTTAAGGTTCCTATATCTGAAAATCCTGTTGATTTTGCAAACGCAATTGAAAAAGTAAAAGAAATAAATTTTGATAATTTTATTAAAATTAATTTACTAAGAACGATGCAAAAGGCAATTTATTCAGATGTCAATGTTGGGCATTTTGGATTAGCTTCAGAGTATTATACTCATTTTACTAGTCCAATAAGAAGGTATCCAGATTTAATTGTCCATAGGTTGTTAAGAGAATTCGTTTTTCTAAATAAAATGGATAAATTAGATTATTTTAAAAAAGAATTAGCAGAAATAGCAATGCAAAATTCTTTAAGTGAGCAAGGTGCATTAGCTTTAGAAAGAGAAGTATTTGCGATTAAAGTTGCTGAGTTTTACGAAAATAAAATCAATCAAGAATTCGATGCACAAATTGTTTCGGTTAAAAAATTTGGACTATTTGTTGAATTAAATACAGGCGCAAGTGCATTAATTCATATTTCTAGTTTACCTGGAGAAAATTATTTAGTAGATGATAAAGAATTATTTTTAGAAAATCAAAAACACAAATTTCAAGTTGGACAATGAGTTAAAATTAAAATTGAATCAACAATTAAATTTGAAGGTAAAATCAATGCTACTTTATCACAATTTTAAATTTATTAGTAATTTAATAAAAGTTTTCCTATAAAAGGAAATTTTTTTTCTTTTTTAAAAAATAAGTTATATAAACATATTAAAAAATACAAAAATAAAGAAAAATAAACTATAAAAGTAATTTAAATTACAAACAATAAATTAAATAATATTTACTAAAAATAATTATTAATATATAATTAATACATGGATATATTTAATTTTTTTACACTAAATAATAGCGATAATATAACTTTTTCTTCAGCAATTCTTTCCATTATTTTTGGAATAATTGCTTGTTTAATCACAGCATCATTAGGTATTCCACAGTTAATTTCTATTTTAAAAGAGAAAAAAACAGGAAATGTTAATTATATTTCATATTGAATATTTTATATCGGTTGCTGTTTATGAATTATTTTTGGTTGTTATCAAGACGGCACAAAATTAATTCCAATAGCAATTGCTAATATTATTTCAGTATTTACTTACAACATAATGATGATTGCAACTTATCAGTTTGATAAAAGATTAAATAAAAGAGAAAAAACAATTGGTCAAATTTCTTCATTTGTCACAATGCTAGTTTTCTGTTTATTGGGAATATTAGGTCTTTCACTTAATTTAAGTTACGGAACAACTGCTGGAGAAATTATTACTCCATTTCTTGCAATTGTAACTCCAATGTTAACAACATTTGCATTTATTCCCGTTGTTGCTCATCAGTTTAAAACAAAAGATTTTTCTGGAATGAGCAAAGGAATGTCATTTATTTTTGTTTTAAATAATGTAATGTGAAATTTATATTGAATTTTCATTATTGTAAATCGTTATAACGGACCTGCTGATGTAACAAAAACATTAGTGTCGCTTGAAGATGCATTAAAAAATGGTTTAAAAGAAACTGAAACTATTTTTAAATGATCGATTGCTGCAACAATTTCTACATTTGTTTGACAAACAATATCGCTAATTATTTATTCTGGACAATTTACTTTCATGCTAAAAACAAAAAACAGAAAATAAATTGTATAAAATTATTATTAAAACCTTGGTTTTCAAGGTTTTTTATTATTATTTTATTAAATATTTAGTATTTCTTCCTTTATTAATTGAAATAATTTTTTCATCATCAACTAATTTTTTTAAATATCTTTCAATAGTTCTTAATGATAAATTATATATTTTTTCTTTGATTTGGCTTTTAGAAATCGGAAAAACAGAATTTTCAATAATATTTAATATTGTTTCTTCTTTTGATTTATTAATTTCACTAATTAATTTAAATCTAGATTCACATTCTTGATAAGCATTTAAAATTACTGTTAATAAATATTCGACAAATATAAAAGGATTGTTTTGGTTTTGATGTCAATTGTCACTAGATTTTTTTAATGCATCATAATAAAAATCTTTAGATTTTTCAATCAGCATTTCAATACTTATATATTTACCTACATCAAAACCATTTTGATAAAGTAAAAGTAAAGTTAATAATCTACTTAATCTGCCATTTCCATCTTCAAAAGGGTGAATGCATAAAAAATCTAAAATAACAATTGGAATTAATATTAAAGGAGGAATCTTTTCTTTTTTAGCAATTTGATATTGGATAATCATTTGGTCAATATATTTTTCCACTTCATAGCTTTTAACTGGCTCAAATCTAATTTTTTTATTTTGATTTTCATCAATTTCTAAAATTAAATTTTCTGTTTTTTTAAATTTGCCTTTATGTTGAATTTGTGAAAATTCATAAAGTTTATTATGTAGTCATAAAATATTTTTTTTATTAAACTCAATAAATTCATAGTTTTCGTGAATTATTTCTAATACTATTTTATATCCTGCAATTTCTCTTTCGTTTCGATTTTTTAAATTAGTATCAGAATTATTAATCAATTCATTTAAACGACTATCACTTGTGTAAATTCCTTCTAAGGCATTTGAAGATTTAACACTTTGAATTTTAGCAACGTTCATCATATTTTCTAAAATATCCAAATGATTTTTTATGTATAAATCTTGTTTCCCTTTAAATTCGTAAATTTTTGTAATAATATCTAAAAATGAAAAGGAAATCTTTTCATTTATTATTTTTAAATAATCAATAATTTTCATCTTATCTTCCCCGACAATTATATCACTTTTGGCGACAAAAAAATAATATGGCGAGAAAAAACCCGCCGTATTAGATAATTTGGCGGGAATTTTTATATATTTATATTTTATTTATAATTGTTTAGGGTTTTCATTGATGATAATATCACTTATTTTTCCTAATGACAATTTTATTATTTTATTACATAGTTCTGCAACAGTCGGATCGTGAGAAACCATTACAATAGTAGTTCCGTATTTTTTATTAATATATTGTAAAACTTTTAATACTGCTCTAGAAGTTTTTTCATCCAATGCTCCTGTAGGTTCGTCAGCAAAAATGATATCAGCATTTTTTGAAAGAGCTCTTAAAATTGAAATTCTTTGTTGTTGTCCACCAGACATTTGTGATGGATATTTATATTTAATTTCCTCAATTTCAAACTCTTTAAATAAATCATTGATATTTAGTACTTTCTTTTTATCCTTTTGCAAATAAGCTCCAGTTTCAACATTATCATAACCATTTAAATTTTGTAATAAATTATAATTTTGGAAAATGAAACTTACATTATCACGGCGAAATTTAGTTAATTGAGAATCATTATAATAAGTTAAATTATTATTAGCAACAATTACTTCTCCATCAGAAGCACGATCTAAACCAGAAATAATATTTAATAAAGTTGATTTTCCAGAACCAGATTTTCCAAACAATACAGCAAAATCACCTTTTTCAATATTTAAAGAAATCCCTTTTAAAACATGAGTAATAACAGAGCCCGATAAATAAAATTTAGTTACGTTTTTTACTTCAATAATATTTTTATCGGTATTTTTATTATTAATCACTCCTATTTTCTTTTTAGGTTTATTATTTGCTCTTTTAATTTTTCTTATTTCTTTTTTAGAAAGAATATTGACTTGCTCTTTTTCTGTTTTAACAGATTGAGCATTAGCATTATTTTTTTGTTTATTTTCCTTCTCTTTTTTCTTAAATAAAGCCATTATTTTCCTTTCAATAAATCGATTGCCTTAATTTTGTTCATATTAATTCAAGCCATAATTGAAGTGAATACAAACACAGCGACAATTGTTGCAAATCCTGTTAAAATATGTCACCATTTTAATGATAGTGCTAATACAATTGAACTTGAAGATACTAAAAAGGCATTAAATAGTGCAATAAATCCTATTGCTAAAGGAATTGCTATTAAAGTGGCGATGATAATCAACGGTAGATAAATTCCGAAAAATAGTTTTATTTTTTCTTTATTGTTATAACCTAAAATTGAAAATACAGCGATATTTTTTTCATTTTCAGCAATAATCATTGTGGAAATCATTACTAAAATAACAATTGAAACAATAAATAAAACAACCAATACAACTATAGTTAAATCTGAAACGGTTTTAGAAACATTGTTAACAAACCCGATTTCAATATCTTTAGCATCTACAGATGTAGATAAAGAATCATAAATATTTTTAGAATATAAATTAATAAAATTATCTACTGCCTGTGGAATTAAATCCTTATTATTAGTTTTAAATTCTATTGTATCTGTATTTGTTAAATCAATTTTTAAGTCATTATTTTGCTGACTACCAGAATTCATAAATAGTAATTTATTAATTTGTTCATCAGTAAATCCGGTTTGTTTTAAAACACCAGGCTGGCTTTCGTTTGTTGAATAAATTTGTGTAAAATATTCTTCATATTGACTGGTTGTTTCAGGATTAATGGTATCAGAACCAAATCAATAACCTGATTTAGCATATAGTCCAATAGAAGCAACGGTCTGTTCAGGTAATTCATCATTGGATAAAATTCCATTAAATGCATCTGAACCATCTAAAAATGACAATCCTGTTATTAAATTTGCAATATCTTTAGTTGTAGCTAATTCGCTATTAATATAAGTATCAATAATTCCTACAATTCTAAATTTAATTTTGTCATTTGGTTTATTTTCTAACTTTTTAAAATAACGATCAACAGAATTTTTAACTTCCATTTCAATTACATCATTTAATTTTAAATTATGTTTAGCTAAAAATACATAGTTAACAGAAATTGGATAAATATAATTTGTAATTTGATCATAAGCGATTGAAATTTCGCTATTATTAATTTTATTTTGCTTATTATCAATGTTTTCAGGAACATATTTTTCCATTAAATCAATTAAATTAGTTCCATTTTTATCTTTAATAGAAACAAATTTGGAATTGTTATTATATCCATAAATTTTTAAATTACTTTCATTATTAAATCCACTTTGAATATATGAATATTTTTCATTAGTATTTTCGTTGAAAATAATTCCGCCAAAACCCATAAAAAAGTCGTTAGAATCAATTTTTTTATAAGCTTCAACTAAAAATTTACGATATTCATCACGAATTGAATAATAACTTTCAATATTATTATTTTGATCAAATTTTGGAGCTTGACTTAAAGTAGTAATTGGGTATTTCTCATAAGTATTTTTTTGCTTATCTCAAACCATATATCAGAATTTACCACCAGAAGATAATTGTGAATCTTCTATATATTTAAAGTAATTTAACGGGTTTTCTTTTGTTCCTACATATTCAAATTGATCATTATTAATGTTCTGGGTCTTTTCTAATTTGTAAATAGTTTCTTGGGATATTTTTAATGTTCTAGCCCTTTGGCTATCAGGCATTGAATTTAAAACAATATCTCACGGTGAAATCGCTAATGAAGATTCAATTTGCAATTGTAAAGCCGCTCTTGTGAGTACATGCGGATCGTTATTTGATGGATTACCATTTTTAAAATAACTATTATTTTTTAATGAACCATTAACTAATGATCTTCCGGGTTTGAAATAGTTATTAGACTCTAAATTCGATTCGGTTGAATCACCAATAGGAACATATAATAAATCATCCAATTCATTTTTATTAAAGGATTTATAGGCGCCACCTTGAATTGTCGGCGTTTCTAAATCTAGTTTATAACGATAATTTCTATTTCTATAAGTAGCATCAACAGACTGTTTAAATACTCCCATCGAAGCAATAGAAAATAAAGAAATAAATGCTGTTAAAATTGTTGATATCATTAATGATATTAATTTTCAAAACGAGTTAATTGTTAGTGATGCAGCAAATTTGGTTTTTATACCGGTTTTTCTAAATCCTTTAGAAACAAATTGAGCAACATTACCCACATTAATTTCAACAATTCCCGACATTAATTCTATTGGTTTTGTTCGTAAAATTCACATTGCAGAACCAATTACTAAAACAGAAAGAATTGCAAATGGAAATAGTGTCGTTAATAAAAAGGGTTGCCATTCAAAAGTCAAATTATTTGTCGGTAAAGTTCAATAATTTGCAAACATTTGTTTAAGTGGTAATTGCAGTAATAGACCGGTAATATATCCTAAAACTCCTCCAATAAAGGAAGTTATAAAAGGAAAGGAAATAAATGAAAACGCAATCATTACCGAGCTATAACCTTGTGCTCTTAAAATCCCAATTACTTTATTTCTTGTGGAAATATACCTTTTGGTAATAAATAAAGTAGAAATTGTTACTAATATGGACAATAAAGTTATCATATAAAAATTAGCTTTTGAAATTGAATCAATTAATGAAAATGTTGTTGATATTCTTAAACTTCTTTCAGGATTTATAAAGTCAAATTCATCAATTGCAAAAGATTTTTTAACTGCAGTTCCTGAAAAATTAGTTGAAATATAGTTATTAACTTCTTCATTAAATTGATGCTTTTGATTGCTGTCTTGTAATTTTACTAATAAATAATCTTTAACAGTATTGCCTCTAAATGATTCTCTAACCCGATCAAAACCTCATTTATTGACATAAACAGGTGCTTGAGTTTTTGTATCAACTTGTAAATTTTCCTCATCAATAACAGGAAATAGATAATCGACAGTTGAATCGTGTCCAACAATTAAAAATTTTGATCCATTAACATTAATAATGTGTTTTTCATCCACATTATCTAAAAGTTTTTCCATCTCATCATATGTTTTTGGTAAATCAAGTGTATAAGCCTCTTTATCATTTTTTTCCATAAAACTTTGACTTACTTTAGCAACTAAAGAACGAACATCTTTAAATACTAAAAATTTATTTTCTTCTCTAACAACTGTTGATGCATCGATTAAATCATAAAATATTCTATTTATATTAATATCAAATATTTTTATATCTTGACTATTATTTTGAAAAATATTTTCTTCTAAATGTCTTACATAAGAAAGATCGATTGATAAACCCTTAACATCATGATTTTCTAATTTGTAATTGAAAATTTCATCTTTAAGCAAATTATAAAAACGATCTTTAATTTCATTTATATTATTAATTTTTGAAAAATCAGTTATTCTATTTTTTAAAACTCAAACTAAATTAGCATTATTTTCTTCGGTCGCACCATTATCTGGATTAGCTGTATATCATGCCGAAACAACCGGAAAAATTGCCCCTGAATAAGTTGAAGTTACAACATCTGATAGTCCTAATGATAAAAAGATTGATGATTGAACTGTAAAATCCTTGATTAAATTATCAATAATTTCTCCATTATAATTACCTGAATTCACAAATTTATTTATCGATTTAAAACCACTTTCTAAGTAACTAAAATATCCTGATTTTGAATCTTGTTTTTGAAAATTAGCAACTTGTGCTAATACAGAAATTAATTCAACTCTATTTTCAATAATTCATTTTGATAAATTATTTTTATTTTTGCTTTCTTTTTTAAAAATAGGCGATTTTAATAGTTTAACTAATAAGTCGTTTTCTACAATGTTTTCTGTATTAAAGAAAATGTCATTTGCAACACTAAAAGGATCAACAATACCTTTCCCGATAGGCTGAATATCGTATGATTGAGCTATTCTTGAAGGTTGGAAATTGCCTTCTCAATTTGTATCGTTTAATTTTTCAAATAAACGATATTTTTCATCTTTGGCTAAATTTACCAAACTATTAAATGCAACATTTAATTCTTGCTCGGTTAAATGATTATTTTCAACGATAAATTTAACTCAGAATTTATAAAATACAAAAGAATTAATTGGACCAGATAATTCAGATGTATGAACCACTTCATTAACAGCTTTTTTAGCTTCTGGTTTTGCAATTTTATATGCCAGATTTCCGTTAGTTTCTTCTAGATAGAGTTTATATAAATTATCGCTTATAGAATATTCGCCTTTTGCATCATTTTCCTGAAAACTACTTTTATCTTCTGAAAATTTAAATCTATTAAATTTAAATAATTCAATTGATTTTTTTAAAACATTTGCTTTTTCTAAAATTAAATTAAGATCATTAACTATTTCGCCATTTTTAAATAAATATTTTTTAATAAATTGTTTTTCGTTTTCATCAAAAAACGGTTGAATTGTAAAAGTTGCATTTTCCTTGTTTTTATCTATTTTTTCAATTAGCTTATCATTATCATAAATTAATTGCTCTAATTTAGCAAAAGAAAGAATTTCTAAATTTTGTAAATCAAATAAATCAAGTTTATGCTCGTCTTTTTCGGGTAAAGCATGGGAAATTCCGAAAAATCCCCCTTGTTGACCGGTTTTACCTGAAAGGTTAAACATTTTTTCAACACTATTTAAAAAACTATTTTTAGTTTGTGCATCTTTAAAAAATGTATTAATAAATGCAGCAACTAAATCAGTATTTTTTAATCCTTTAGTTACAAATAAAACTTTTGAAGAGTTATTATTATCAACAATTTTATTTGATTCAAAATAAACATTAATTAAAGAATTTTCAATTGTTTTTAATAAGGCATCTTTATCCAAAATGCTAACAATAGAAATTAATCCATCTTTTACATTTTTAAAATTATTTTCTGGATTAGATAAGTCTTTATTTCCGTTTATTTTATTAAAAATAGTAGTTAAAATTTCATTTATTTTTTCTTTATAAATTGATTCTTTATAAGAATTAATCAGTTTATTAAAAATAATTCCTTTATATTTAAGTCCTTGTTTATCATAAGTAGTGGATAAAAGTGAATCGAAATTAATATTTTCAATTACTTCGCTAATTCCTTTTTTGAAAACTTGAAAATCAATTGATTTAATTAAAGGAATAACCAAATCTGCAATACCAAAGTAATAATATGCTTCGGTGCTTGATAATTCTTTTTTATTTCATTTTAGTTCATATCAATTATGGATATCAGTTAAAAATTGTTTAAAATTAATTGAACGAACTATATTTGAAATTCCATCTAAAAAATTTTCAGGATTTAAAATAACTTTAGATATTTCTTCAATACTATTATCTTTCAATAATTGATTTCAAAAATCAATTCCAAAATTAGAAAGTAAAATTCCAATATTATTTAATTCTTGGGCAAAATAAAGTTGTTTTTGTTCAAGATTAGTTTTTTGATTTAATTGTAATTTAATGCCTTCTATAAAGTTGATAATAAAGTCATTAATAAATAAATCTCCATTTTCAATAGTTGCAAAATAAAGCGATTCAAAAATCATTTTTTGCATTAAAGATTGATCATTTTTACCATTAATAAACACTTCATAATATTTAGTGGTACTAAATGCTCTTTCCATAGCTTTAAACAATTTATTTAAATCTGTTTGTCTAACAAATTTTTTAGTAACCAAATCGCTATTTGATATAGCTTTTGTTAAACTATCAAAAAGATTTTTAACTGTTTGTTGTGTTTCTATTTCCTTTAATAAACTAGAAGAAGGTGCTCGATAAATAAATGGTAAACTATATGAATTAATGTAATTTTCATCCACTTTAAATCAACCGTTTGCACCCACCTTAGCATCAAGAGTTAAATTTTTATTATTAATAAAATCTTGTACATCATTTAATGTCAATAAAGATGAATGTTTTTCTCACTCATTATTATTTTTTTGATAAATTTGATAAATTCCTTCAGAATTACCAACAGCAAAAATTTTTGAATTTTCTATTTGTTTATTTTTTTCCTTTAAAATTATTACTTTTTCTTCGTTTTTTACTTCTAAAAATAAGGTATTAGGTGTTTTAATATTAATATATTGGATATTAACATCTAAATATTCTCGATTAGGAATATATCCTTGAAAAATTCCATTAATAATTTTCGATGAATAAATAGCATTAAAATTAAATTTATCTAAAGAAGGATCGGCTTTGGGATATAAATTAGATTTTGATTGACTTTCTTGAAATAATTTTCCTACATTTTGTTCTTGATTTTTATCAAAAAATTCATTTGAAATTCCAGCATCAATAAATTGATAAATTCTATTTTCTTTAGTTTTTTCATCTATGGCACTAGTTGTTAAAAATCTTCTTCTACCTAATGATGATTTTAAATCATTAGAAACAGTTGTTTTTTCAACTAATTCATTTTCTTTAATTTTATTATAAATTGTTTCTTTTATAGTTTCGTAAACTTGATTTTTTAAATTAGCATATGTAGAGTTAACAATGTCATAATTAGAAAGTTTATTTAACTCACTTTCTGTCATTTCCTTGATATTTAATTCATTACCCAAATTTTCTATATCTTTAATAGTGGTTGGTTTTTGAGAATCGATTATATTTGTGTTGTATACATTATTATTTTTAAAAGAAATATTTTTTTTCAAAATAATAGAAGTTAATAAATCACTTTTATCAAGTTTTTGATTTGTAGTATTAACTATTTCATCATTAATATTTTTAGTAATTGTTTGTTTCTCTCAATAACTTAAATTTTCAATTTTAGCAAATTCTTGCGGATTGTCGTTTTTCATCGTCATTAAATAAGATAAAAACGATGGAGAAAAATTTCTTTTTGTAGGATCTAAATCTTGTAATTTAAAATTGTGTAAAATATATCATTTTTCATACTTTACATATTCAATTCATTCATTTTTCAATTTATATGTATCGTTTTTTGAGAATCTGAAATAAGAAGGAAGAGTAAATCTAAAATCATTTTTCAGCATCGCTTTACCACTAGTATTATTCATTAATCCTTCGGATTTAAAAACAACATTATTTCCTAAAGTGGGCGATGCTCATTCAGCAATATCGTCTCAGTTAAATAATTGAGAATTAAATTCTCTTTTGCCAGGTAAAAACCACTTATTATTATCTTTTTTTATTCCTAGTAAATTAGCTGTTTGTTCAGTTGTTAATAAATATAAAACATTTAAATTTTCTCAAGCATTAATTTTAGCAACATCAAAAGTTGCTTCATTAGTATTTAAATTAATTGCCATTTGGTTAATTGAATTAATTGTCCCTGCAACCCCAAAATCAAAAAGACCGCCTTTTCTTCCTGGTTGTTCGATTCCAATTACTTCTTTTAGTTGATATTTTCTATCCAAAATAAAACTAATTTCTTTTGATTGGCTTATTAATTGTTCAACTTGAATAAATTCTCCGTTAGAATTTTTTCTGTATTTTAAAAATAATTTACTTTGATCATTTAAAACTCTAAATTCTCCATTTTGCAACTGAAAGTCAAAGTCTTTATCCATTATATTTTTAATATTTTTGTTAATATCGTATTCAAGTTTTAAATCATTAGCTTTAATGTAAAAGTCTTTATCTAAATTTTTTACACCCAAATCTTCTAATTTAATAAAATTTGTATTAAATTTTAAAAAAGTTTCTTCAAAAGTTCCGTTATTTTCAGGACTATAATGAAGTTCGTTACTTTTTTCATATCCATTATCTTTTGCACTTCCACTAAAATTAATATCTAAATCAACGGTATTATCATGCATTTTAGACACTTGATTATATCTATTAACCTCTCTGCTAAAAGATTCTTTAACACTAAAGAGCAAACTAAAAACAGCAGTTGTTAAAAATATTAAGATAGATAAACTAATAACTGTTATTTTATTTTTTGATAAAGATTTAAAAATCTCTTTTAAAAGTTTAATCATTTCGATCCTCCTTTTAAATGATAAAAAAAATTTAGTAAATTATACTATTTTCTTTTATATACGAAAATAAAAAAGTGATAATTGCAAAATTTAAGTAATTTTTAAAATTTTGAAATTAAAAATTAGTAAAAAAAATCTATATGCTAAAATTTACTTATTAGGAGGTAATGATGAAACTATTAGTTATTAAAGGTTCGATTATTGAATCGGGAAAATCTGGTTCTAAATTAATGAGTGATAAATTTGTAGAATTTTACAAGCAAAAAAATCCAGATCACGAAATTATAGAATTAGATTTAAATCAAGAAAAAACAGCATCAATATCATTAAGTGAGAAAAATTTCGCTACATTTTGAAAAGATATTGAGTCTGAAAAATACATTAATTTATTAAAAAGTGTTGATAAAGTTTTATTTTCAACTTCGATGATTAATTTTAATTATTCAGCTCCAGTTAAAAACTTTATTGATGCCATTTCAGTAGCGAATGTTACTTTCAGTTATAAGTATAGCAAAAAAGGAGATGCAAAAGGTCTTTTAGACCATTTAAAAGTTCAAATATTAACATCTCAAGGTGCTCCTGCCGATTGATATCCATTTGGATTATTTACAGAAAATTTGGAAGGATATTGAAAATTTTTGGGAGCGAAAGTTGTTCCATCAATTAAATTAACAGGAACAAAGGTTGCGCCTTTTAGCGAATTAACTGTTGATGAAAAAGTTGATTCAATTATTGAAAATATTAAAAAAGCAGCCAGTGAATTTTAAGATTATTTTTTAAAATTAATTTACAGAAGCTGACAAAATCAATTGAATTTTATATAAAACACCTTAAATTTTGAGGTGTTTTTTTAAAAATTCAAATTAAATTTATTTTTATTAGTATCAGATAAAATATTGTTTATTTTTGCTAATTTTGCTAAAATAAAATTTATGGATACATATAAAAAAATAATCAAAGAAATATGGAAATATGAAAGAAATAAGCTAAAAGAAGAAATAAAGAAAAACGGAATTCCACTATGAATGGAAGAAAAAGTAAAAAAAAATATTGAAAGAACTTTTTTAGAAAAAAAATACGAGGAAATTATTAAAAAGTCATTAATTCAAGGTGATGAAATTATACTATCATTTTTTATGAAGGATCCTAAAAGGCAAAACATATATGAAAACATTTTTAGAAAGGAAATAGAAAGTGCTGGATTTGTCATAGAAAAGTTAAAACCTTCTGGAAAAAATGCATATTATTTAATTGATGATGAAATAATTTCTAATTTAAAAAATAAACCAAATGGGCAAAAATCACTAGATTTTTGTATAAACTATAAAAATAAAAAAATATTCATTGTTAATAAATATACAAATGAAAGTGGCGGCGCTCAAGATAATCAATATAATGATGTAATCATTCAGATGAAAAATTTGGGTAAGAAAACAAAAGATAATGTTTGATTTTGTCTTGACGGAAAATATTATACAAAAAAGAAAATTGATAATTTAAAAAAAATAAACAGTGATGCAATTATTGTTAATTTATCTAGTATAAAATCAAAATTAAAGGATTTATAAAGTTGAATTTATAATCTTTTTTATTCTATTAAAATCCAATCTTTTTCTAAAATAACCATCTTTAGAAACCCCCTTAAAAGACGATCATAAATAATCACAGTTATTATTTCTTAATTCATTTATTTTATTATTTAATTTATCAATAATTTCATCATTTATTTCGATATCTTGAATTAATAATTTGACTTTGTGTCTATCTGTGCTTTTAACTTCCTGATCGTTTTTTCAATTTGATTTATGAAATTTAAT
This sequence comes from Mesomycoplasma lagogenitalium, assembly GCF_029854295.1. Lineage (NCBI taxonomy): Bacteria > Bacillati > Mycoplasmatota > Mycoplasmoidales > Metamycoplasmataceae > Mesomycoplasma > Mesomycoplasma lagogenitalium. The sequence goes on from NZ_CP122979.1 coordinate 82,350, forward strand.
ATTTGCTTTATCTTTTGTATTATCACTTGTATTTATACATATATTTCCATTTTTAACATTAAACTTAATTTTTAAATTATTTTTTAATTTCAAAATTTCTTTTTCTTTTGTTTTTAGTTGTCTATAACTGCCAATTAATTTATTATGTTCATATAAAAGAAAGTCGCTATCATTTTTTTCATTGTTAAAGTACGCTAAAGCAACAGGGTGTTCGGTATCAGAAAAATTATTTTTGTAAGGCAACAGTTGAAATATTAAAAGTTTATTAATTAATTTTTGATCTTCTTTTCTATTGCTATTAATTAATGTGGTGGGAATAATTGCTATTGTATATTTTACATTACTGATGCATTTATCTAGAGATAATTTATATAAATCATCATATATTTTAAAATCAACAGATAATTTCATTCTATGAGCAGAATGTTTGGATAAATAAGGAGGATTTGTAATAACTAAATCAAAATTTTTATAAAATCAATTATTAATACTATCGTTTTTAATTACTTTTTCATTTTTAGGTTCTAAATCATAAGAACAAAAATTTAATTCAGGATTTTCTTTTAATAAAAAATTTATCAAATTATTTTTACCTGCAAAAGGTTCTAAAATTTTTTTGTTTCAAAGATTATTTTCTTTCATAAATTTTTTAAAAATTTTGTTATTTATAAAAACATTTTTTTCTGTAAAAAACTGCCCTTTTAAAATTTTTTGCATTTTTCCTCGCTGATATTGATTGTGTATAAAAATTATAAAATAATTATAATATTAATTCAATTAAATTAAAACAAATAAATGTTATTAACTAATTAATATTTTTGTTTTAATTTTTATGAAATTTTTAATTTATTTTTAGGAAAAATCGCCTGTTTTTCCTAAATTTTTCCATTTTTTAATGAAAACGGTAAAAAACCGACATTATATGTGGAGGTTTATATGAAAAATAATAAAACTTTAGTTTCATTAAAAGAAGCAATTAAAATTATTAAACAATATGAAAAACATCAATGTAAAATCGATTTTAAAGACGAAAAAAAGTGTAGAATTATAATGGAAGGAGAAAAATTGAAAATGCAGGAAACTAGTGAGAAAAAAATCACACTCAAATCTTTATATAACTTAGTTCTTAATATGCAAAATGTGCTTTTGGATGTTCAAAAACAAACTAATGAAAATTCTTCTGATATCAAAGACATTAAAGTCGTTCTAGCACAACATAGTCAAGATATTAAAGAAATTAAAGAAGACATTAAAATGTTAAAATCTTTCCATGAAGATGATATTCAAAAATATAAAGATAAAAAGTAATTTAAAATTGATACATTAATTTTTATAAAATAAATGCTACTTTTATAGCAAAATAAAAATAAATTGACTGATAGTTTTTCTTCAGTCAATTTTTATTAAATTTTAAGATAAATTTAAATTATTTTTAATGCAAAAATAATTTTTATTTTCAGCATTTAATGGCATTTTTTTAGGAAAAATTGCCCGTTTTTCCCAAATTTTTCCATTTTTTAATGAAAACGGCAAAAAAACCGACATATATATGCGGAGGTATATATGAAAAATAATAAAACTTTAGTTTCATTAAAAGAAGCAATTAAAATTATTAAACAATATGAAAAACATCAATGTAAAATCGATTTTAAAGACGAAAAAAAGTGTAGAATTATAATGGAAGGAGAAAAATTGAAAATGCAGGAAACTAGTGAGAAAAAAATCACACTCAAATCTTTATATAACTTAGTTCTTAATATGCAAAATGTGCTTTTGGATGTTCAAAAACAAACTAATGAAAATTCTGCCGATATTAAAGAAATCAAGATTGTTCAAGCACAACACAGCCAAGATATTAAAGAAATCAAAGCTGTTTTAGCAGAACACAGTAAAATTTTACAAGAACACAGCCAAGATATTAAAGAAATTAAAGAAGATGTTAAAATGTTAAAATCTTTCCATGAAGAGGATATTAAAAAATACAAAGATAAAAAGTAATTTAAAATTGATACATTAATTCATATAAAAAAACAAAACTTCTTTTATAACAAAAAAACTGGCAGTTTTCTGTCAGTTTTTTTGTTATAAATTTATTTACAAAATTTCAATTCCTTCCTTTTTTAACTTTAACTTGTAGTTTTCAGGTCAATAACTAGATTGAACTTCACCAATATGTTTTTTTTCTAGTAAAAACATACTAACTCTACTTTGACCGATTCCGCCCCCGATTGTTAATGGTAATAAATTATTAACTACATTATAATGATATGGGGAAATTTGTTCAATTTCTTTTTTGCTCATTTTTGATTGTTCAAGAATTGATTTTTCATTGACTCTAATTCCCATAGAAGAAAGCTCAATTGCTTTTTCTAAAACTTTAGAATAAACGAGTAAATCTCCATTTAAATTTCAATCATCGTAGTCAAACGCTCTACGAGAGTGAATAATTTTTGATTTTAAAGGATAACCAATTTGATAAACAAATACAGCTCCTTTTTCTTTTGTTATTAATGTTTCTCTTTCATCAACTGAATAATTTGGATATTTATTTTCCAATTCTTGAGAAGAAATAAAATAGACTTTTTTAACTAAATCATTTGTTAAATTAGGAAATTGTTCAACTAATTTTTCTTTTGTTTTATATAATGCATCATAAATTAAATTTACAGTTTCTTTTAAATAATTTAAATTTCGATCTTTATTTTCTATTATTTTTTCTCAGTCTCACTGATCTACATAATATGAATGTGTATTATCCAATTCTTCTTCTCTTCTTATTGCATTCATATCTGTATAGATACCTTCATAGACATCAAAATTATATTCTTTTAAAGCATTTCTTTTTCACTTAGCTAATGAGTGCACAACTTCTAGTTGCTGTTCACTTCCTTTAACTTTAAATGAAACTGGTGCTTCTCCATTTAGTCCATCATTTAATCCAGAAGTTTTGGCAACAAATAATGGAGCAGTTGCTCTAACTAAATTTAAATTTTTTTTCAGTTGTTCTTGAAAATATTTTTTTAAATTTTGAATTGCAATTTGAGTCTCTTTAATTGATAATTTGGATTTATACATTTTTCTCCTTACTATAATCATTTTTAATAAATTCACTAACAATTTTATAATATTGATCAAATTTTTCATAATAAATCATATGACCAGTTTTATCAAATATTTTATATTTTAAGTTTTTTAAATGTTTTTGAAAATATTTAATGCATTGTTCGCGATCAATTACTGCATCTTTTTCTCCTAGTAATAACAGCGAAGGAATTTCGATTTTTTTAAGAGCATCTTCAATTTTATTCATTAAATTTATATCAGGTAGTGAATAGCCGAGTTTTAAAATATCGGGATTATTGTATAAAAATGGATCGAATTGCTCTTCTTCTTTTTTCATAAATTCATTATTGTTAAAAAGAGGTTTTGTATCGTAATATAAAGCATTTAAAAAAGTTTTATATTCCTCAAATGTTTTTGGAAAATATGTTTTAAAATAATCATCTTTTTTTGCTAAAGAGCTTTTGTTCATAGGCGCTACAAAAATCATTTTTGAAATTGCTTCTGGAATTAATTGGTAGGCCAATGCTATAGTTGCCCCTCCCATTGAATGACCAATTAAAACTACATCATTTAAATTGTTATCCTTAATAAAGTTTGCTAACAATCTAGCAAAACTTTCGACCGATATTTCATCACCCCTTTTAGCTTTTAAAAGAGAATTTCCAGGAAAAGCAATAGCATAATAATCACTTTCATTCCATTTATCAGCAAAAATATTATGACTTTTAGGAGATGAGTTAAAGCCATGAACAAAAATAATAGGGTTTGCACTTTTATTTTTTGCCTTTTTATATATTATTGGATAACTATATTTCATAATTGCTCCTTTATTGATTAATTTTTATTATATATTATTTTAAAATAAAAATTTCTATTTATTTTTTTCATAAACTAAAAAGATAATTTAATTAATAATTTTCAGCTAAAAAATAATAAATTATTTTCATTTTATGGCTTAAATTATTAAAAAAATCATATATTTCCTTTTTAAATTAAAAAAATGACATTATTAATTATTTTTTTAATTTTCTAAAATAAATTTATATAATTTAATAGTAAACTTAAAATAAATAAGGAGAAAATAATGGGTTTAGTAAATGCAAAAATAATGATGAAAGATGCATACAAAAAAAAATATGCAGTACCTCACATTAATATTAATAATTTAGAATGAGCTAAAACAGTTTTATTATCAGCTCAAGATATGAGATCGCCATTAATTTTAGCAACATCTGAAGGTGCTGTAAAATATATGGGTGGTTATAAAACAGTGTATGGAATGGTTAAAGGATTAATCGAAGATTTAAAAATTACAATTCCAGTTGCATTACATTTAGATCACGGTTCATACGAAGCTTGTCTTAAAGCAATTGCTTCAGGGTATACTTCTGTTATGTATGATGGTTCTCATGAAGATTTTAAAACTAATTTAAAAAATACCAAAAAATTATTAAAAGTAGCAGTTGCTGCTGGTGTTTCTGTTGAAGCTGAAGTTGGTACAATCGGCGGAGAAGAAGATGGTATTGTTGGTAATGGAGATTTAGCAGATCCTGCTGAAGCTAAAAAAATGACTTCATTAGGAATTGATATGTTAGCCGCTGGAATTGGAAATATCCACGGTCCATATCCAGAATCATGAAAATCTTTGAATTTTGAAGCATTACAAGAAATTTCTGCTAAGGCAAAAATTGGACTTGTATTACATGGTGGTTCAGGAATACCAAAAGATCAAATTCAAAAAGCAATTTCATTAGGAATTTCAAAAATTAATGTTAATACAGAATTACAACAAGCAAATGCAAAAGCAATTTGAGAATTTGTTGAATCAGGAAAAGCAAAACAAGGAAAAAACTTTGATCCTAGAAAATTATATGCTCCAGGATCTTTAGCAATGAGAGAAACAGTAATTGAAAAAATTAAAGAATTCGGATCAGAAAACAGAGTTTAAGGCTCTGTTTTTTTATTTCATTAAACTTTTTCTTTTGTTTGTCCAGTTTTTGTTTACTTCTTGTCAGCACAATTCTCAATTTATTTACAATCAAAAAGTAACATCAGTATATGATGGCGATACTTTCAATATTTTAAATGATCGTTATAGATTATATGGAATTGATACCCCAGAAATAAAAGATCAAAACCACCGAAAAAACGATGGATTAAAATATACTTACGCAATTCAAGCGCGTTCTTTATTAAAGGTTTTGATCGAAAATCAAAATATAAATATAGAAAAAATTAGTTTAGATAAATACAATCGAATTGTTTCGAAAGCTTATTATAATAATCAAGATATTTCTAAAGAAATGCTAAAAAATGGTTTAGCAATAATTAAATATATTTCCATAGATGTAAAATCTCCATTTTATACAAGTGATTTTAATTACTATAGTGAATTAAAAGAAACAATGTTTAATGCTATGAAAGAAAAAAGAGGCTTTTGATCGGTTTTTAAAAATCTTGACGAAGTAGAAAATGCTTTATATAAATAGTTAAATTATTATGCTATTTATCAGTATAAATATTAATAATTTAAATATAGCAATTATTGCTGTGGTAAAATTAATATTATGATTCAATGATTTCCAGGACATATGGCTAAAGCCATAAGGCAAATAAAAGAAAAGCAAGTATTAGTGGACTTGTTTTTAATAGTTTTAGATGGCAGGGCACCTATTAGTTCATATAATGAAGAATTTGATAAAATTGCTCCAGAAAAACCGCGTCTTTTTGTGATAACAAAAAGTGATATGGCTGATAAAAATAAAATAAACACTATTTTAAAAAGATTTGAAAACAATTCCAGTTCTAAAGCAATTTTGGTTAATTTAAAAGAAAATATTTCAAAAAAAATAATTTTAAAATCAATTAATCATTTATTAGAAAATAAAAGAAAAAAAGATATGGAAAAAGGTTTTTTAAAACCAAGATTACGAGTTTTTGTTGTTGGAGTGCCCAATAGTGGTAAATCAACTTTAATTAATCTTATTGCATCAGCTAAAACAAAAGTTGGAGATATGCCCGGAGTAACTAAAGGACAACAATGAATTAATGCAGGAGATTTTCAACTGCTTGATACACCAGGGATATTGTGACCTAAATTTGATGATCAATTAATTGGTATAAAATTAGCAATAATTGGTTCTATTAAACCTGATATTATTCCTAAAAAAGATTTTTTCAATTTTGGATATAAATTATTAAGTCAATATTATCCAGAAAAAATTTTAAAATTAGGATTAGAACCGGCAATTGATGAAACTGAAATATATAATAATTTATATAAATTAGGTAAACTAAAATTATTTTTAACAAAAAACAATCAACCAGATTTAGAAAAAACAATGCAATGATTTATTATTTATTTAAGAAAGTTAACAAATGTTACATATGATTAATAATTTTAAATCGGGTTATTTAAAAACTGAAGATAATCATTCAGTTTATTATCGAGTTTATGGGGAAGAAAAAAATATTGCAGTTTTTGTTATTCACGGCGGCCCTGGTGGAGCTAGTAATTACAAAGATATAAAATGATTTGATTTAAATTTATATAAAGTTATTTTTATCGATCAAAGAGGTTGCGGTAACAGTTTACCTAAAATGGAACTAGAAAATAATGATAGTAATAAATTAGTAGAAGATATTGAAAAAATTAGAAAACTTTTAAAAATAGATAAAATGATTTTATTTGGCGGTAGTTGAGGATCTACTTTAAGTTTGCTATATGCAATAAAATACCCAAAGCACATTTTGCATTTATTTTTGTTTTCAATATTTTTAGGTCGAAAAAAAGATATTGACTTTCTTTATGAAAAAAATGGAGCAGCACTATTTTCACCTGATTACTATCATAAATTTTTTACATTAGTTAAAAACGAAAAGGGCAAAAGGGTTTTAGAAAAATATTATAATATTTTCAAAAGTGAAAATCATTTATTAAAATCAAAAGCAGCTATTTATTATACAAATTGACAATCCTCGCTGGCATCTGTTTCTAAATTTCATTTTTATGAAAATGCTTTAGAAAATGAAGTTAAAGATAAAATTAATTATGCTATGTTTGAATCGCATTATTTAATAAATAATTTGTTTTTAGAAAACGATAATTATATTTTAAAAAATGTTAAAAAAATTGAAAATATTAAAACAACATTAATTCACGGTCGTCTTGATTTAATCTGTAGATCTCAAGGAGCATTTTTGCTTTATCAAAAATTAAAAAATGCTAAATTATATTTAGCAGATGCTTCGGGGCATTCTTGCGAAGATAAAATTTTTAAATCTATAATGAAAAAAGAAATTTTAAAATTATCAAATAAATTAAAATCAATTATAAAAAACTAATTTTAAAGAAAATATTTAAAATTTATTATAATATTTATATATAAATATTTTAAAATTTTGGAGAAGTTATGGACAGAAATAAATCACTTGTTGAATCTGGATATTTAAATGTTTCAAATTTACATTCGATTTATTATGAAATTCACGGAAACAAAGAAGGAATACCGGTTTTCATTGTTCACGGCGGTCCTGGTGGAGGAAGTTCTTATAAAAATATAAAATTGTTTGACTTGAAAAAATATAAATTGGTATTTTTTGATCAAAGAGGTTGTGGTCAAAGTATACCCAGACACGAACTAGAAGAAAATAATACTGATGAGTTAATCGAAGACATTGAAAAATTAAAGCAACACTTAAAATTAGAAAAAATTATTTTATTTGGTGGCAGTTGAGGAACTACATTGAGTTTATTGTATGCAATAAAATATCCTGAAAATGTTTTACAAATGATTTTAAGAGCGATTTTTTTAGCCAGAAAAAAAGATGTTGATTTTCTTTATAAAAAAAACGGAGCAAGCGAATTTAATCCAGATTACTATAAAAAATTTTGTGAATTTGTAAAACTTAAAAACAATCAGGACATTTTACAAAGATATTATGAAATTTTAAAAGACAAAAATAATGGGTTAAGAAAAGAGGTTGCAAAGGTTTTTTCTGATTGAGAATCTTCTTTAGCATCAATTGGCAAATACAAGCCAAGAAAAAGATTAACTGAACAACAGCATAATTTTAATATTGATATTTCACTTTTAGAAGCACATTATTTTGTAAACAATAGTTTTTTAAAAGAAAATAATTTTATTTTAAAAAACACTAAAAAAATTGAAAATATTAAAACAATTATAGTTCATGGCAGGCAAGATCACATTTGCTTACCCAGTGGTGCGTTTCAATTATTTTCAAAACTAAAAAATGCTAAGTTATTTTTAGTTGATAAAGCTAGTCACTCAACATGAGAAAAATCTATAGAAAAAATTTTAAAAAAAGAAATTCAAAAAATAACAAATGAAATAAATAAGGAGAGAAATGAGTAGTGTTAAAAGTAAATTATTAGTACTAGTATTGGATGATTTTCAAGATTATGAACTAGTAGCGGTTACAACAACTTTAGAAAGAGCTAAAACATTTGATGAAATTGTATTTTTTAATCCAAATGAATCTAGAGAATATGTTGGACAATATGGAATAGTAAAAATTACAACTAGAAAAAAAATAGAAAACTGAAGTAACTATGGTGCAATCTTTATTCCTGGCGGAAAAGGTGTATCAGCGCTAAAAAATGATTCAAAAAGCAAAGAATTAATCGAAAGATTTATTCATGAAGATAAATGAGTATTTGCAATTTGCGATGCACCTAATGTTTTATACACTCAAAGAGTTTTTGATAAAGATATTATATATAGTGCATACCCAAGCGATTATCAAAAAGGTAAAGGTTATAGAAAAAGAAACAATATTACTAAATGAGAGAAAATTATTACAGGAAAAAGCGCTTTAGTTTCAGTTGATTTTGCACTAGAAATCATTCAAGAAATTCAAGGCGAAAATGTTAAAAATGAAATACTAGATGCATTAAAAGGTTAAAAATAAGATAAAAGCAAAATAAAAATAGACATCCAAAAATTTTAGGGTGTCTATTTTTTTACAATTAAATTTAAATTTTATTTTGCCGAAATATTTCTTCTTTTAATTTCGTTTAATAGCATAATTGCACCAATAAAACCAACTAATTGAATAAAGATTCCTACAACACTTAAAACAAAATAATTACCCTCATCTTTTAATGGAGGTAATTTAAATGTTAAAATAATTTGAAAAATCAATACTAAAATTGATGAAATAATACCTATTATCATAAATATAAGTGCGAAAACAATTCCAGCATCTGCCCCTGATAATGATAAGTCACCTGTTAATCCTGCAACTCCAGTAGCGATTGTACATATTGCAAATAATAGTCAAGAAACCACAACTACTACATTAGTTCATAAAACTGCTTTGGCCATAGTTTTGCATTCATTTAAAGTTTTCATTTTTCCTCCTTTTTTTAATTAATTATATAAGTCAACAAAAAAAAAAAAAAAAAAGTAAAAAATACATTTTTTGCTATTTTTTATAGTAAAAAAGTGAGTTTTTATTATTTATAAGCATTCATTTTTAATAAATATTAACTTTATTATTTACATTTTTTCAGTGAATATTTTAGTAGTTTTAATTTTAAGTGCCATAGTCATTTATAATTTTAATAAATTAAAAAAGCAGACAATCTTGAATAATGATTATCTACTTTTTTTATTATCATTAAATAAAATATGTTTATAAACTACTAATTAATTTATTAATTTTTTCATTAACTTGTTCAGGTTTTTCAAAAAAAATGGCATGTCCACAATTGGAAATAGCACTAAGGTTTTTGTTTAAATCATTAGCAATTTTAGCTACCGACATAAAAGGAACGAACATATCATTTATTCCGATAATGAATTCATAATTATTGCTTTGAGTATATAATTTTTTAATTTCTTTTTTCAAATAGTTGGGATTAATAATTTGATTTGTAACAAGTTTTAAAAAATTTCTCTCTTTAAATTTAGTAATTTTTAAAAACATTGTAGCAATTTTATTTAAATTTTCTTTGTAACCATTTTTGTTATTAAATACTAAGTTTTCGGAACTTTCAATCGCATCATTTAAATTGCTTGGAATTAATCATCTTTTAAGTTTTTCAGTTGTTTCATCTAGTTTTGCAGATAAAATATTGTAATTAATAGGTGCAGCTAAAAGTGCATAATTAACCATTTTACTATTTAATAAATATAATGCACTTGCTCCACCTAAAGAATGCCCCACTACTAATTTAAAATTATAGTTTATTTGTTTTACAAATTCTTGAGCAATTTTTTGATAATATTCGATCGTAATTTCGCTGTTTGCGCTACTTTTACCACAGCCAGGAAAATCAATTGCCACTACATCATAGTTTCTATTTTTTAATAAATAAAGCTGTTGAGCAAAATTGTGAGAAGAGTTAAAACCGTGTAAAAATAAAACTTTTTCTTTTCCTGTATTTTCTTCAACATAAAAAACTTCTTCGTCAAAGATTTTTATAAATTTTTTATCCATTATTCTCCAAACATAATTGAAATTATTTCATCAATGGTTATTGTTCCAAAATAATCATTTAAATTACTTATTGAATTTAAAATATTTTCAATTTCTTTTTTATCATAATTTTTATTTAAAAATAACGGAATAATTTCATTAATGTCAGCCTTACTTAAAAAATCACCTTGAAATTGAAGTGAATCGATTTTATTTTTAATAACATTAGCCTTTATTTGTAAAATTCCCCCATCAGTTTTTGCTTCATTAAAAAAAGAAAATTCTGGATTTTTTCCCAATAATCAATCATTTGATTTTTTATATTCTGCAATTTCATCTATTTTTTGATAATAATTTTCAGGAATAATAAAATCTGTTGCATTATATTTTTCTTTTAAAAATAGGGCAAATTTATCAATGAATTCTTGAATAGAAATTTTTTGCTCTAATTCATCTAAAAGATTAGTCACTCTTTGTCTAGCGCTTTTAATTCCTTTTGATTCCATTTTCAATTTACTTGGATTAAGAACTTTAGAAAGTTTTGTTAAATCTACATTAAATAAAATTGTTCCATGGTGAACCATTTTATCTTTATAAATAAATTGGGCATTGCCAGAAAATTTAGAACCATTAACTACTAAATCATTTCTACCTTTAAATTCGACATTTAAATTTAAAGTTTTTAAAAATTCCATTACTGGTTCTAAAAATTTTTCATAACTTCTTTCATCTTTTTTAGTTATAAAAGAAAAATTTAAATTTCCTAAATCATGATAGACAGCGCCTCCGCCTGAATTTCTTCTATATAAATCAATATTTTCCTTTTCTAAAACATCAAATTTAACTTCGCTATGTGCATTTTGATTTCTTCCAATAATTACTGCATTATTATGTTGATACAAATAAACTATATCTTCTTTATTATTATCGTCTTTAATCATCAATTCTTCAAGAACCAAATTATAAAATGGCGAATAATTTTTACTTACAAATATTTTCATTATATTACTCCTTTGCTAATAAATCGAAATTTGTTACTGATTTAAAAAGATTTAAAAAATCCTTTTCATTTTCTTTTGATAAATTTAAATTACTAATATTATAAATATTAATAGTTCCATAATCTCATCTTCTTTGATATCTATTTTCATCTAGAAGAAAAATTAAATCTTCCATAAATCAATTAAAATAATTTTCATCATATTTTAAATTGCGTAACATTTTATTGATTTTAATATCTAATATTCTTTCTTGGTGAAGTAAAATTTCAAAATCAAAAGAAAGATTTAATTCTTCACTACTTTTAATTTGTCATTTGTTTTTCATAATAACAATTATAAAACATAAATAAAAATAGCAAGAGAATTACTTGCTATTTTTTCACATTTATTTTATATATTTGATATTAAATAAATTATTCGTTATATTTTAAACCTAAAGCGTTTAAAATTGTTTGAATGATAAAGTTAAATGGTTTGTTAAAGTGTGGTAAGAAGTAGTAGTCCATTAAAGCGATTTGTGGAAGAGTTAATTGTTGTTGAATTGCTAGTGAAAGCATGTACATTACTTCTGTATGGTTTGCCGCTCTTCCTTGTGAACCGATTTGTGCTCCTAATAATCTTAAAGTTTCTTTATCGTATGTTAATTTAATTCACACTTTGTAATGATGTCTCATAAATTCTGGTCTATCATTGTCTTCGAAGTATTCTGATGCAACTTTATCTTTTAGATGTTCATATTTAGCAGCAGTAACATCTGTTAAACCTGTTGATGAATAATTGTAGTTAAACACATTAATTGCATTTGTTCCGCTGTATCCTGGGAATGTAATTCCTTCATTTCCAGCTAAATGGAATGCTGCAACAATTCCTGATTTAACAGCATTTGTTGCTAGAGCAATATGTGTATATTCTCCTGTTGAGTTATGAATCATAGAAGCAGAATCACCGATTACATATAAATCTTCATCACTTAATGATCTTTGGAATTTATCAACTTTAATAGCTGTATTTTCAGTTTTTTCTACACCTTGAATTAATTCAGTATTTGGTTTAAATCCGATTGCTAAAATTACTAAATCAGCTGCATATGTTCCTTTATCTGTAACTACAGCTGAAACTGTTTTTCCATCTTCGGTTTCAAATCTTTGAACTCTTTCTCCTAATTGTAATTTAATTCCATGTTGCTTCATTGATTCTTCAACTTTTGAAGTAAATTCTGGGTCAAAGTAGTTAGGAATAATTCTATCTTGCATATCAACTAATGTTACATGTTTTCCATATTTGTGGAAAGCCTCTACTAGTTCAATACCGATGTACCCAGCACCAACAACTACAACATTTTTGATTTCAGGATCTACTGCTTTAGCTTTAATTTCTTTAGCATGAGCAAATATTTTTGAAACAATAATATTTTCTAAATCAACATTTTCAAATGCAGGAACAATAGGTCATGTTCCACCTGCATAAACTAATTTATCATATGTATCTTTAAATGTTTCTCCAGTATTTAAATCTTTAACTAATACATATTTTTCTTCTCTATTTATTTCAACAACTTCATGAGCTATTTTAACATCAACACCAAGATTTTTTAACTCTTCAATGCTTGAATAAAATAATCCATCTGGTGTATCAAATTCTCCACCTACTCATAATGCAATTCCACATCCTAAAAAAGAAATGTCTGTGTTTCTATCATAAGCTACAAGATGTGCATCAGGAGCAATCTTTTTCATTGTTCTTAAAAAAGAAGTTCCAGCATGGTTTGCACCAACTGATATAATTTTCATTTTTTCTCCTATAAATATTTATTTTTTTATTTTACTATTAAATTATATAATTTTTCTCGTTTTTTTAAACATTGTAAATTATAAAATAATTTTTTTTATTTTTTTAATTGTGTTTATTTCAATTTTCAAATTCTTGTTGACAGTCATAAGCAATTTTTTCAATGTCATTAACATCATTAATTATTGCACCCGATGCCCTTTCATGGCCTCCACCACCTCATTTGACAGCAACATTTCTAACTACTGGACCATTCGATCTAAATTCAACTCTTCATTTTTTATCTTCTTCTTGAGTAAATGAAAGTCAAATTCGATAATTATCAATATTAGCTAAAATATTAGGTCTAGTTGCAGCTGCAGAATCTTTATTGAATTTTTTTTGTGTTTCTAAATCCATAGAATAATATATTACATTTTCCAATCTTTTAAAATTGGATAAAATATATGCTTGAAATCTTAAATCATTTTCACTGTTTTTTGTCAAATTAGAATGAATTTTTTCAATATTCATATCTGTTTTTCAAAGTTCTGATGCTAAAAATAAAGTTCTTGAACTTGTATTAGAATATAAAAATCTTCCTGAATCGGTGTAAATTCCTGTATAAATGTACTCAGCTGCTTTAGCGCTAATTGTTCATTTATTTTCTACAGCTAGATGGGCAATTTGTTCAGCAGCTGCAATATATGAAGAATCAACTCATTTAACATCAGTATTTAAATCATCTTCGTTAGGATGATGATCAATTCTAATGACTGATTTAAAAATATTTTTATCTAATAATTCACGTTTTTCTATTCTTTCTTTAAAATTTGCATCAACTATAATAGCAAGAGCACTTTTTAAAAAATCATCAGAAAGATCGTTTTGAAATTGAAAATCCAAAAATGATAAAATACCTTTAGAATCTCCAACAGTTTTAACAGTTTTGTTAGGGAAGTTATCTAAAATCAATTGTTTTAGACCAAATTGCGAACCTAAACAATCTCCATCAGGTCTAATGTGATGAAAAATTACGATATTATCATGATTTTTAATTATTTCAGTTACTTCTTTTATACTACCGATTTTCATTTTCAAAATCCTTTATTAATTTAATGGCTTTTTCAACTATTTCCGGAATTAGTGCAGGATCACTAATCATAGCACCTGAAGCATTATCATGACCTCCTCCGCCATATTCTCTTCCGATTAAATTAACTTTTGGACCATTAGATCTTAAACGAACTCTAATTTCTCCATCTGGTTGGTCTATAAAGAAAATTCAGATTCTATTATCTTCGATGTTAGCTAGAATATTAACTTGATTAGCCTCTTCATAACTTAAATTCAACTTTTCAATAACATCATTTTTTACATAGTATCAAATAACTTTTTCTTTGCTTTCAAAGTTTGATAAAACTTCACCATGGAATTTAATTTCCTTCATTGTTTTACCTGATAATTCTTGATGAATTTTATGAATATTTAATCCATATTTCATTAAATGAGCAGCTACTACAAAAGTTCTTTTACTTGTGTCGCTATAAAAAAATCTTCCTGAATCGGTGTAAATTCCTGTATAAATGTATTCAGCTGCATGGGCGTCAATTTTTCATTTTGCTTTCATCGCTAGATAACCAACCATTTCAGCTGCGGCAGCATATGATGCATCAATTCAATTATATTTATAATCAATATCTGCTCCATTAGGATGATGGTCTAATCTTGCCATTGCACTAATTTTTCCTGATAAAATTAGTTCTTTTTTTTCTAATCTATCAGAACTAGAAGCATCAACAACAATACCTAAAGAATTTTTAAAATCTTTTTCAGTTAATTTACTTTCATCATAATGAGTAAAATCTAAAAACGATAAAATACCTTTAGAATCTCCGATGTAAAATACTTTTTTCTTCGGATAGTTTAATTTAATTAATTCACCTAAACCAAATTGAGAACCTAAACAATCTCCATCGGGTCTAATATGATGAAATATAAAAATATTATCATGCATTTCAATTGCATTTTTAATTGTATTATAAGTACCTTTTTTCATTTTTTTCCTTTTTATAAATTTATAAAATTATTAATTCAATTATATTACTTTTTTACCTTACTAAAAAAGAATTTATTAATTTATGTTTTAAACAGAATTTTAAAAATAGTTTTTGATTATTTTTTAAATTTATATTTTTAAAATAAGTTTAATTTTATCTTTAAGATTCTAAATATTTATAAATATTTTTGTATAATTTAATATATTAATTAAAACAAGTTGATAAAAAAAAAAAAAAAAAAAACTGATATTTTTTATAAAGTTATAAAAGTATTACATAAAAAGGAGAAACAAATTAATGTTTAATAATATGAACGATAACGATTTTGATTTTCATAATCAATTTAAAGACCTTAAAATAAAAGATAAAATTCAAATAAAATTAGATGAATATCATTTTTTATGATGATTTTTATCAGTTTTCTTTTCTGGATTATTTTTTGCCTCGATATTTACAAGTGAGCATCTAATTAAAAAATATTTTGTTTCATTTGACAGACTAGATTATTTTTTAAAAAATTTAATTTTGTATATAAGTTTAGCGATAAGTTCTTTAATTGAAATTTTAGCTTTTAAATATAAAATAGTTAATTATATTGATAAAAACAAAAGTGAAAATAAAAATTATTTAACAGAGAAAAAACATCGTCAATTTGCTTTTTTTGCTATTTATGATGCATATGCAAAAATTATTTTATTTATTTCCTTAGGAATGCTATTTTATAGTGCTTTTATCGCAAGTTTGTGAACCGTTATTAAAAGCGATACAGTCTTTTTAATTTTGAGCTGACTACCTACGATATTTTTTGTTCCATATTGATTATTTTCTGCCTTTTATCAAATATGATTTCAGTATGGTAAGTCAAAAATGATGACAAAAACTGATATTTTAGAATATGTTTTAAACCGCAGATGAATATTTTGAGTTTTAAAAAAAGATATTGTATTTTATAGAACTAAAATATATGATTTTTAAAAATGGCTTTAATAAAAAAGAGGGTTTTATTTTTAAATTCCCTCTTTTTTATTATCTTTTATTAAAAATTGCAAATCATTAAAAGATTTTCTTAAAATTTCAATTAAATCCTTTCTTTTTAACATATTCATAGCTCTTTTTACTGGTAAATATTTTACTTTAGTAATATCTTTATCATTAATTTTTAAAATATTTTTTTCCTTTTCTATTGCTAAAAATAAAATTACTTTTTTATCGTTATTATTATCCAATTTATAATTTGTTTCATATTGATATTGTTCCATAATAATAACATTTTCTAAATTAGTTTCTTCTTTTAACTCTCTAATTGCAGTTTGAATATGAGTTTCATCATTTTCCACATGTCCTTTTGGAAAAGATCAAAATTTATTAAATTGTTTAACTATTAAAACTTTAATTTGCCTTTTAAATTTTTTAAAAACAATAGCACCACATGAAATTTCTAGCATATTATCCTCCTAAAATGATTTTATCAAAAAAATATTCATAATAATTCAAAAAAAAGTTCAAAAAAGTCAAAAATAATGATTTTTTTTGAACTTTTTTGTGTTTTTCTTTCGTCATATATATATATATATATATATAATTGATAAAGTGAATAACTTCACTAAAATTAAAACACATTGTAATTTTGAACAAAAACTATGAAAAATTTATTTTTAGGAAAAGCGCCAAGAGAAAGAAAATATTTGCCGAAAGTAATCGAACATTTATATTCGTTTTTTTCTGCGATAATTTTTTCTATTTCTCTAATTTTTTTCATTTTTTTACTAATAAACACTGAAGAAAAAAACTTACAAGATAAGTTGTTTTTATTATTAAACAAAATGGAATTTAGATTAATAATTTCTTTTTTTGTTTTTTGTTTTTTAGTAAATATTGTTTATGTAATTAGACTTGTAAGAATATTACCGAAAACAGAAAGTGGAAAAATTTTGGTTTATTTAGAAATTATATTTTTAATTTTGTTTTTCCTTTCTTTTATAAATTTATTTGTTTCATTATCTTGTTTAAAATTCAATGAAATAGTTTTTGAATAGAAAAGGAAAAAAATGAGAAAAAGTAAAAAAATATTAGGACTTTCAGTTTTGGGATTACCGGTTTTAGCATTTATTTCATGTGGAGATAATGTTAATGAATTTGCTAACTCTAAAGAAATAAGAGTTGCTAAATATGGTCCACAAACCGAATTTTGAAATCAAGTTGAAAACGAATTTAAAAATACTGAATCATATAAAAACGGGTATAGATTAGTTTTTATTGAAAAAGAAGTTTTCGGTGCTATTGATCAAATAGTAAACACATCTTTATTAGATAAAAATTCACCTGATTTAATTTACAGTCCGCAAGACAGAATAACAGATTTATTAAGTAAAAGAGCCTTAAAACCTTATTCAGAAGAATTTAAAAATAAATTAATTCAACAAATTAATGCAAGTGATGCGGAAAAAAGTTTTATTAATTCCTTCGGTTCATTTAGATATGTAAATGATAAAAATGCTAGTTTCTATAATTTCGCTCATAACAAAGAGGGAATTGTTATGATGTCAAGTCAAACATTAGAGGAAGTTAAAAAAGATTTAGAAAATAAAGACACAGATGAAATGGTTGAATTAGTAAAAGAAGGAAAGGCATTTTTCAGAATTCAAGACGGATGATACGGTAATGGTATTTTAGGTGGACATTTAACTTCTGATGAAATGAAGAAAATGTTTTATGTTAAAGAAGATGGAACATGATCTTCAGGATTTTTAAAATCAGATTCAAATCATAGCAAATTTAAAGAAGCTGTTAAAGTAGCTGCTGAATTAATGTTCCCAGTGTGAGAAGCGGCATTTTCTAAAACAGAAGAAGAATATAAACAAACAAAATGAAGTCAAAATGGAATTGAACAAAATGATTTAAAAACATTATTACAACACGATATGGGTCCTGTGCAAAATAAAGTGCAAGAACTTTTAGCTGCTAAAAAATTAAAATATGCTTTTGTAGGTTCGTGAGATGTTGGTAATGCTTCAAATCAAGGAATTAACACTTTTTTAAATACTCCTAAATTAAAAAATGATAAAGAATACATTCAAGCAGCTGGTTCATGATCGTGAGCAATTAACTCAAGAAACAATGGAGCATCTGTTGAGAGAGAAAAAGCATTAGAAGAAGTTTTATCAATTATTTTTAAAACAGAATCATATTATGCATACTTCAAAAAAGATACAAAAATTCCATATTATACAAATATTCAAGATAGATTGAAAACAAGACTTGACGAAGATAGAAAACTTCAACAAACTTCATTAAGCACATTCGCAACAGAAGCCGGGTATGCTAATATTGATGAATTATTAGCAAAATTTAATGAAAATGTTAATATAGTTCAACAAAATTTATCAAAAGTTTATGGTCAAGATAAAAGTTGAAGTCAAGAACAAAATTCTTCTCCATTAAATGATGCTAATTTATACACAGAAGTATACGATAATACAAAAAGTAAATATCCAGGTGTAACAGATGAACATTTAACCAAACTAACATCTAATCCTTTAAAACAAGCTACTGGATTAAGAAATGCAATAGCAGCACTTTTAGGATTAACAGATTTAGCAAATTTAAAAGGTTCAACCAATGAAACATGACAAATTGCTAAAACATTATTAAAAACTAGTTCAGTTCCTAAGGATTTAGAGCAAGATGAAAATAACTTACACATTAGAAAAGTGGAAAAATTAATTTTTGGAGCTAATGGTGATAACGGTGGCGAAAAAGTCGAATTAACACAAGAACTAAAAAACGCCGAAAGTAGAACAAAAAAATTAGCAGAAGTTAAAAAAGCAGCAGCTGAATTTTCAAAAACTTATGCAAAAACCGCTGTTAATGAAGAGACAATTAATAAAGCTGCTGAACTATATTTTAATAATTACATTAATCAAGCAGATTGACTAAATTGAAAAGACGGATATGAACCTCAATTTTTAGCAACTAAATTCCCTAAAAAAGATTCATCTTCTTCTGATAAAACAGTTTCAGAAGTTACTTTATTAGTTAATGAATACAAAAATGGAAATGTTGCACAAAAAATTATCGATGTTATTACTTCTACTAAACCATTATCTGAAAAAGATGGACTTGGAGTATTTAACATAAAAGAAGGAAGATTGGATAATTGAAATCCACAATTTAAGCAATTTTGAGGAATATGAAACGATCAATCATTTGGTAGTGCAAAATTCTATGAAAGTATTGCTAAAGGAACAACATTAGAACAATTCCAAGAAATATTTGTAAATAAAATTGATGAATTAGTACAAGTAAACGTTAATACTTGAAATTCAAGTAATGCACCTGACTTTATTAAATAAAAATGAAATATAAACCAAAAATAGAAAGAAGAATATTTTATTTATTGATTACACTTCTTTCTATTTCTATTATTTTTTTATTATTTTGACTTTTAGAAGGATTAATAATAGGAACACAAGCATTTGATAATTTAAAAGATCAAGAAAGAGAAAGTGCAATCAATACTTTTTTAACAGTTAGATATGTTGGTTATATCACTAATTCAGTTGTTATCATTGGATATTTAATAAATATTATTATTTCTAAAAAATATGGTTATGGTTATTTATTTTGTTTTATATGAATTTTATTTTTCATAGGAATTATAATTGCTCCATATTTTACAAGCGGAAATATAAATGAAAATATCATCAGGCTAATGATTGTAATTTTTTGAACAATAATATTTTCTATTTTAGCAATAATTAACTGTTATTTATTAATTGATTTAAAAAGAAAAAGATTAATGCATCATTATAAAAAACTACGAATAAGCAAAGGAGGTTAAATTGGAAAAAATTAAATTATGAAATTGATATGGCGAAAGCTATGAGAAAAAAATTAATGATAAAAAATATTCATATAAAGATTTTATTAACCAATCTAAAAATGTTTATGATCGTAAAAAAAGAAATCTCGATTTAAAGAAAAAAATTGATAAAAATCTGTTTTTAAAAGCTAGATTGAATTTAAAAAACGAAGAAAAAAGAGCACTAACTACTTTAAAAATTTCACATAGAAATGAATCACAAATTTTAAAAGAAACAATTAAGCAATTAAAAATAGCAAAAGATTTAAAATCATTAATTAAATTTGAGATTAAAAAAATTGATAAAAAAAACATTGAATCAGCTAATTATGTTCACAATTACTATAAAATGCTTTTAAAAACAGCTGATGATGTTTCGATTAAAGAGCAAAACATTCAATCAGTTTTAGAAAAGGCAAAAAGTGATGAAAACATTCTCTTAATGCATAAAGCATTTTTAATTATTATTTATCAATACATAAAAATTACCAACAATAAAGAAAGATTTAGTAAAAAATCAGTTTTTGAGAACATTGATAAATTCACAAGTGAACAGCAAATTATTTTAAATGATGATGCAAATATTAAAAAAATAAAAGAACTTTATAAAGTCTTAATAAATAAACAAAGTAAATTATTTATTAAAAAAAGTGAAATAGAAAATCAATTGCCAACAATTAAAAAAGAATCAAAAGAAAAATTTAAAAAAGAAAAAAAAGAATTAAAAATTGATTATCAAAAAAGGATTTTACAAGCTGAATATTCATATAATGAAGAATATCAAACAAAAATTTTAGATGCCAAATCAGAATTAAAAGAAAGAAAATTAAAAATCAAGGCAAAAAAAGTTGAGTTAATTGAAGCGAATAAAGAAAAGAATTTAAAATTGCAGCAATATTACGCTGGTAAAAAACTTCAAGAAAAACAAATAAAACAAGAATATAAACAAGAAATTAAAATAGTTAAGGATTTATTTAAAATTAACAAGCAGTATCAAAAAGCACTTATTATTGCTAATTTCTTAAAATTAAATGCAAAAAAACATTTAAAAGATGTTTATGAAAAATACCATTTATCTTTAGTTGATTTTCATACTAAAAACAAAGAAAATGAAATAGTTTTCAATAAAAATAAATCCCATTTTCAAGATGTTATTAACAAAGTTGAATCGACAATAAAAAATATTAAAATAGAAGATAAAAAAAGACTGGAAATTCATTTAGAAAATCATTTACCATTCATTTATAGAAAAAGTAAATATAAAAATGCGCTTTTATATGTAAAAGCAAATTATTATAAAAAATTAGGTCAATTAAAACAAGAATATAGTTATGATGGTGATTTTCTTATCAAAAAATCTGATGCTTTATTTGAATATTTAAGTGATTGAAACAAGCAATTAAATAAATTTAATTATGAATCTAGAAATGCAAAATTAAAAATTTTAGAAATTGATAGTAATCCACTTCAGGAAAATAAAGAAAGATTAGAAAATAAATTTTTATCTATAAAAACAGAATATCAAGAAAATGTTAATAACTTAAAATCTAAATTAAAAGCAAACGAGATTACTAAAAAGGCATATTCATTTAAATTAAAAGAATTAAAAATTAATTATAAAGAAGATATTAATTCCTTAAAATTATTTGATGAAAAAGAAAAAAATAAATCTATTTTAAAAACTCAGTTTATTAGATTAAATTCAAAAAGAAAAATAGTTAAAAAAATTTATGAATCAAAAGTTACTGAAGTAGTAAAACAAATACCAACAGAAAATAAAAATGGCGCAAAATGAAAAGCGATGTTTTTAAATTTATTATTTCCAGGACTTGCGCAATTATTTATTTTTAAAGAATATCGTAAGGCAATTTTATATTTAATTTTATCAACACTGTTTTATGCAGTATTTGTTCCCTTTTCATTTGGAATAACTTGAAATAAAATTGGAGGAATTCAAGGAATTATTGATTTAGGTAAAAGTATCCATAATTTTGAAAAAGGAATTTTACCAGATGCAAGATTTTGAATGTTCGGTGCTGCAGCTTCATTTATTTTATTAGCAGTTACATTAGCATTTATCATTTCCAGTGCAGTTGGTGCATATAGGCAAGGTAAATTTTTAGAAGAAGGAATGCGACCTCAAACTTGAAGTCAAACAAAAAAATGATTAAGTGAACAAGGATTCCCTTGGTTAATTTCAATTCCTGGATGATTTTTAATTGCATTTATTGTTTTAGTTCCTTTAATTACATCATTATTAATTTCCTTTTCAAACACTGGATTTCAACATACACCTCCAGGACAAACGGTAGATTGAATTGGATTTGGTCAATATGGTAAATGATGAATTTTTAGAAATAATGGACTACTAACATCAATTTCTAGAGTTGTGGGTTGAACATTAATGTGAACCTTTTTATCAGGTTTATCTGTAATTATAGTTGGAACATTATTTGCAATTTTAGTTAATAGTGAAAAAATTAAATTTAAAAAATTCTTTAGATTGATTTATATCATTCCGTGGGCAATACCTGCCTTTGTTACAATTATTTTCTTAAAATCAGCATTTCAAGCAGATAGTTCATCTTTAATTAATTACATTTTAATTAAGTTAAATATTATTGATAGTGGAATTAACTTTTTCGCAAGCACTAGTTGAGTAAGATTTTTATTAATAGTAATTCAAACTTGATTAGGACATTCTTATATCTTTTTATTAATAACAGGTAATTTACAATCGATACCGAAAGATATATATGAAGCAGGAGAAATAGATGGCGCAAGAAAATCAAAACTATTTTGACATATAACTTTACCGATTTTACTTTCTTCATTAGCGCCTTTATTAATAGGACAATTTACATTTATGTTCAATAACTTTACAATAATTTCACTATTTTCAGGTGGTGGACCTGCATATTTAAATCCAACCGCCTTTCAAGAAGCAAGTACAGATATTATTATTTCATGAATTTATAAACTAACAACCGCTGTACAAATTGATGGAAACGTTGCATTTTCATCTGCGCTTGTTATTTTAGCATCATTAATATCTGTATCATTTGCAGCATATGGATTTGCAAAAAGTTTAGCAAAAGGAGGTAAATAAAATGAAATTATTTTCTTTAAAAAGTAAAATAAAAGATAAAAAAATTAAAACTAATGCTTTTAAAAATAGTAAAATAAAAATTCATACTTCCGATTCTAAACCACTTACTTTAATAGAAGGTATATATTTATTTTTTAATTACTTGCTTTTATTAATTTGAGTTTTTATTATTTTATTTCCACTAGTAACTATGGTGTTAGCTTCATTCAATACCTTCAATCCTAGATATATTTCTTTATCACCGGATTCATTTAAATTTGGTTTTGATAATTTTGTGTATTTATTTCAAAATGAAAGAAGTTTATATGTAAATTGATACATAAATACAATTATTATAGCATTATCAACAATGTTGATTACAATCGTTTTTGTAGCATTTAATGGTTATGCCTATTCTAGATTTAAATTTGCAGGATCAAAACATTCGCTTTCAGTGATTATGTTATTACAAATGATTCCAGCAACGGCTTCACTAATTTCGCTTTATATTATAGTAACTCTAGGAAGAGATTCGCTTGGATTAGATCCGAGAATTACATTAATATTGATTTATTCAGGTGGTGCAATAGCAGGGAACACTTTTGTTTTTAAAAGTTATTTAGATTCAATTTCGCGAGAATTAGATGATTCAGCAAAAATCGATGGTTGTGGTAATTGAAAATTATTTACTAGAATTTTATTACCAATAGCAAGACCAATGATCGCAATAATTGCCCTATGATCGTTTTTAATTCCTTTTGGTGATGTGATTTTGCCTAAATTTACAATAGCAGATATGAAACAAACAACATTAGCTGTGGGACTTGATTCATTTATTTCCACAGAACCAAAACATATTAATGCCGGAGCATATTCAGCAGGTGCTCTATTAGCATCAATTCCACCATTTGTATTATTTATGTTATCACAAAGACATATTGTTGGTGGTTTATCAGAAGGTGCAGTGAAAGGATAAAATGAAAAAAGAAAATACTTTATTAGAAAATGTTGAATTAGATGACATTAATGCTTATGATTTGAAATTTGATACATTTTTAAATGAAATTGGAGAAATAACTCAATCCAATAGTGGTGGAACAATTGAATTAGTTAATTTATCAAAAAAATACGAGGGTAATGATAAATGAACTTTAAAAGATATTAATTTAAAAATTGAAGCAGGAAAATTTTGCATTTTTTTAGGACCATCAGGTTGTGGAAAAACTACATTATTAAGAATGATTGCTGGACTTAATTCAATTACTAAAGGTGATTTATTATTTAACGGAAAAAGATTTAATAATCTTTCGCCTGCAGAAAGAAATATTGCAATGGTATTTCAATCATATGCCCTTTATCCTCATATGAATGTTTATAATAATATGAGTTTTGGTTTAAAAATTGCTAAAGAAAGAAAAGATACAATCGACCGAAGAGTAAAAGATGCTGCTAAAATTTTAAAAATTGATAATTATTTATACAATAAGCCACGTGATTTATCCGGAGGTCAAAGACAAAGAGTTGCAATTGGTAGAGCAATAGTAAGAAAACCATCGATCTTTTTAATGGATGAACCTTTATCAAATTTAGATGCTAAATTACGTGAATCGATGAGAAGAGAAATAGTTCAAATTCACAGACTTTTAGGAACAACATCGATTTATGTTACTCACGATCAATTAGAAGCAATGACAATGGGAGATCAAATCGTTGTTTTAAATGATGGTAAAATTCAGCAAAATGGTACAAGCAAAGAGTTATATTTTAAGCCAGCAAATATTTTTGTTGCTAAATTTATCGGTTCGCCTACAATGAATTTATTAGTTGGTGAAAATCAAGATAATAATTTTGTTTTAGAAGGAACAAAATGAACATTAACTTTACCAGAACAATTAAAAGAAACTTTAAAAGATAAAAAAGAATTAGTTATTGGTTATCGTACAGAGGATGTTATTATTCACGAAAGTCAACAACCAAATTCTATTAGAGGAAAAATTTTTGCTGTTGAATCGCTAGGAAAAGAACTTTCAGTAGTAATTAAAATAAATTGAGAAAAAGAAATTGTTGCAACTGTTTTAAATAATCGTGATTTTGAATTATATCAAATAGTTTGAGTTTCATTTAATGACGAAAGAGTACATATTTTTGATAAAAATACAGAAGAAAGATTAAATTAATGAAATATTTTCAAACATACACATATAGAAAAATTACTTTTATTTTAATGATTTTAGTTTCAATAATCAGCTTTGGACTGTTTTTCGGTTTTTATCAAAGTGCATTAGATTATTTAGAGGAAGAGAAAAATTATATTGGTGAAAAATTTAATAATGAAAATTCGCAAATATATGCACAATTACCAATATTTAGAGTAATATGAGTTTTATTTTCTCTTTTAGTTGCAATAATAATAGTTATCTCTATTATCAGCACAGTAAATTATTTAAAACAAACTAACAACAATTTATTATTTTTAAAAATTAATATATTTTTAGTGATTTTTGCAATTATTTTAATTTCAATTTTACTTTCATTTCAACCACCAATTGCAGAAACTTTATTAAGACAGGAAAGAATTATTAAAACATTAAATCCTCCTGATTATACAACAGGATGAATAATTTTTGTTTTATTATTAACTACTGGAATTTTCGGGCTTTTTTCTTTAAAAAACTTTGGTTATTTAAAAAATGACAAAAAAATCATTTTATAAAAAATTATTAATTACAAATGCATTTATGGCTAGTTTATTGACAGTTGTTTCTTGTTCAACAAAAAAATCTTTAAATTGACAAGGAAAAGAGTTTTATCAAGAATACAATAAATTAAGTTATAAAGATGATGATAAAAATGTGCAATTTATTGCACCTTTTTATAGTAAAAATAATGAAAAAAGTTCCACAATTTATCAACTTTTAGTCTATGCATTTGCCGATGGAAATAACGACGGAATTGGCGATTTTATTGGTTTAAAAAACAATTTGAATTACTTTGTTGATTTAGGAATAGATCAATTATATCTTTCACCAATTCACCCTGCAAGTTCTTATCATGGTTATGATGTAATCAATTATACAGATGTAGCTCCAGAATTAGGTGGAAAACAAGCATTTATTGAATTTTTACAAGAAGCTCATTCAAAGGGAATTAAGATTTATTTAGATTTAGTTTTTAATCACACCTCTTTTGAACATCCTTGATTTTTAAAAGCATTAGAAGGCGATGAAAAATATAAAAATTTCTATCGTTTTTATGAAAATCAAATCCAAGATACAAATCAAGATACAGATCAATTAAGAAATTTATTTCCTAATTTAAAAAATAAAAAAGGTACAAATAAGTGGTATACATCAAAATTTTGAGCTGGAATGCCAGATTTAAATTTGGATAATCCAGAAGTTATTCAAGAATTAAAATATATTCAATCGTATTGAACTAAATTAGGAGTAGATGGGTTTCGATATGATGCTTTTGTTGAATACTTTTCTTCAAAAAATGAAACAAAAAATAATTATAATGAAAATAAAATTTTTAGTGAATTAAGGGAAGCTAGCATTCAGGGACTACAATCTATAAATCGAAACTTAGATATTTTTATGATGGGCGAATGATGAGATTCGCCTTTAAGTGCTAAAAAGTATTTTTATGATGGACAAAAATTAGCTCTTGGAACAGTTTATGATGGTAAACATTGAAAAAATAATTTCTTCTTTTTAAATTTTAAACACGATCAACTAAAAACATTTTTAAATAATTTAGGTAGTGAAAAACAACATTTATGAATTCCGTTTTTAACTAATCACGATGTTGATCGCTGAATTAATTCATTTCGAAAAGCTGTTGAACAAGAAGACGATTTATCTAAAAATCTTTCTGATAGGGCAAAATTAGCTGTTAAAAATGCTTATTTCTTTTTATTATCGATGCCGGGAAATCCAATAATTTATCATGGCGATGAACTTTATATGCACTCTTCTCAATCTAAAGGCGATTCTTTTATGAGAGAACCATTTAAATGAAAAAATAAGGATCTGCAAGTAAATTTTAAAGAAGAAAAAAGTCCAAATGATCACATTCATTTAAATTATTCTAGTGATATTGATTATGTTGAAGATCAAGTAAATAATCCAAGTTCAACATTTAATTTAATTAAATTTATGAATAATTTTAGGAAAAAACATCCATTTATGTACTTGCAAGATTCTAAAACCATAGCTGATGCAAATGAATTTGTAAAAAATCCCGACTATAGAGTATTAGTAAGGCAAAATATCGAACAAACAGAACAATATTTATTTATTTTTTCAGCAGGTTTAGGTAAAAAGACGAATTACAAATTAAAAGAAAATGTAAAAGCAGAAATTGTTTATTCAGAAAATGTAGAATTAAAAAATAATGAAATAAATCTCAATGAAATGGGATTTGCAATTTTAAAAGTAACTAATTAAAAATAAAAGCACATTAACAGGAGAAAAATGATTAAATATAACGGCGATTATTTAAAAGTTAGTAATAATGTTAAAACAATCGATGAAAAACTCAATTTGCAAAATAAGTATTTAGGTGTTCAAAAAGTAAAAAAGGGGTTTAAATTTACTTTTTGAGCACCATTAGCAAAAGAAGTTTATCTTGAATTATTTGATGAAAATAAGCAAAAATTGCAAAGTTTTTTGCTAAAAAACAATAAAGGTTTTTGAACTATTACCATAGCAAGTGCTTATGAATCAAAACTTTATTTATATAAAATTTTAAATAAAGATCAAAGGCAGTATCAAATAACTTTTGATCCTTATGCTAAAGCATTTTTTCCTTTTGATTGAAAAGGAAAAACAAAAGAAATACCCTATTCTGTAATTGTGGATTGACAAAAAATATTAGTAAATGAAATTCCTAATAAACCCTTAATTAGTAATTTAAATAATGGTGTCGATCCGTTAATTTACGAATTACACATAAGAGATTTTACTTCTCTTTTAAATCAAAATGATTTTAAAAATAGATTAGGAACATTTAACGCAGCAATTGAAAATAAAATTTTTGATTATTTAAAAGATTTGTCAATCACTCATTTACAACTTTTACCAGTTCATTCTATTTATACTATTAATAATAATGATTTAAAAATTTTAAATAAAAATCAAGGTAGTGGTTGAACAACAAATTACAATTGAGGCTATGATCCTTTAAATTATTTTGCACTTAATGGTTGATATTCTAATAATCCAAAAGATGCTCAATCATCTATTGGGGATTTTAAAAATTTTGTTAATAAGGCACATGAAAATAACATTGCAGTTATTATTGATGTTGTTTATAATCATATGATGTTTAATGATTTATTGGAAAAAATTGTTCCCAATTATTATTTTAGAAACAAAAGTAAAGTAAAACCAGTTGCATTTCCCGCATTAAATAGCGAAGCAAAAATGGTAAGAAAATTAATTTTAGATTCATTAATTTATTATGCAAAGTATTTTGGTGTTGATGGTTTTAGATTTGATCTTTCAACATTTATTGACAAACAAACGTTAAAAGAAATTGCTGTTAAATTAAGAAAAATCAACCCAAATATTATTTTGCATGGTGAAGCCTGACCTTTTAGTGATTTAGATTTTAATAATTCATGAACTAAAGGAATAAATGAAAATAAATATAAATTTGCTTACTTTAATGACACAATCAGAAATGCCATTAAAGGAGCAGATGATATTGCTAACAACGAAAAGGGCTTAATTTTTGGAAATTTTAACAAAATGGACGATTATATTTTTTCAGTTGTTGCAAATTTAAAAAATTTTAATTTTCCTAAAGAAATTTCAACTAAAAACAAAAATTATGAATTATTTACAAGCGATCCTTCACTAGCTTTACAATATGTTGCTTGCCATGATGGATTTACTTTATGAGATAAAATTAATGTTATTTCAGATCGAAATTTAAATGAAAATATTGCATTATATAAACAAGCATTAATGATGCAAATAACAAGTCAAGGAAGACAATTAATTTTAGCAGGAACTGAATTATTACAAACAAAACCAACAGATTTTTCAGGTCAACATGATAATCGAACATTAAAAATTTTAAATAAAAATAACATTTTAAATCAAGATGATAATAATGACCAAGTTTGTGATAATTCTTATAAAACTACAGATTATACAAACGGAATTAAGTGGAAACATTTAGATAATCAAGTTGTAAAATCGGAAGTTTTTAATTTTTTAAAACAACTTT
The DNA here is from genome assembly GCF_029854295.1 of Mesomycoplasma lagogenitalium. Taxonomy (NCBI): domain Bacteria; kingdom Bacillati; phylum Mycoplasmatota; order Mycoplasmoidales; family Metamycoplasmataceae; genus Mesomycoplasma; species Mesomycoplasma lagogenitalium. The sequence goes on from NZ_CP122979.1 coordinate 111,873, forward strand.
TTACATTTAGAAACAATAGTAAATTTTTTAGATTAGATAGTGCTAAAAAAATTAATAGTGCCCTTAAATTTCTAAAAATTGAAACAGATTTTATAGCATATGAAATTAAAATAGAAAACGAAAAAGTTTTAGTAATTCATAATTTAAAAAACGATAATGTAAACTATTTAGTTGAAAATATGGAATTAATATTTTCTTCAAGAAGTAAAATTGATAAACAAAATATTTATCAATCTATTCCTGGTAGAACTTCTTTAATTTTTAAACAAAAGAAAGGAAAAAATGAATAAATATTTAAAAAAATGAGGTGAAAAAGTTGTCTATCAAATTTTTCCTCGTTCTTTTAGTGATTTTGACAACGACGGAAACGGCGATATAAAAGGAATTATTTCTAAATTAGATTATTTACAAGATTTAGGAATTGATGCAATATGATTATGTCCAGTTTATAAAACAGAATTTGCTGATGCTGGATATGATGTATTGGATTATAAAGAAATTTGAAAAACTTTCGGAACACTTGACGATTTTAAACTTTTAGTTCAAGAAAGCAAAAAAAGAAATATTGAAATAATTATGGATATTGTTTTAAATCACACTTCAAATAAACATCAATGATTTTTAAAGGCGATTGAATCAGAAAAAAATAAAGAATATAACTACTATATTTGAACAGATAAACCGGGTAATGAACAATCTATTTTCGGCGGAAGCGCTTGAGAATATGTTCCATCATTAAAAAAATATTATTTCCATTTATTTGCTAAAGAACAAGTTGATTTAAATTGAGGTTCTGATTTTACAATTAATGCTATGGCTGATGTAATTGATTTTTGATATAAATTAGGAGTTAAAGGATTTAGATTAGATGCCATTCAACATGTTCATAAAGAAATTAATGAAAATGGACAATTTACTCATTCCTTTGGTTCGCAAATGGTAAATTATCTACAAAAATTTTTAAACAAAATTTATGAAGATAAACAAGATATTTTCCTAATTGGAGAAGCTTCAGGAATTCAACCTAATACAGTTGTACAATATGGAAAGGGTGAACAAAAAATTGCAGATAATTTTTATAATTTTTCATTATGATACATCGGCTGAGGAAGAGAAACAGGAAGAAATGGTTATGATGCTAATTGATCGATAAAGCAATTTGCAAATCAAGGAGCAATTGAATATCAAAATAATGAAGAAATTGAAAATCATATGATAAGCAATTTTTTATCATCTCATGATACTTCAAGAGCTATTTCGCGTTGAGGAGATGAAAAATTATATTGAAATGAATCAGCAAAATCACTTGCTTTATACCAATTTTCATTAAAAGGAATTCAAACAATTTTATATGGTGAAGAAATAGGATTAAAAAATCCAATATTTTTAAATAGAGAAGAATTTAAAGATGTTGATGCATTAAATTCATATCGAATTTTTGTTGATGAAAAGAAAATTTATAGCGAACAAGAAATGACAAGATTTCACAATATTAACGGAAGAGATCATGCAAGAGTTCCGATGGTTTGAAATAAAACAATTAATTATGGTTTTAATAAAGGAACACAACCATGAATTAAAATGTCGGGAGATTATTTAAATTCTTCTGTACAAGAACAAGAAAATGATAAAGAATCTATTTTACATTTTTATAAAAAACTTATTAAAACAAGAAAAAAATATAAAAATCTTTTAATTGAAGGTAAATCTAAACTAGAAATACTAGAAAATGAAATTATTAAAATTACAAGATATGATGATCAAAATACTATAATTTCCCTTATCAATTTAACTAAACACGAAAAAGAAATATTAAATTTTTCATATCACAAAATAATTATGAGCACATATACTGATGGAAAGGAATTTAAAGGAACACTAAGACCGTATGAGTCGTTTATGTTTCTAGTTAAATAATGCCCAAACTAATTTATGATACTAAAAATTTTATTATTGAACAAAGAGGTTTTAACTCACTATTAACTAAAAAAAGTGAATCAATTTTTTCTCAAGGAAATGGATATTTAGGTTTAAGAGCGACAGACGAAGAAAAAAATGTTTACAACAAAGAAGATTTTTTTGTTAATGGAATATTTAATAGAGGCGATCGAACTGAAGTATCTGAACTTGCTAATTTAGCAGATTTATTAAAAACATCAATTTTTATTGATGATGAAATTTTTATGCTAAATAGAAGAATGAAATATCGTAAATCCTTAGATTTAAAAAATGGAATTTTAAAAAGAGAAGTAGAAGCAAAAATCAAAAATAAAAAATTTTTATTTGTTTTTAAAAGAATTGTATCCCAAACTAACAAACAAATTTATGCACAAACAATTGAAATAAAACAATTAACTGGTGAAAAAACTTGTATTAAAATTTTTCCAATGATTGATGGACAAACCACCAACAGTGGGATTCAGCATTTGGACGAAGGTAAAAAAACATTATTAAGCGAAAGTTTATTGCAATATCAAGAACAAACAAATCAATCAAATCATTGAGTAATTCATAATTTAAAATTAAGAGCATATGCTAATAATAAAATTTTAAAAAGTGGTAATGATGATTATGTTTTAAAAATGGCAAGAAGACAAGTAGGCTATTTAATTAAAAGTGAAGTTTCAGTTAATAAGCCATTTAAATTAGAAAAAATTATGTCAGTATCAACCTCGGTAGATAATGATGAAATTTTAAATTATGATAATGTTAAAGAAAATGCTGATAAATTAGCTAAAACAATTGAAGAAATAAAATTTAAAGATATTGAAAAACAAAATAAAATTGATTATGACAAAATTTATAAACAATTTGATGTTAAAATCGAAGGAAATAAAGAAGCAAAATATGATTTACTAGCACTAAAATTTAGCATTTATCATATGAATAATTTTGTACCAACCCATTCATCAAATATGTCTGTAGGAGCTAAGGGATTATCTGGCGAAGGATACCAAGGACACTGCTATTGAGATACAGAATTTTTTATTGTACCTAATTATTTATTTACTAATCCCAAAATTGCTAGAAATTTACTAGAATATCGTTATAAAGGAATTGAAGGAGCCAGAGAAAAAGCAGCTGAAGGAAATTATATTGGAGCACAATATCCATGAGAAATGGCGTGACCTACCGATGGAGAGGTAACTCCATATTGAGGACAACCAGACATCGTTACAGGAAAACAAATTCCAATTGCTTCTAGAAAACAAGAAATTCACGTTCCTGGAGATATAGCTTTTGCAGTTGATCAATATTTTCAAGTAACAAATGATCAAGATTTTATGAATAAAATGGGTTATGAAATGATAATTGATACTGCTATTTTTTGAACATCTAGAGTAGAGAAAATGGCTAATAATAAATATCAAATAACAGATGTAATGGGTCCTAATGAATATAAAGGAAATATTGATAATAATAACTTTATTAATTTAGTGGCTAAAAGAAATTTAGAATTGGCTATTGACTATATTAATAAATTATCATCTAATTCAGAGGGATTAAAAATTTTAGATGATATAAATAAAAAATTACCTTATAAATGAAATTTGAATTTAATGATTGATGTTAAAGATAATTTAATCCAGCAACTTCCTAATGAAAATAATATCATTGCAGAAAATGATCAATTTTTAAGTTTACCGAGAATGGATATTAGTGATTTTCAGTTATTAGGTGATGCAGGTAAAAAACTATTTAACACTAAAGAAGGACATAAAAGACTGGGCGCACAACTAGTTAAACAAGCAGATGTTATTTTATCAACATTTATTTTTAATGAACTGTTTTCTAGAGAAGTAGTTAGGGCAAATTTTGATTTTTATGAACCAGTTACTACTCACGATTCTTCTTTAAGTCCAACAACTTATTCTATTAAGGCAATTGATTTAAGAAAAATGGATATAGCTTATAAATTATTTAAATATTCATTAAATATTGATATGGGAACTAATTTTCACTCAGCGGATGCAGGTATTCACGCCGGATCACTAGCTGCTATTTGACAGAGTGTGGTTTTTGGTTATGGAGGATTTAGATTTTTAAATAAAAATGTTTATATTAGTCCGATTTTACCTAATCAGTGAACCAAATTAACTTATTCAATAACTGTTAAAAATACAAAATTAAAAGTTTCAGTCAATAAAAATGATTTTACAATTGAAAAAGTTTCGGGTAATGATTTAAAAGTTTATGTTAATGAACAAGAATATTTAATTTCAAATAAACATAATTTTAAGGTTATAACAAAATGATAAAGGGACTTATTTTTGATTTAGATGGTGTAATTACTGAAACTGCAACTTTACATTATCAAGCATGAAAGCAAGAAGTTAAAAAAATAAATCTTGATTATAGCGAAAAGCAAAATAGTTCACTAAAAGGTTTAAATCGTATTGATACACTAAAAGCAATTTTAAAAATTTTCAATGTTAATTTAGATGAATCGGAGATTTTAAAAATGGCTAATAGTAAAAATGAAATATATAAAAAATTACTAGAAACAGAAATTAGCGAAAAAAATATTTTACCTAACATTAAAGAATTTTTAATAAATGCTAAACAAAAAAACTTAAAACTAGCAATTGCATCTAGTTCCTATAATGCTCCTTTAATTTTAAAAAAAATTAATTTATATCATTTTTTTGATTTTATAGTCGATCCTTCTACTATTAATAACGGAAAACCAGATCCTGAAATTTTTTTAAAAGCAGCTAAAGAATTGAATTTAAAACCTGAACAGACAATTGGATTTGAAGATGCAATAGCAGGTGTTAAAGGATTAAAAGCTGCAAAAATTAATGCAGTCGCTATAACTCACAAAGAAAATGAAAATTGAGCAATAGCAGATTTAGTTTATGAATCAACATCTGATTTAGATCTAGATTTTATACTAAAACATTTTTCGAAAATATAAAATACAAAGTTAAGTGCAGAAAAAATAAACAAAATTTTAGTTATATTTTAATTAAAATAAAAAATCAATTAATAAAAGTATAATTCATATACATTTATTTAAATTTTAAAAAATTGACCGATAAAAAACACCGGTCAATTTTTTTATTGTCTTATAAAAGAAGTTTTTTATAAAAAACAATGTATCAATTTTAAATTACTTTTTTTCTTTATATTTTTTAATATCCTCTTCATGGAAAGATTTTAACATTTTAATGTCTTCTTTAATTTCTTTAATATCTTGGCTGTGTTCTTGCAAAATTTTACTGTGTTGTGCTTGAACAGTCTTAATCTCCTTGATATCTTGGCTGTGTTCTTGTAAAATTCTGCTGTGATCTGCTAGAACTGTTTTAATCTCCTTGATGTCTTGACTATGTTGTGCTTGAATAACTTTTATTTCCTTGATATCTTTACTGTGCTCTGCTTGAACAATTTTGATTTCTTTAATATCCGCAGAATTTTCATTAGTTTGTTTTTGCACATCCAAAAGTACATTTTGCATATTAAAAACTAAATTATATAAAGATTTAAGTGTGATTTTTTTCTCACTAGTTTCCTGCATTTTCAATTTTTCTCCTTCCATTATAATTCTACACTTTTTTCATCTTTAAAATCGATTTTACATTGATGTTTTTCATATTGTTTAATAATTTTAGTCGCTTCTTTTAATGAAACTAAAGTTTTATTATTTTTCATACAAACCTCCACATATAATGTCAATTTTTTACCATTTTCGTCAAAAAACGGAAAAATTTGGGAAAAACAGGCGATTTTTCCTAGAAAATTGACTATTAAATGGTGAAAATAAAAATTATTTTTGCATTAAAAATAATTTAAATTTATCTTAAAATTTAATAAAAATTGACTGAAGAAAAACTATCAGTCAATTTATTTTTATTTTGCTATAAAAGTAGCATTTATTTTATAAAAATTAATGTATCAATTTTAAATTACTTTTTATCTTTATATTTTTTAATATCGTCTTCGTGGAAAGATTTTAACATTTTAATGTCTTCTTTAATTTCTTTAATATCTTGGCTGTGTTCTTGTAAAATTTTACTATGCTCCTGTAAAATTTTACTATGTTCTGCTTGAACAATTTTGATTTCTTTAATATCGGCAGAATTTTCACTAGTTTGTTTTTGCACATCCAAAAGCACATTTTGCATATTAAGAACTAAATTATATAAAGATTTAAGTGTGATTTTTTCTCACTAGTTTCCTGCATTTTCAATTTTTCTCCTTCCATTATAATTCTACACTTTTTTCATCTTTAAAATCGATTTTACATTGATGTTTTTCATATTGTTTAATAATTTTAGTCGCTTCTTTTAATGAAACTAAAGTTTTATTATTTTTCATACAAACCTCCACATATAATGTCAATTTTTTACCATTTTCGTCAAAAAACGGAAAAATTTGGGAAAAACAGGCGATTTTTCCTAGAAAATTGACTATTAAATGGTGAAAATAAAAATTATTTTTGCATTAAAAATAATTTAAATTTATCTTAAAATTTAATAAAAATTGACTGAAGAAAAACTATCAGTCAATTTATTTTTATTTTGCTATAAAAGTAGCATTTATTTTATAAAAATTAATGTATCAATTTTAAATTACTTTTTATCTTTATATTTTTTAATATCGTCTTCGTGGAAAGATTTTAACATTTTAATGTCTTCTTTAATTTCTTTAATATCTTGGCTGTGCTCTTGCAAAATTTTACTGTGTTGTGCTTGAACAGTCTTAATCTCCTTGATATCTTGGCTGTGTTCTTGTAAAATTTTACTATGCTCCTGTAAAATTTTACTATGTTCTGCTTGAACAATTTTGATTTCTTTAATATCGGCAGAATTTTCATTAGTTTGTTTTTGCACATCCAAAAGCACATTTTGCATATTAAGAACTAAATTATATAAAGATTTAAGTGTGATTTTTTCTCACTAGTTTCCTGCATTTTCAATTTTTCTCCTTCCATTATAATTCTACACTTTTTTCGTCTTTAAAATCGATTTTACATTGATGTTTTTCATATTGTTTAATAATTTTAATTGCTTCTTTTAATGAAACTAAAGTTTTATTATTTTTCATATAAACCTCCACATATAATGTCGGTTTTTTGCCGTTTTCATTAAAAAATGGAAAATTTGGGAAAAACAGGCGATTTTTCCTAGAAAATTGACTATTAAATGGTGAAAATATTGATTATTTTTGCATTAATAGGTGATCGATTTAATATTAACATTCATCATATATTTCAACATAAACTGTAATACTATTTTAAAAAATGTATATTTTTATATTTGATTTTTTTTATTTATTAAATATTAAATTCAAATATATTAATTGTTGAATAAACATTTTTTAATAATTTTAAGTTTTATATTTTGCAAAATCATTTTTTTTTGTAAAATAAAAAATAAGAAATTGTTATCAAGCAATTTATAAAGTTCATTTTAAATTATTTATATTATTAGGAGAATAATGAAACCAACAAAATTATTTGCATTGGGTGGAATGCAAGAAATCGGAAAATCAACATTAGTTATTGAATATAAGGATGAAATAGTAGTAATCGATGCGGGAATTAAATTTGCAGACACTTTTGCTACAGGAATAAAAGGAATCATTCCAGACTATAGTTATTTAAAAAAGAATCAACATAAAATCAAAGGCTTATTTATTACCCATGGACACGAAGATCATATTGGGGGAGTTACTTATTTAATTCAAGAAGTAGATATAGCAAAAATATACGCTCCAAAAATTGCGATTCAATATTTAAAAGCTAAATTTGAAGATCGTGGAATTAGAAAAAAAGTTGAGTATATAGAAATTGAAAGAGATAATATACATAAATTCAAAGAAATTGAAGTAGATTTTTGAACCGCTCAACATTCAATCCCTGATGCCTTTGGAATTAGAGTAAAAACACCAAATGGATCCATTATGTGCACCGGTGATTTTAGATTTGATTATACACCAATCGGTAATTTAACCGATTTTTCCAAATTAGAAAAAATAGGAAATGAAGATTTAACTGTATTACTTTCAGATTCAACTAATGCAATGAGACCTTTTCACTCACCTAGTGAAAAGGATATTTTAAAAGATATAGAGAGCCATATGGTTTCGGCTAAGAAAAAAATTATTATTACCGCATTTGCTTCTAATTTAACTAGGGTAAAAGTAATTATTGAATTAGCAGCAAAACTTGGTAAAAAAGTTGTTACTTTCGGCCGTTCGATGGTAAGTGGGGTGCAAATCGGGAGAAAAATGGGCTACATTGATGCTCCCAATGATGTTTTTATTGATAAAAAGAGCATTTCTAAATATCAAGATAATGAACTTGTGATTTTAACAACTGGTTCACAGGGTGAACAAATGGCTGCTTTAACACGAATGTCAATTGGAAAACATCCGCAGGTTACTTTAAAACATGGTGATATGATAATTTTTTCTTCTTCGCCTATTCCTGGAAATAGAATCAAAATTGAACTTTTAGTAAATAGACTTTATAAATCTGGAGCTATTATTAAAGAAAATGGGGCCGATGGATATTTACACACTTCAGGACACGCTTATAAAGAGGAGCATGAAAAGATTTTTAAATTAACAAAACCAACTTATTTTGTTCCTTATCATGGTGAATATCGTATGTCTGTTGTCCATGGTCAAACAGCGGTTGAAAATGGTGTTGATCCTAAAAATATAATTATTCCAAGAATTGGTGAAGTACTTTATTTAGTTAATGGTAAATTAACTAAAAGTGATGAATTTATTAATCCAGGACCTATTTTTATTGATGGCGATATTGTTTCTAAAGTTAATTCAGCATTAATTAAAGAAAGAACAGCACTAGGTGAAAATGGGTTTGTTCATGTAGTAATTGCCATTGATAGAGTAAAAAATATTATTGTCGGAAGACCTAGAATTATTTCCAGAGGTTCATTTTATGTTAAAACCTCCAATGATTTTGTCGAAGAAATAAAAAGAATAGTTCATGGAGCAATTTTATTTACTATTAAAAATAAAAACGATTGAACAGTTCCTGAGTTAAAGCAATTAATTAAAGATCGTTTAATTCCATTTTTTTATAAAGAGAAACGAAGAAATCCAGTTATTTTATCAACTTTTTTATTTGCAGATGATAGGAGCAACCCATTAGATGGATTTTTAAAAGCTGAAGAAATGGAAGAAGTTGAATTTCCTGATGATGAAGAAGATATGGATGAAGAGTGATAAAATATAACTTATATTTTAAAATTTAAATATTTTTTTATCTATTTTATTTATTTTATAATAAAATTTATTTAGTATGAAAATAGAAAATGAGAAAATTATTCAATATAAATTTATAAAATACATAGGAATGATAGTTAAAAAACAACACTTTTTATTTATAGGTACAACTATAGTAATACTTATTCCAGCGATTCTTCCGGCGTTTTTTGTTTTTATTAAAGGTGACCATATGACTGAAAAAAATTTAAATATATATATTTGGACAATATCTGTATTAGTATCCATTTATATGATTTTAAATATTTATTATATGCTTGCAATTGAAAAAAAGAAGGCATTAAAAACGGTTTTAATAGAAAATAATTTAGAAAAAGCGATTAAAATATTAAAATGAAATATTTTTATGTGATTTATCTCTAAAGACAAAATAAGAAAAAAAATAGAAAATGTAAAAATCGATTATGCACATAATTTTAATTATATTAAAAAAGGTATTATATGCACCGTTTATTCTTGACAATACTTTTTCTTAAATGAAAAGAATATGAATTTAATTAATGAATGAATAGAATTTGCAAGAGAATATCAAACATACAATGATAATTTAAAATCAAATAAAAAACTATAAAATTTAATTTATATAAAAAATAAAGCGGATATAAGTTTCTATCCGTTTTATTTTTTTTAATTACTAATTAAAATAAAGTATAGATTAATTATCAAATTTTATTAAGCATTTTAAATTTTGAGTATAATTTAACTCAATGCAAAGGATAAAATTAAAAGCCATTTTATTAACTTTTGTAATTATAATATTGATAAATCATACTTTATTAAAGTTATATTTTTTTTAATTTAAATTAAATGTTTTTTATGTCTTATATTCTGCTTGGCTAAACATAAAATATAAATATTTTAATAAAACATCATTTTATATATTATTTTAAAATATGTTAGAACTCTTAAGTTTTTCAACAACAAAACATAGTATCTTATTATTTGGATCGTTATCTGACAATCAATTACGCTCCCTGTTTAATATAAAATGAAAACCTCTTTTTAATGTTATTTTTTTAATTTCAACTTATAAAAAAATAATTATATTGTTTTCTATATTTTTTTTATATAATTTTATTAAGAAAGAAAGTAATAAATGTGTTAAATTTTATTTAAAATATTTCTATTAATTTGGGAGGTTTTTATGAGTGATGAAAAAATTATTCAATATAAATTTATAAAAAATCTTGGAAAAATAATCACTGTTCAATATTGAATATTTTTTAGTTTGCAAATTATTTCGATTTTTCTTACTTTTATTTTTACTATTATAAATAAAAATAATTGAACATCAACAATTATTTGGGCAATATGAATTCCCTTTTCTATTATTCACTTAATTTTAACCATTATTAATCAGTTTGGATGAGAACGAAAAAAATCATTAAAAATTATTTTATTTGAAAACGATCTAGAAAAGGCTATTAAAATATTAAAATGAAATCCTCTTATGATGTTTTTAACAAGAAAAAAAATAATAAAAATTATCGAAAATACAGAAATTAATTATTATGATGATTTTATCTATATTAAAAGAGCAATAATAAATAATTATTGATTTAAACCAATTATTTTTAAAAATGAAGAAAATGTAAGTGAAATTAAAAGATGAATAGACTTTTCAAGAGAATATTATGAATTAAAAACAGAAATAAAATAAAAAAATAGGTTTTTCAAAATAAAAGAAAGACCTATTTTTATTTAACTATTAAAATACAAATTTTATATTCTGTTTAATATAATGGTTTGAAATTAAAAATATTTTTATTAACTCTTGTAATTATAACTTGTGATAAATCGTATGCTAATAAAATGAAATTTATTCATCCAAATTGAAAAAGAATTATATATGGTATTATTTGGCTTATATCTTGTTTATGTTTGGGTAAATAAAACAGTATTCAAAAAGATAAAAAACTTAAAATCAAAATAAATACATAGAAAAATGATAATTTTCTAAATTCAGTTGCAAATAAGAAATCTCTTTTAAAATTTTCGTTAAATTCTCAAAAATCAACCATTTTTTTAATTCTTTTTTCTTTAACAAATAAAATATTTTTATTTTCTAACAATATTTTTTGCAAAGTATTTTTATCACTATTTAAATTTTTTGAATTTATTTCATTATCATATAACTTCATAGAAATATGTGATAATTGTATATTTTTTACAAAAAGTCAAATTGTTAATAAAAGTGTATAAATTGTTCACATAAATGTAAAATAATATGATTTTTTTTCAAATAAATTATCTATGTAATTTCATAAAGAAAAAGTTAATATTATAAATAGCAAAGTAATTGAAATAAAATAAATAAATGTACTTCAACCATGAATTAATCTTCTTAAAAATTGATGTAAAAAAATCTTTTTCTTTTCATAGTTCATCTGATGATCCTCCCCTTATAAAACACAAAACAAAAGGCGAAAACAATTTTATTGATAAAGTAGCTAAAATCTAATAGTTTTGATAAACGAAAATAAATTCAATATTAATAACCGTCTTCTTTTTTATCTTTTATTATGTCTATATTTAAATTATAAAATATAAAAAACGAACAAATTAAACTTTTTTAAAAGTTAAATTTTTGGCTTAAATATTAAAATATTAAAATTGATATTTGCATTATCATTTATAATGTGATAAAATTATAGGCTAAAAATTACTAAAAAATAATTTGAACATATATTTTAGTTATCTAAAGTTATGTTTGTAATAACATATTAAATTCTAAAATATAAAATTTCAACTAAAATTAATAATGTAAAAACAAAGAGATTATGATTAAATATTGCTTAAATTATACTAAATTTTCTTTAAAAACATAAATATTTGTATTCATTTTTTTAATATGTTTTAAAAATAAATAATATTACTTTTTTTTTTTTTAATTAGAGCAAAACAATTAAATAATGTAAAATATTTTAGTAATAAAATGAAAGTAAATTTAACTATTTTTATATTTAAGTTTGCTTTTTTATAAAATGTAATGTAAAGGAAATTTATGACAAAAAAAACATTTTTAAAATTAACAGGACTAGCAACTGTAGGGGCATCGCTTGCTACATTCATTTCCTGTGGAGAAACAAGGTTTGACCAAGCCGATGATGGTAAAATTAAAATTGCTTCTACTTTCGGTAGTACAAGTGTGCAAAAAGCCGCACTTGATGCCGTAATTGAAGCATGAAACAACAAACAAGAAGTAAAAGATAAAAAAGAAGGATATTTACCAATTGAAGTAGCTCAATTAAATGGTGGATACGAAGAATTAGAAAGTCAATTAAATACAAAATTACCTGCAAAATCAAAAGATGATTTATATAACTTAACATTAAATTATCCAAATGTAGTTGCAACATTATTAAAATACAATATGCATTTAGATTTAGCTGGTGAAACCGAGGCGCAAAAAGCGGTTGGAGTATTGGAAAAAGCGAAGGAAATATTTTCAGATCAATTTTTAGCTACTAACTATCAAATTGCCGGTTTACAAAGCACAGAAAATGGAAGAGATCCAAAAAGTTCATTATGATTAATTCCATCTAATAAATCTTCACAAGCTATAACAGTTAATATGCCAGTTTTTGCTTATATTATCAAAAAAGCAACTGAGGATTCTGCAAATAAAGCTACAATAAAATCTTCAGATCAAGAGTTTTTCAATAATATTAAAACAAAAGGTGCAGCTGATGAAGTTTCAGTAAAAGAAATTTGAGGAGAATATCAATCAGTAAGTAAAGAAAATGGCGGATTAGCTGGTTTTGAATTTTCAAAAGAATCATTTGAAAGTTATGATGGTCTATTTGATTTAGCTTCAAGAATTAAAAAAGCATTTCCAAAAGCTGATGAAGATGGAAAACCAATTAATAAAAAAGCCGATTATGTACTAGGTATTGATACAATTTCGAATGTTCTATATAAAAATGCATTATCTGATGTTGATGGAGACTATGACAAATTTATTTTCGGTTTAACTGACGACAAAACTTCAGTGAACTATAATGATGTTAGAAAAAAAGGAACAGAACAAAACAAAATCTTTGAGAAAAATTTTGATAAAATTGCTAAATTATTAAATGAAAAAGCACTATTTATTAAATCGTCAGCAGATTATTCGTCGAATATGTTAAAAGCACATAGACTTGCTTTTGCAATTAGTTCAACAGCTGGATACAATCATAATTTTTATACCGATAAAGATAATTCATATAGCTGAATTTTTACATCAGTTGACGAAAAAGGAAAATTAACAGAAAAAACAATTGATGCAAAATATGGTTATGAATTAATAGTTCCAACTGAAGAAGACAAGGCTAAAGGGGCGATTGCTTATATCAAAAAAGTAGGTACAAAATATAAAAATACATTATTTTTCGGACCTGAAGGTAAAAAGAACTTTAAACCTGAAGGTAAAGAAAAAGATAATGACTACAAATATAATGAAGAAGCAGATGAAAAAACAAAATCAGAAGTTGAAAAATTAACACAAGGAAAAAATGCAAATACAGTTGTTGGATATTATTCAACTGATGGTGGATTAAAATCTGATCAAATAGGTGAAAAATTCAAGAGTTGAATTATTCCAGCTGGTAAAAAAGGCGGATATGATGTATACCTTATAGATGCTAAATGATTTAAAGGCGATTATACTTCAACTCCGCTAACTCAAGTATCTGATAGTGGATTTAGAAAATACCAAGCTCCCGCTACAGAAAAATTGCAAGAAAATGAATTATTATCTCTTAGAGATGCATTTATTTCTGAAAAAGATGATAAACAAAATATCGTTTTATCACAAGGTCCATCATTGATACCAATGCACGCAAATGAAAAAGAAGATTTAGCTACAATAAACTTTGTTAAATGATATATTTCAGAAAAATTAGATTGAAAAATCGGAGACAAAACATACACACAATTAACACCTTTAGAAGCTTTTGCTGCTCATGGAAGTTATATCGCACCTACTAAACACATTTTATCTCAAAACACACCTTCTGACTACAATGATTTTAACAAAATAGCATTTGAATCATTTAAATTAGTTTCAGATCCTGCAACAGCTGAAAAACATACTATCTACGAAGATCCTACAGATTCAAGATCGCAAACATTTAGAAAATCAATCGATGCAGCTTTTGGAGCATATATGAATAGAGCTGAAGACAGAGAAACACCTGAAACATTTGATCAATTTATAAGAGAATTAAATATTACATTAGGTAATAGTTTTAAATAATTAGTCATAAAAATAATGAAAAAGAATTTATTATGAAAAACAACCCTTATGGTTGTTTTTCCTATGTTTGGAACATTTTCAGTTGTTTCTTGTCAAAAGGAAGATGAAAAATACTTAAAAGAAAGCGATCAACTTCCTTCATATGAGGGCATAATTAAACACATTGATGCGACAATTATAAGTTGAGCAGACGGTGATACTGTTACAATTGACGCAGGAACAGGGCAATTAGTGGAAGGGCGCCAAAGAATTAGACTTGTAGGTATTGACACACCGGAAAAAGGACTTAATAAAGATGGAGTATATGTTGAATCTGAAGGCGAAGAAAAACTTATGGCAGAGCAAGCAACTAATTTCGCCAAAGAATTACTTCCTGCAGGAACTAAAGTTAAATTTGTGTTTTCAGGCAGAAGACCTGCACAATCATACGAAAGAATAGTTGGATGAATTTTTTATGAAGATCCTCAAGATAGTGGAAAATGAAAAAATTATTCAGCAGAAATTATAAGACAAGGTCTAACAGCGCCCAATTTAGCTGATTGAAAAGAAAAAATGTCAGATATTTCTCAAGTAGAATATTATGAAGCGATAAAATTATGAAACGCCTTCTATGAAGCGTGAAATAATAATAGAGGAATGTATAAAAATGCGAAAAACCAACAAGAATTGATAAGTCAATTCGAGAAATATTATGGAGAAAGAGGAGTTCCTTCTCATCTTGGTTTTTACAAAGAAACAGAAGATAATATTTTAGAAAAACAAAAATTTATTATTGATTTAATAGAAGAAGAGAAAAAATCCCAAGGAGAAAATAAATAAAGTATGAGTACGAATGCAGAACTAGCAATTCAAGAGAGACAAGCTTTAATTGAAGAAATTAAAAGCAAAGCGGATGAAAGATATAGATCTAAAAAATTTGAAACAGCTATAGAAATTAAAGATTTAGTTATTGACTATGGTGAAACATTAGCGGTTGATAATGCTAATATTACAATTAAAAAAGGTGAACTAGTTACATTACTAGGACCTTCTGGTTGTGGTAAAACAACAACATTAAATGCAATTGCTGGTTTATTAACACCAACTAGTGGTCAAATTCTTTTTGAAGGAGTTGATGTAACTAAAGCTACCCCACAAGATAGAAAAATAGGATTAGTTTTTCAAAATTATGCCTTATATCCACATTTAAATGTTTATGACAATATTGCTTTTCCGTTAACTAACGATAAAGTTTGAAAAACAAAAATGATGGAAAAATCGCTTTATGCAAAACATCAAGCAAATTCATTGGTTTTTGCTCAAAACGGTGCTTCAAAAGAGGAATTGAAAGAATATGATAATTATATTTTCAATTACTTTGATGTTTATAAACAAGTTAATTTAAATATTACTAATTTAAAATCTAATTTATATAAAAAATTAAATGAATTAAAAGCAAAATTAGATTTAATTCCTTTATATAAACAAACAGAAATAAAAAGAGAAAGTCATGTTGGACTTAAAAATTTAAAAGATCGAAGATTAGAAAAAAAACAATATAAAAAAGAACTTGCAAAACTTAAAAAATTAGAATCATCAGAGAAAGTTGAACAACTAAAAGAAAAATATACAAATCTTTTACAGGAAACCAAAAACAAAAAAGCTCAAATCCATAGTCAATATAAAGAAAATCTTTTAATCATTAAAGATAAATATATAAAACAAAAAGATTTTCTTAAAAACTTAATTAAAGAAGAAAAATTAAGTATTAAAAATTCTGAAGAGTTTAATGAGTTAAAAATTAACAAACAAAACTTTAAAAAATTGTATAAATTTACAAAAATGCAATATCGTAATTTTGAAAAAGAATTAATTGCAAAATATTCTCTAAAATTAGATAATTTAGATGAAAAACAATTAGAGGAACACAAAAAATTACTATCAGAAAATATTTCAATTAAAAAAGCAATTGAAAAATATGTAGTTAATGTTGCTCAAAGAGTTGAAATTACTAAAAACTTACATAAAAAACCTACTAAATTATCCGGAGGGCAACAACAAAGGGTTGCAATTGCTAGAGGTATTGTTAGAGAACCTAAAATTTTATTAATGGATGAACCATTATCGAATTTAGATGCAAAATTAAGAGTTCAAACAAGACAATGAATTAGAGGTATTCAAAAAGAGTTAGGAATTACAACTGTTTTTGTTACCCACGACCAAGAAGAGGCGATGTCGATTTCTGATAAAATCGTATGTATGTCATTTGGTAAAATTCAACAAATTGGTTCACCAATTGAACTTTATAATAAACCAGCAAATGAATTTGTCGCTAAATTTTTAGGAATTCCAGAAATGACAATTTTTACTGCTAAAGTAGAAAATAATGAAATTTCAGTAAATGATATTCATTTAAAATCGCTTGATAATTCTGAACTAACAGAAATTAGAGTTGGAATTAGAGGTGAACATTTACATGAAACTGAAGAAGGAAAATTCGTTTCAAAAATTAAATCAATTGAGTATTTGGGTAAAGAAATATTTGCAAAAGTAGAAGTTGAAAATATTGGAGTATTTAACATTTTCTTAAGAAATAAATTGTCTTATGAAATAGGTGAAGAAGTTAGATTTAATATTCCAGAAAACAAAATTCATTTATTTGATGTTCAAACTAAAGAAAGATTGGAACTATAATGAATGTTTTAGATAAAATAAGAGAATATTTCATTAAAAAGAAATTAAAAGATGAAAAATATGAATTAGGAATTTTAGATAAAAAAACAAATTATTGAAAACCAATGTTATTATTAATACCTTCAATATTTATTGTTTTATTATTTACATTTTTCCCACTTATTTATGCATCTATAACATCTTTTACTTACTTACCTAACCCAAACAATGCTTCAATAAGAGAAGCAGGTTGAAAAAACTTTGAATTAGTTTTAAAAGATGAATTATTTGCAGTTGGAGTAAGAAATTCATTAATATATGGATTTTTAGCTTTACCAATTACTTTAACTATTTCAATAATAATTTCCACAGCAATTTCTACACTTTATAAAAAGTGAGCAAGAGGATTTTGACAAACAATCTTCTTC
This sequence comes from Mesomycoplasma lagogenitalium, assembly GCF_029854295.1. NCBI lineage: Bacteria > Bacillati > Mycoplasmatota > Mycoplasmoidales > Metamycoplasmataceae > Mesomycoplasma > Mesomycoplasma lagogenitalium. The sequence goes on from NZ_CP122979.1 coordinate 129,450, forward strand.
CTTCCATATATTACAAGTGCTGTTGCTGTTTCAATTGCATTCGCTTATATGTTTGATAATGGAGTGGGAATTGTTAATAGATCATTAGGCATCAATACAAAATGATTAAAATCGGGGGTTTATGATTCTTATTTACCTTTAGTTGTTCTTTTAATTAATGGTGTTTGAAAAGGACTTGCTTTCCAGATTTTAATGATCACTACTGCGATGCTTGGGGTTGATAAAACTCTATATAAAGCAGCTTCAATTGATGGAGCATCAAAAACCAAACAATTTTTTAGAATTACATTACCATCAATTACTAAAACATTAAACTTTTTAGTTACTATGGGTATATTAGGGGGAATTAAAGTCTTTCCTCTTGCATTATTCAACAACAATCCAACAGAAGCGAAAGTAAATGGTGGTATGACAATAATGTTAATGATATATGACTTTATTAAACAAGGGGCATCTGGTCTTGCTGGAGCAACAACTATATATCTATTTTTATTAGGGGTTGCAATGTCGGTAATTTTAAAAAGAGGAATAAAATTTGTTATTATAATTATAAATAAGATAGGAGAAAAAAATGTTTTGAATACGATTAAAAATACAAAACTCATTCTCTAAGTTCAAATTTAATAAAAGAGTAGAGAAAATTTCTTCTGAAGTAAAACAAACAAATATTATTAAAATAATTTTTGCAACTCTTTTAAAATTAATTACTTTATTTTTCTTTGGAACAATTATTATGTTCCCATTTTACATCATGGTCATTTTCGCTTTATCAACTAAAGAAGCAACACACAGTCCAACTGAGTTAAACTTATTTCCTAACCCAGTTGATTGATCCAATTTCCATGAGGCATTTAAAGAGGGATATTGAGAAGCGCTAGGATGAACCGCATTAACAACATTCATTTCGGTGGTTATTAAATTATTTTTCTCATCAACATTCGGTTATGCCTTTTCGATGAAAAAATGAAGACATAAAAATTTAGCTTGAGTTATCTTTTTATCCATTTTAATACTTCCAGAAATGGCATTATTAATTGGTCAATATAGAATAATTAATATTTTACAATGAACTTCATCACCGATTTATATAGCATTTGCGTTGATTATGCCATTTGCCGTTTCGGTATTTAATGGGTTTATGTATAGAAATGCATTTGAATCCATTCCAGATAGAATCAAAGAAGCTTCAATGGTTGACGGCTGTTCAGGGGTTAATTACTTTTTTAGAGTTGCTCTTCCAATGGTTTCTTCAACCACTTGAACAGTTGGAATTTTAACAGCATTTGCTGCTTGAAATTCATATTTATGACCAACATTATTATTAAGTGGTGGAAATTCATCTGTAGAAGTAATTAATATTTGATTATTTGAAGTGGGTAGAAACCCAATTGAAGATGATCCTATTAAGGTTCTACAAAATGTTAAAATGGCTGGAACAATCTTGGCTATTTTACCAATGTTTATTATTTATTTTGGATTTAGAAAAAGAATTATGAATTCCATTTCAAGAAATGGTTCAACAATTAAGGGATAATAATGAAAAAGTTTTTAGCAAAATTAAGAGAAAAATTTACCTTTGGTACCGCATTTGTTTTAGGAATAATTGCTGTGCTTTTAGGATTATTATTTTCAGGTCTTTCCATTTGGGGAGTTATTAAAGTTTTAGAATCCATTTTTACTGTAAATTTCATATAAAAATATTAATAATAAACAAAAATAAGTGAAATGAATATCTTTTAGCGATATTCATTTTTTATTTATTTAAATAAATATTTTATAAAAATAAAAATACATAACTTTATATTAAAAAATAGTTTTATAAAGGAATTTTTATTTAATTTATTAAACAAAAAACATTTTAACAATAGAAAAACTATTTTTTTAATATAATTAAATTATGAAAGATAAAAAAAGAATATTACGTACTAAAAAAATGAAAATAATACATTATCTTTTAAAAGTCATTGCAAGTGGTGAATATAAAAAAAATCAGATAATGCCATCAGAACATTTTTTAATGCAAAAATTCGATGTTTCAAGAATTACTGCAATCAATGCATATCAACAACTAGAGGGGATGAATGCGATTTATACTATTGATAAACTAGGAAGATATGTTTCAGAAAATTTTAGCGGATTAGCAAAATCTTATTCTTCTTTAATTGATTATAAATATTCTACAATGGAAAAAATTGATATTAATGACGAAATTAAATGAATGAAAGATTATGGGGTTATTTTCGGAGATAAAATCAATTATTATAAAAAACAATATTATAATGATAAAAATGAAGTTATAATGGTAGCTGACCATTATGTTTCTGAAGAATATGAAATTCCATTATTAGAAAATGAAACATTTTCAATTTGAGAATATTTACTTAAAAAAACAGATGCTATAAAGAAAATTGCATATAAATTAACAAATGAAAAAATTGAAAATCCATGAAATTTAGAATTTGTACCAATCGTTTATGCTTGATCATATAATGAATTAGGTAAAAAAATTGCAAGTCGGTATGTTGTTCATCCTTCCTATTTTGTTTTCTCGCATGAAGAAAAAAATGTTTATTAATTCATTATAAAAAATATATGTCACTAAGATGGCATATATTTTTTATAACTAAAATAGATTAAATAAAAAATGAACCTATTATTATTTAGATTCATTTAACTTGAAATTATTTTTTGTTTAAGGCTAATTGAACTAATGTTTTGACCATTACACCCATTGGTTTGTCACTTATTTCAGCAGTTCCTGCTATATCTAAATGAGCAAATTCAGCATTTTCAGCAAATTCTTTTAAAAACATAGCTGCAGAAATAGAACCACCATTACCGGTAAAATCTGTATTTTTTAAATCAGCTACAACTGATTTTTTAATAAATTTAGCAAAATCATCATGTAGTGGTAATCTTCATACTAATTCATCAGTTTCTTTCGCTGCTACTTCAATTTCTTTTCATAAATTATCCGAAGTAGAAAAAGCTCCTGTGTATGTTTGACCTAAAGCAACTAAAATTGCACCAGTTAATGTTGCGACGGTAATTACTCTTGTTGCATTTAGATTTCTAATTGCATATGTCATTCCATCTGCCAATACTAATCTTCCTTCAGCATCGGTGTTGTTAATTTCTACTGTTTTTCCATTCATTGATTTTCAAACAGCATCAGGTAAATTTGCATCACCATTTACTCTATTATCGGTAATTGCTAAAACGGCACCAACATTTGCTTTAGGATTTAATTGTGAAATAGCTTTTAGTGCTGATGCAACAATTGCCGCACCAGACATGTCAAATTTCATTCCCACCATATATCTTCCGGTTTTGATGTTGTATCCACCAGAATCAAAAGTTATTCCTTTTCCAACAAATACAGTTTTTTCTTTTGAATTTGGATTTCCAATGTATTCAATTGAAACTAATCTAGGTTCATACATCGATCCTTTATTTACAGAAAGTAATAATCCCATATTTAGTTTTTCAATTTCTTTTTTGGTTAAAACATTAACTTTTAAATTACTATCTTTTCCCACTTCTTTTTTTACTTCTTCAGCTAATCATTCTGAATTACATACATTCGGCGGAGTTACTTGTAAATTTCTAGCAAAATTAACTGCATCAGCTAATACTTTAACTTTTTTAATTTCAGAATCTAATTCTTTTAAATTGTTATAAACTACAAATAAATTATTTTCTTCTTCTTTTTTGTCTGTTTTTACATTATATAATTTTGCATTTTTAAATTCATATTTTTCAACTAATTTATTTACAAAAAATGTTGCAGTAATATCATTAACTAAAAAAGAGGATAAATTCAATTCATAAGTTCTTGATAAAGATATTAATACATCAATTAAGGAGTTTAAACTTTCTTTTTTAAATTTATCTTTTTCCCCTAAATAAATTACCGCTTTTTTATTATTTAAAAATTCAGTAATATAAAAATTTTTTTCAACTGTATATTCAGGTAAATTATCGCCTTTAAATACAGCTTCTAAAATTATATTTTCATTTAAATGTTTTTCTAAAAAATTTAACATATATTTTTTCCTTTCAATATTAATATTATAAATCTTTTTAAATAATTAAATATAATTTTTGTAAAATAATTTAGTTTCCTTTTTTAGTATTTAATGGTCATTTTTTTAGGAAAAATCGCCTGTTTTTCCTAAATTTTTCCATTTTTTAATGAAAACAGCAAAAAACCGACATATATATGTGGAGGTTTATATGAATAATAATAAAAATTTAGTTTCATTAAAAAAAGCAACAAAAATAATTAAGCAATATGAAAAACATCAATGTAAAATCGATTTTAAAGATGAAAAAAAGTGTAGAATTATAATGGAAGGAGAAAAATTGAAAATGCAAGAAACTAACGAGAAAAAAATCACACTTAAATCTTTATATAATTTAGTTCTTAATATGCAAAATGTGCTTTTGGATGTGCAAAAACAAACTAATGAAAATTCTGCGGATATCAAAGAGATAAAAGTCGTTCTAGCAGAGCACAGTAGAATTTTGCAAAAGCATAGTAATGACATCGAGGAAATTAAAGCAGTTCAAGCACAACACAGTCAAGATATTAAAGAAATTAAGGTTGTTTTAACAGAACACAACCAGGATATTAAGGAAATTAAAGAAGATATTAAAATGTTAAAATCTTTCCACGAAGATGATATTAAAAAATATAAAGAAAAAAAGTAATTTAAAATTGATGTATTAATTTTTATAAAAAAACTTCTTTTATAATAAAGTAAAAAAATGACTGATAATTTTATGTCAGTCATTTTTTTATTAAATTTCATAAAAAGTTTAAACTTATTTATTTATCAATCTTTTTATTTCTTCAACTTTATTTAATTTTTCTCATGGTAAGTCCAAATCACTTCTTCCAAAATGACCATATACTGAAGTTTGTTGATAAATTGGTTTTTTCAAATTCAGATTATCAATAATTCCTTTAGGACTTAAATCAAAAATTTTGTTAATTATTTCCAGTATTTTATCTTCCGGAACTTTTGCAGTATTAAAACTATTTACAAAAACTGAAATGGGTTTTGCAATTCCGATAGCATAAGAAAGTTGAATTTCTATTTTATCAGCTAAATTAGCGGCAACAATATTTTTAGCAACTCATCTCGCTGCATAAGCAGCACTTCTATCAACTTTAGTATAATCTTTCCCGCTAAAAGCACCACCACCATGATGAGCACTACCGCCGTATGTATCTACAATAATTTTTCTTCCTGTTAAACCGGTATCACCAACAGGTCCTCCGATTGTAAATTGACCTGTTGGGTTGATTAAAATTTTATAGTCATTATTTAAATTATATTTGTCAGAAACAAAATTCATTATTTCTTTTTTAATAAAAGATTTAAATTTTTTTTCATCATAATTAAAACTATGTTGAACAGACATTAAAATTGTATCGATTTTTGGATTATTTTTATTACTATAATCTATCGTTACTTGGCTTTTCATATCACTTTTTGCTCATTTAAATTTCCCGCTTATTCTTAATTGCTCTGCTCTTTTTACTAATTGATGAGCTAAAGTTATTGGTAGTGGCATAAACTCTGGTGTCTCATTTGTAGCATAGCCGAACATAATTCCTTGATCGCCCGCACCAATTTGTCCGTTTTGTTGATCAACACCTTGATTAATATCAGGGCTTTGTTTATTGACATTAGAAACAATTGTAAAATCATTTTCTGTATAACCTAAAATTTTAACTATTTTTCATGCAACTTTAACTACATCAACATACGATTTTGTAGTAATTTCACCACCAATAATAATTAGTCTATTAGAAGCCATAACCTCGCAAGCAACTCTGGCATCTGGATCTTTTTTTAAAATAGCATCAAGTACAGCATCACTAATTTGATCACATATTTTATCTGGATGACCTTTTCCGACGCTTTCGCTAGTAAATAAAATTTTATGCATCTTTCTCCTTTTTTATTTATTTTAAAATGCATAAATAAAAATAATACATGTTGAATATTTATTAATATTCCTTGATAACCACCTTATATATTAAAATACAGGTTGGCACACTTCATAGTTTCTCAACTCAGTGTTTCTCTATGCATTTTACTAGGTAAATGATATCATAAAAAGAAATAATTTTTAAAATTTTAAAATATAATTGTTTTATGACACTTGAAAAAATCAAAAAAATATTTGAAAAAAATTTTTCAAATATAGGCGAAAGAATTTTTTATACAATTAAAAAAAGCGAAGTAAAAAATTCTATTTATACAATCCCGATTGAAAATGAAATAAAATTTTATGGTTCAATAGTTCAAATAGCAAATATTAAATATGGTAATTTTTTTGAGCAAGTAATAAAGGAATTTTTAAAAGAAAATAATTTTAATTTGCTTAATGAAAATAACGAATATAAAAATATTGATCTTCTTTTTTCTTTAAATAACGATTTATATATTGCTGAAGTAAAGGTTAGAGATAATCATGATAGTACCAAAAGAATTGGACAAATTTCTAATTTGCTATCCAAAAGTAAAAAAATAAAGTCCAAATTTTCATCTTATAAAATCCATAGTTTAATTTATTTTATTGATGAAACGGAAAGAAAAAATTATTCTTTTTATATAAATGAATATGATAAATATAAAGAAAATTTTAATTCGTTTAATGTATTTTACGGAGATGAATTATTTAAACATTTAAATATAATTGATAATTGATTAAATACAAAGAAAAATATTAAAATTTTAAATGACGAGTTAAAAAATAATAAGTGAATAATGGAAATAATAAAAAAATACAAAGATTAATTTTTATCTCTGTATTTTTTCCTTATTTCTGATATTTTTTGATTATTTATTTTTATAACTTCTCATGCATTAGTAGGTTTATTAAAAATTTTTTTGCATAAAGCATTGGGGCTATATTTTTCATTTAAATAAGTAATTGTTCCATCAATATTAAATTTTAATTTTAAATTTTGAATATAAATATTTTCTTCAACATTTATTAAATTGGCATCTATTAAATCTTTAAAAGTGACTTTTTCTTGTTTTTTGTCAAAAGATGCAAATTTTACATTATCATCTTCCATATTTTCTTCAACATTTTTTAGTCTTTCAATTGAGGCATTATAATATCTTTCAAACAACTCAACACCCAAATAATTTCTTCCTCATTTTTTAGCAGCATGAGCTGTTGTGGCTGTTCCTATAAATGGATCAAAAACTAAATCATTATATTTACTAGATGCTAAAATAATTCTTTCTAATAATTGTAGTGGTTTTTGGGTGCTATGAATTTTTTTGCCATTTTCATCTTTTAATCTTTCTTTTCCTGAGCAAATAGCAAAATTTCAAATTGACTTCATTTGTTTGCCTTTATTTAAAAATTTCATTGTTTTATAATTAAATGTAAATGAAGAATTTTTATTTTTTACCACTCATAAAAGTGTTTCATGATCATTAACAAACCTTGTTCCCCCAAAATTAGGAACGGGGTTAGTTTTTTCTCAAATAATTTCACCAATTATTCAAGCATTTAAATTTTGTAAAATATTACCAATTATATGAATGTTTTGATAAGAACCGATAATTCAAAATGATCCATTTTTTTTCAAAATCCTTAAGCATTCTTTAATTCATTTTAAACTTTCTTCTTTATAATGCTCTAAAGAATTAAATTTATCTCACTCATCATTTACTCCTTCAAATTTTAAGCCGTTAGGTCTTAATAATTCTTTTTGCAAGTTCATATTATATGGAGGATCGGCAAAAATTAAATCAATACATTCATCAGGAAGTGATTTCATAAAATTTATGTTATCATCTAAAATAATTTGATTAATTGGAATTTTATTTTCTTTCATATTTATTTATTTTACTATATTTTAGTTAAAATTTAGGAACGAAAATGTAAATAAAAGGCAAAATTTAGATTTTAAAAATTGAAATAAAAAATAATTCCCAAATATTAAAGGAATTATTTTTTATTTATTGATCAATGTTTTACTAATTTTACTATATTTATTTTTTAGCATTTTTAGCAAAAGAAGCCATTCTGTTAAATCTTTCAATTCTTCCTGTTGCTCTTGCTTTAGATCTATCACCAGTGAAAAATGAATGACAACCTGAACAAACGTCAACTGAAACTTTTGATACTGTTGAACCGAAAGTAAATTCAGTTGAGCAAGTAGAACAAACAGCTTTTACAGTTTGGTAACTTGGATGAATATCTTTTTTCATTATTTTCCTTTCACATAGAATAAAAATTCTATATTTTTAACTTTTATATATATAATACCACATTTTGTATTATAATAAATAAAATATAAACGGAGAAAAAATGCAGGATTATAAGAGTAATTTTTCTAATGCTATTGATTATGGATACCAGAAAACAAAATTAGTCTGGTGAAAACATCTATTAATGGGAATGATGGCATCTATTTATGTTGGGATTGGATATATTGGATATATTTATGTTTTAGGTTGATTTGGTGCGGATCAAGTAGAAACAAATGGGCATTTTTATCTCGCTGGAAATGCTTTATTTTTAGCTGCTATGGTGTTCCCTGTAGGGATAATTATGATAACCATCTTAGGTGGTTCATTATTTACATCCGATTCGCTACAAAGTTTAGCTGTTATGACCAAAAAGGCTCGAGCTACTAAAGTTTTAAGAAATTTATTTTGAGTTTTAGTAGGTAATTTTTTAGGGGGATTATTTGTTGCAATTTTATTAAAATTGTCACACGCTTTTAAAGACGATCAATTAAGAGTTTTGGAATTTATAATTTCAAAAAAAATATCTTATACATGAACTGAAGTTTTTGCATCGGCGCTTTTATGTAATATTTTAGTTGCCGGAACAGTTTGAGCTTGTTTGGCAACAAATTCAACATCAGGAAAAATATTAATTATGTTTTTCTTTATTTGAGTTTTTGCAATTGCAGGATTTCAGCATGTTGTAGCAAATGGAATTTTATTTGCTTTCGGTTGATTATTTCAAAATACTGAATATACAACATTTGCTAATGATGCGGATTTTCAAGAATGGATACATGAAGGGTTAATTTCAGCAGAAAGAGTGGCTGAAATGAAGGCAGAAAATCCAGTAAATAATAATAGTTATTATGAATTTACAACTACATTAAATGAAATGATTGAAATTAATTCAAGACACAAACTTCCTGAATATTCATCGCTAAATTGAACAGGAAAAGCACTTTTACCCAATTTATTATCAGCAATGGTTGGAAATTGATTTTCAGGTGCTATCTTTCTACCTGTTGTTTATTGAGCTCTTATTAAATTTAAACCTAAAAAATACGGAACTATTGATCCGCAAGTTATTGTTGAAAATGAAATTAAACAAGTTCTGGAAAACCAAGAAGTTAAAGATATAGACGAAGCCAAGGAAATAGCATTTTCTAATTTAAGTCAAATTAGGAAAAAAGAAATTAAAAAGAATTTTGAAAAGCCTACTTTATTAGATAAAATAAAAAAATTCTTTTCAAAAAATAAAAAATAAATATATTAAATTAAAAATAGACTTGCTAATTGTGAGTCTATTTTTAATTTAATATATAAGTTAATTAACTAGGTTTTAATTTTAAACTTTTATTATTTATAATAAATTTTTAACTTTTTTTATTGAATTTAAAAGAATAATGTAAAATTTAATTAATTATGAAAAGGTGAAATAGTAGAACTATAGCATTTGTTGCTGTTTTTATGTCAATATCTACAATAATGCTTTTATTAGGCATTAGGCTTTTTCCTTTAGCAATTTTGCCAAATATTAGGTTTTCCATTATTGGTTTACCGATAAAAATAACTGGATTTATATTTGGACCAATTGTTGGATTTTTAACAGGATTTTTATCGGATTTAATCAGTTTACAATTTGCACCTTCTACTTATTCAGTTTATTATACAATTTCATTAGCAATAACCGGAATAATTCCCGGAATGGTTTCATGGCTATTTTTTGACATTATTAAAAAAAGATTTAATGAGGAGTATTTACAAAAAAAATATGAAGAAAAAGTTAATTTTAACTTAACTAAACTAACAGCTTTAAATTTAAAATTAACTACATTGTCAATTTCTGATTCTAATGAAAAAGTTAAAATTAGTCAAAAAATTCAAAAAATAAGTAAAAAAATTAATAGATTAAATAAAAAAAGTCTTGAAACAAGACTTTATAATTTGATGTTATTATCTTGTTGAATTTTATTAATTTTAATAATGACTATTATAATAAGCATTATTTATGCAGCTCCTGATTCTGCATTTGAAAATTCTAAGTTTATTAAAAATAAAACATCATTTTTGATATTAATGCTTTCAGGAACTAGTTCAATGTTAATATTTATTACAATCGCTAGATTTTTAAAATTTTTCAAATCTAAAGATCGTTTTTCTACTATGGTTCCTATTATTGTTTTTTCGGCAATTTTAGAACCTATTAGTAGTTCTATTTTATCTTTAGGCGATGTTCAATCAGGAACTTTTCCAACTTTTGAAATCGCTTTAATTTCACATTTTATTGTTTCTCCTGTTAAAATTTGAGTAAATTTATTTGTTATTTATTTAACAAGTTTAATAATTATTCCAATAGTTAAAAATAAAACTAAAAACAGTTATTAAGGTGATTTATGGAAAAAGAAATGAATATTTTATCTTTAATTGATGTTTCGTTTAAAGATAAATTAAGAAATGTAAATTTAGAAATAAAAAGAGGTGAAAGTATAATTATTTTTTCTTCCGATTCATCTCTGCCTTATTCATTTAGGGATTTATTAGTTTTTAAAAATAAAAAATATTCAGGAGTAATTAAAATCGGAAACTCTTTTTTAAAAAGAAAGAGTTCTGATTTTTTTGTAAATGAAAAAGTTTTATCCATATTTTCTGACAATAGAAAAAATCATTATTTTGATAAACCGCTTTTTGAAGTAATGAAATATTCTTTAGAAACAAATGAACATAATTTCAAACTCATTCAAGATTTTCGTAAAGATTGAAAAGAGATAAGTGAAGAATATGAATTTTATATTAAAGAAAATGAAGAAAAATTCACTTCTTCATTATTTTTAAAACAAATTAAAATTTATGATGAATTTTTAAATTCTATTGATGAGAAAGAAATTTTTACACAAAAGGGCAAAAAAATTGATTTTCAAATTTTAAATAACTATTTGGATAAAAGAATAGCAATGCTTAATAAAAGTTTAAGTACCATTTCATATTATGAGGTTAAAAAATATAATTCTTATTTGGATTTTCAAAGAAAATATAGAAATCATGAAGGAAAATTACAAAATTTAAAAACCGATTATAAAAAAGTGGAAAAAGAAGTGTTTAATTTTGCCAACACATCAGAATTTAACATTGAAAATGATAAAAAAGGTAAAATACTTTTTGATATTAATGCGGAAATAAAAAAGGAATTAGATTTTTTAAAATATGGCAATTTTTCTAATGGATTTTATAAGTTATTAATAAAGGCATTGAAATTAAAAATCATTCGTTCTAGAAAAGAATTGAAATTAGCAAGAAAAACTAAAAAAATTGATGATATCAATAAAGCTAAAATCAATTATTGAGTTAAAACAGAAACTTATAAATTGTTTAAAAAAAATCGTAAACATTTTAAATATATAGATGACAAAAATTTAAAAGGTTTATATAAAACAATTCAAGATTTTGAAATTAGTTATTATAATGAAGTTTTTTTCGATTTTAAAAGAGGTAAAAAGATTCATTGAAATGAATCTTTAAAAAAGATTGATTCATCAAAAGAAAAAAGATATTCTTTAAGAAGAATTAAAGAGATGAATCAGATGAAAATTGAAGAAACAAAAGAAAAAATTAATAATTTATATCGAGAATTAGAAAAAAATAAAAAAATAAAAGTTTTAGGTTCAAAAGAAATTGATAAATCTGCAAAAAATATTAAAGAAAACGATTTATTAGAAAAAAAAGCGGATTATTTTTGGGAAATTAATCAAAGCAACAGCAGTTTAACTGACAGTATTACAATTAATGTTCAAAATAATAAAAAATTAGAACAACAAATAATAAAAAGAGTTCTTCAATCAATGAAAATTGATCGCCATTTATTTTCACTATTGCAAAAAAATAAGCAAAAACTTAATAAAATTCCCGCAGAAATAAAGAAAAAAATAGAGGAAGTAAAAAATTTAGATTTTCACGCATTTGAAATTTATCACCCTCTTTCTTTTGTTTATACTAAAGATTTTGATGAAAATTCTTTAATTCAAAAAGTTATTATTAAAAACGAACTTTTTGCATTTTTAGAATCAATTAATATGAATAGTGATAAATTATGAATTCCGTATTCCCAACTTTCTTTAAAAGATAGAATAAAAATTGATATTGCTAAATTAAAATTATATAGTCCTGATGTTGTTATAGTCGATCTAAGAAGAACAATTTTCGATCATTCTTATATAGATGAAATGATTAAATATAAAGATGAAAAAACAACTTTATTAATTTTTAGTGATAAATATTTTAAAAGTTCTGTAAATAATTATATTTTCATCGAAAAGGGAAAAATAATTGAACAAGCATTAAATAATAGAAATTTAATTTTCGAAACAGAGTATGCTAAAAAATTTATGGAAGATAAAAAATTTCATTTGGAAATTTTGGAAAAAATAAGTTTAATGGACTATGAAGAAATTTATAACTCCCGCAAAAGTTATAAAATTAATAATTCACTAGTTTATACATCTGAAAACGATGTTGCAATGTTAAAATTAATTGATGAAAGTAAAGAAAATCAAGATGAATTTGTTTTAGAAAAAAATGATGTTTTAGATATTGAAGATACTGTTATAATAGATTTAAGCTCAAAAAGTAAGGAGAAATAATGAAATCCATTTATAGTCACATAGAAATTGAGAAAAATAGAAATGATAAATGAATAAAAAAAGGTTTTTTTTCTACTCACGATAATCGTAAAAAACCTTTTACAATTGTTTTACCACCGCCAAATGTTACTGGAAAACTTCATTTAGGTCATGCATGAGATGGATTTATCCAAGATGTTGTTATTCGTTATAAAAAACTAAAAGGTTATGATGTATTATTTTTACCAGCTGTTGATCATGCTGGAATTGCCACCCAAATTAAAGTAGAAGAGAGATTAAATAAACAAAATATTTCACGTTATGATTTGGGAAGAGAAAAATTTTTAAATCAAGTTTGAAATTGAAAAGACGAATATTATCAAGTTATCAAAAAGCAATGAAATACTTTAGGTCTAGCTTTAGATTATTCCAACGAAAGATTTACTTTAGATAAAGAGGCAAATGAAGCAGTTTTAAAAGTTTTTATAGATTTTTACAATAAGGGTTTGATTTACAAAGACTTTAAGGCGATAAATTGAGATCCAAAACAAAGAACTGCTCTATCAAATATTGAAGTTATTAATAAACCCACTATTCAAAAAATGTATTACATTAAATATTTTATTGAAAATAGTGATAAATTTTTAACAGTTGCAACTACCAGAATCGAAACGATTGCTTCTGATGTTGCTTTAGCTGTTAATCCTGAGGATAAAAGATATAAAAATATTGTGGGTAAATATGTAATTCATCCATTTACTAAAAAAAGAATTCCAATTATTAGTGATGATTATATTGATAAAAAATTTGGAAGCGGAGTAATGAAAGTTTCAGCACATGCTACTGCAGATATTGATATTATCAAAAAGCATAATTTAAAAATCAATGAATGTATAAATTTAGATGGAAAAATGAATTCACTCGCTTTAGAATTTGAAAATTTAGATCGCTTTGAAGCAAGAGAATTAATGTATAAAAAACTTTTAAAAGAAAATTTTATCGTTAAAGTTGAACAAATAACTTCAAATGTTGGTTATTCAGAAAGAAGTGGTGAAGTTGTTGAAATAATGATGTCAAATCAATGGTTTGTTAAAATGGAAACACTGGCAAAAAAAGTTTTAGATCATCTTAAAACAAAAGACGGTATAAAATTTTTACCTTCTAGATTTGTTAACATTATTAAAAAATGAATGGAAAATGTTTATGATTGAACCATTTCTAGACAGTTGTGATGAGGCCATAGAATTCCCGCTTGATATAAAGATGGGCAAATGAAAGTTCAAATTGATAGTCCAGGAGAAAATTGAGTACAAGATGAAGATGTATTAGACACATGATTTTCTTCCGGATTAGCTCCTTTTGCATTTTTAGGTTGACCGCAAAGTGAAGAAAAACTGAGAAAATATTTTCCAACTTCACTTTTAGTAACTGGTTGAGATATTATTTTCTTTTGAGTTGCTAGAATGTATTTTTTCAGTTTAGAAAATTTAAATAAAAAACCATTTGATCAAGTTTTACTTCACGGTCTAATAAGAGACAAAGATGGTAAAAAAATGTCTAAATCATTAGGTAACGGAATTGATCCGATGGAAGTTATAGAAAAATACGGTTCTGATGTTTTAAGAGAGGCGCTTATTTTTAATTCAACACCGGGACAGGATATTAGATTTAGCGAAGAAAAATTAGATGCTGCTTGATCAATTAATAATAAATTATGAAATATTGTTAAATATATTAATGATTTAAATGATGATAATAACCTTTTATCAGATAAAGATAAGTGAATTTGAAATAAATTATATGAATTAAATAAAAATATCGATAAATATATGAAAAAATATGATTTTACTTTAATTTATAAAGAAATTCATAAATTTATATATGAACATTTATCCTCTTGATACATTGAGTTTACAAAAACTCAGCCAAATAAGAAAAATGCTCTGGAATTGCTTGAAAAACTTTTTGTAATTTTACATCCTTTTATGCCATTTTTAACAGATTATTTATATGAAAAAATGTTTAATAAAGAATTATTGGATAATGATGAAATAAAAATTAAAAAATTTAAAAACATTTCTCATGTTGATGATTTAATTGAAATTGTTACAAATTTAAGACAATATCGAGAAAAGCACAATATTTCGAAAAAAGAAATTATCGAATATTGAATCAAGGATTTTGATTTTGATTCAGATTTTATAAATAGTATTAATAAAATGTGTAATTCCAAAATAGTAAAAAATTCAGTTTCACTACTAAAAACTAATAAATTTGAAATTTATATTAATTTATCAAAAGATTATTTAGCAAAAGAAAAAGAAAGAATTTTAAAAGAAATTGATTTTATTAAATTTGAAATTAAAAGAGCTGAAAATATTTTAAATAATCCTAAATTTATGGAAAAAGCACCAAAAGAAAAAATTATTATTGAGCAAGAAAAATTAAAAAATTATCAAGAAAAACTAAAATTATATCAAGAAAAAATAGAAAGTAAGTAAATGAATAAACCTTTAATTTTAAGTGGAAAAGAAGCTTCGAGAGTTATTTTTGAAGATCTTAAAAAATTTTTCACTTCATTAAAAAAACAAGCAATTTTTAAAATTATCCAAGTTGGCGATAATCAAGCTTCAAATAAGTATGTAAAAAATAAATTAAAAAAAGCTCAAGAATTAAATGTTCATGGCATATTAATTAAATTAGATGAATTTATTTCAGAAGAAAAACTGAAAATGATTATTAAAAACGAAGCAGATACAAGCGATGGATTAATAGTTCAATTACCACTTCCTAAACACATTAATACTCAATCGGTTTTAAATTTTGTTCCGTTGCAAAAAGATATAGACGGACTTTCAGAAATAAATCAAAAAAATTTTTATCAAAATCAATTAGCATTTGCACCAGCAACTGCTAGAGGTATTATTATGCTTTTAAATTTTTATAATATTGATTTAAAAAATAAAAAAGCATATGTTATTGGTGAATCGAATTTAGTGGGAAAACCAACTAAATATCTTTTAAATAAACTAGGTTCTATAACAAAAAGTTTTAATAAAAAAACTGGTATATTAGGTTGTGAAGATGCTGATATTTTAATTGTTGCTGCTGGCGAAAAACATCTAGTAAAAGCTGAAAATGTAAAATTAAATTCAATTATAGTAGATGTGGGGATTAACACTTTATCAAATAATAAAATAACTGGTGATGTTGATTTTGAACAAGTTTCAAAAAAAGTTTTTGCCATTTCACCTGTTCCCGGCGGTGTTGGACCAATGACAATTATTGCACTCTTTTCTAATTTAAAAGATGCGATAAAAAACAATAAAAGTTAATTTTAAGTTATTTTACTTGTTAATTAGTTTATATTATTAAAAACAAAAAAATAAACAATTTTATAATGATGTTTATTTTTTTGTTTTTTTATTACAATTTTCTTTTATTTATTGAGTTATAATTAAAATATAAAGGAGATGTAAATGAAATTGAAAAAAATGATGATAACTTTGCCTTTAATTTCTTTATCTGCAATTTCGTTAGTTTCTTGTAATACGAGAGAAAAAAATGCTGAATTAAATGCAATTAAATTAAAAGAAAAAATGAATACAAATAATTTATTTGATTTGTTTAAAAAAGATGCTAAAAAAATCTTGTTTTCTGAAGTTTCTCTTCTGCCTTATGAATTAAACCGAGGTCAATTAAATGATTTTTACTTTCATCCACCTTATGATTTAATACGAGAATATATATATCACAAAACTTTTAGAAGTATTCCTTGAAACATAGAAGATAAAGACGAAATGACATTAAAAGAAATGGGAAATATAAATGAAAAAATGGATTATGATAGTTTAAGAAAAAGAGGTGTTTTTAGACAAGAAGATATAATTTTTATAAATTATCATATTATAAAACCAAATATTATAAAAAATGATAATAAACGTTATATGTTAATTAATCTTTATAGTGTTTTTGTAGCTAAAAAATGAGAAGAAACAGATAAAAACACGAAAGAAACGGAAGTATTTTACTCTTTTAAATCTCCTGACACTAAATATTGAATTAATAATCCAGAACTGAAAATTTCAAGATTTTTCCAAACTGAATGAGGAGGAGTAAAAATTGAAAATGGAAATGTAAAATATGATACATTAGATCCTAATATTCATTTTAATAACTCAAAAGATTCTAATATTTCCATAATGAATGTTGTTTATGATAAGGATATTGATAAAAAATAATTGAAATTAATCCTAATCATATAGAAAAATCAAAACACCCATTTGTTAAAGTTATAATGAAAAGTTATGCATTACCACTAGATGATGCTAGAAAAATATCAGATTTATTTCATTTATTGGGAAGGGAACCTAATTATGTGGCAAACGAATAACTTATTTAAAAAATAACATTAAAAACAAAAAAATAAGCATTTTAAAATGATGTTTATTTTTTTGTTTTTTATTACATTTTTCTTTTATTTATTGAGTTATAATTAAAATATAAAGGAGGTATAAATGAAATTGAAAAAAATATTTAAAAAAATAGCAATAACTTTGCCCTTAGTTGCTTTGCCTACTGTGGGAATTTCTTATTCTTATAACAACAATTCAACTAAAATTGTAAGAAATGTAGATAAATATAATTTTATACACAAAAAACTTTGAGATCATTTAAATATAAAAAATAATGAATTTATCTATGAACCCATTAAAATAGGAATAATAGACGGAGGGTTAGTTGATTCTAATTTCCTTAAATTTAATAATAATACAATATCGGAAATTGATCTAAAACAGAAATACTATTTAAAAAATAATCCTAATAGATTAAATAAAAATAATGTTATTTATAATCAGCAAGAAAACACTGAAATAAAAAAAACTTTCGAAGATGCATGAAAAGATAATAAACACGCAACAGAAATTGCCTCTATTATAGGTTCTGATTCTGGAATATTTAAAAATGCCGTTTTTTATTCTACAACTTATAATGAAAATGGAGACGAAAGTGATTTGGAAATTCTTAGAAGAAACTTGGAGTTTTTTAAAAACAACAATGTTAAATTTATAAATATGAGTTATGGTTTTGCTAATTTTGAAGAATGAACAAAGTTTTTTTATAAAGTATCTCACCAAATTTCTAACAAAAATATAAATTTTGAAGATTTAAAAAAATATAATGATAATTTAAAAAATGCAATTGAATTAAACTGGAAATTAGATTACGAAGAACAAGCTGCTCTTTTGGACGAATATGCTTATAAAGAAGATATGAAATTTTTTATTTCTGTAGGAAATTCAAAAATAGAGTTTCCTAAAATAAAAGAAATGAACAAAAAAATGATCTCAATTATTGAAAATTATTTTTTAGATAATAAAAGTATTAATTTTAATATTAAAGCAATTTTAAATTCGATACTAGAAAAATCAAAACTCATAACAAACGATGACAAACTATTTTTAAAACAAGCAAAAATAAAAAAATCTAAAAATACTTTTATTATCGGTGCTTACAATATGAATGATGGTAAAATTGAAAATTTTTCTGAAGGAAATATGCTAAATTGAAGAAATTCTCCACTAGGAGTAGCTCCAGATAAATTTAGCAAAGAAACTCTTTTATTAAATGATCAATATTTTTCTACAAAAACATCATTTGATGATCCTAGCATTTATAAATGGTCGGGCACTAGTTTTTCCGCCCCTGTTGTTTTAACATTATCAGCTCTTATTTCAAAGTTAAATAATAAAGAATATAAAGTAGCAGAACTAAAAGCGGCACTTTTAGCTAGTTTTAAATTATCTTCTGAAGAGGAAAAAAACGCTGATCAATATGGCTATGGAAAAATTTCTTGAGACAGACTAAAATTTTATATAAATAAAGTTCGAAAAATAGAAAAAAAAGATTTAGTAGACGGATATAAGTTTGATTCAGGATATATGAATAGAACAAAAAGAAAATATTTATTTGTATTTTCTAATTTAGCAGTTGTTCATGAATCATTGCCTCTTGAGAATCCAAATAGTATTTCTAAATATTTTATAAATGATGAAGAAGCAAAAAAATATATTAGTCCTTTTAATGTAATTTTAGAAAATTATACTGCTCTTTCATCTAAAAAAATGTATGAATTAACTCGGTTAACAGGGTATGGCGGAATTGAATGATCAACTCACTTAAAAATTTATGAAAATGCCACTAAAAAAATTGGTTCATACGAGCCGTCAATTCCGATGAAATATAAAATTCATTTCCAAAAGGAAAAAAAATATTCTTATTTTACTGAAAAAGTAATTGAAAAGGGGTTATACTACATTTTAGATACAAACGAAATAACACAAGAGGAATATATACCATATGAATAAAAAAATAAAAATGTTCACTATATGTTCTGCCTCTTTGCCAGTAATTTCGTTAGTTTCTTGTAATACAAGAGAAAAAAATGCTGAATTAAATGCAATTAAATTAAAAGAAAAAATGAATACAAATAATTTATTTGATTTGTTTAAAAAAGATGCTGAAAAATCTTGTTTTCTAAAGAATTTCTTCTCCCTTATGAATTAAACTGAGGACAATTAAAGAATTTTTACTTTCATTCACCTTATGATTTAATACGAGAATATATATATCACAAAACTTTTAGAAGTATTCCTTGATACATAGAAGATAAAGACGAAATGGCATTAAAAGAAATGGGAAATATAAATGAGAAAATGGATTATGATAGTTTATGAAAAAGAGGTATTTTTAGACAAGAAGATATAATTTTTATAAATTATCATATTATAAAACCAAATATTATAAAAAATGATAATAAACGTTATATGTTAATTAATCTTTATAGTGTTTTTGTAGCTAAAAAATGAGAAGAAACAGATAAAAACACGAAAGAAACGGAAGTATTTTACTCTTTTAAATCTCCTGACACTAAATATTGAATTAATAATCCAGAACTGAAAATTTCAAGATTTTTCCAAACTGAATGAGGAGGAGTAAAAATTGAAAATGGAAATGTAAAATATGATACATTAGATCCTAATATTCATTTTAATAACTCAAAAGATTCTAATATTTCCATAATGAATGTTGTTTATGATAAGGATATTGATAAAAAATAATTGAAATTAATCCTAATCATATAGAAAAATCAAAACACCCATTTGTTAAAGTTATAATGAAAAGTTATGCATTACCACTAGATGATGCTAGAAAAATATCTGATTTATTTCATTTATTAGGAAGGTATCCTTACGGACCAGTTATCGAATAACTTATTTAATTTTAATAAATAAATATTAAAGTAAAAAATATTCATTATATTTACTATATTTTATTTTAGACACAGACAAAATTACTCAGGAGGAATACATCCCTTATGAATAAATTATTAAAAATTGCCTTAATTGTGCCACAACATTATCTATAATTCCGCTAGATTCTTGTTCTAAAATTGAAAGTCAGTCAGCACAAAATACTATTAAATTAAAAGAAAATTTAAATTTAGAAAATTTATTTTCAATGGGCGGTGAAGTTGAATCCTGAAAGTTTAAAAAAACTAATTTCGACGACATTGTCATTGTTTATGATTTTAAATCAGATTCAAAGAAATGAACTATTTTAGATAACGGTAAAATATTTTCATTTTTTAACAATGTAAAAGTCAAACATTCAATGTTTCCTGAAACGTTTAAAGAAGATTGAAAAGAATTAAACAGAAGTGAGCAAATGACTTATCACAATCCAGAACTAAGAAAAAAATTACGCGAAGAACTAGAAAATCGTTATAAAGATAATTTAGAAAAATTAAATAAGGAAATGGAATATCAAAATTTACGAGAAAAGCATAATTTTTTTCAAGAAAGTGTCAATTTTATAAATATTAAGCAACTTGAAGATCACCCAATTAATAATGAAAGAAAATATATAGCGATAAATTTATTTAATTTTTTAGTTGCAAAAAAAGAAGTAATACAAAATAGCAAAAATAATGAAATTGAAACATTTTATACATTAAATTCAAACACACCGTATTTTATTAATGAAGCTAAATTAAATATTAAAAATAATTTTAATTTTGAAAATAACAGCATTGAAATAATTAATGACATTAAAGAAACAAAATTTGATCTTGATAAATATTATAAAAATTTAAGTCATTCAAATGTTTCAATAATAGATATTTCATCAGCTCCTGATCCTTACAATGATGATGAAACTATAAGAATGCCTTATTCCAATTTTATAATTAAATCTAAATATCCTTTTGTAAGAGTCGTAATGAAAACATATATAGTTGAAACAAAAACAAATATCGACAATTTAAAATATTCAGATATTGAAAATGCTTTAAAAATTCAATAAATTAATAAAATTAAAACAAAGTTTTTATAACATAAAAAGTTGATACTTTTTATGTTTTTTTACTGTTTTTTATATAATTTATTTATTAAATTAAGGAGAATGATGAGTAAAAAAATTAGTCCTTTTGTAAAATGAGTTGGTGGAAAAACTCAAATACTAAATGAAATAAAAAAGCGAATGCCTAAAAAATTTAATAAATATTATGAGCCATTTGTAGGAGGGGGAGCACTACTTTTTGAAATAATGCCCGAAGTTGCTATTATTAATGATATTAATTCACATTTAATTAATGCATATAAAAAAATAAAAACCGACCATAAAAAATTGTTAATGTTACTAAAAAAATGAGATAATGAAGTTTGTGATAAAAATTTATATTTTCAACGACGAAAAGAATTTAATCTTAAAATAATTAATAATACTAATGATGTTGAAGCCGCTGCGCTTTTTATATATTTAAATAAAAGATGTTTCAACGGAATTTATCGTGTTAATTCAAAGGGTTTATTCAATGTGCCTTTCAATAATAAGGCAAAAGTGAATTCTTTTTCAGAAGATAATATTAAAAATATTGGTTATTTTTTAAAAAAAGTTAAAATTTTAAATTTAGATTTTGAAAAAGCGTTAGTGGATGCAACGAAAGATGATTTTATTTTTTTTGATAGCCCTTATGCTCCATTGACAAAAACATCCTTCAATTCTTATACTGAAAATGGATTTGGTGTAGATGATCATATTAGATTATTTAATTTGTTTAAACAATTAGATGAAAAAGGTTGTTATGTTATGTTAACTAATCATAATACACCATTTATAAATGAATTATATAAAGATTATAAAATTGAAATAATAAATGTCAAAAGAATGGTTAATTCTGATGCTAATAATAGGTATGGACAAGAAGTTATTATTACAAATTATTTAAAATAAGGAAAAATATGAACAATTTAAAGCAAGATGAAAAATTAAAACTTTTTATCCATACTCTTTTAGAAACGAATCGAGATTATGATTTTTATATCAACTGAAATAACATTGATTATTATAATGAATTCAAACAAGAATTAGAATGGTTAAATATATTAATAAAAAATGACGATTTTGATAATCAATTTTCAATTTTATTAAAAAATAAACCATCAATTGTAAAAACTTTTCCCTTACTTTTTGCGCTTGGGAAAAAAGAAAGGGATGAATTGGTAAAAAAATCAAAAAAATTTAAATTAATTAATTCAGATGATGAATTTTACTTTTCAGAAAATTTAGAAAATTCCACTTTAACAGAAAAACAAATTAGCAAATACTTAATTTTTTTCAAAAAAATGGGTCTAAAAAATTTATTTATGAACTTTATAAATTCTAGTGTTTTAGATTATGTTATAGGAGTTCTTGTGGGGTTGGACACAAATGGAAGAAAAAATAGAAGCGGTATAAATTTTGAATCACTTTGTTCAAATGTTATTGAATCCATTTGCAAAAAATATGATATTTTTATAAAAAAACAAAAAAATTTAAAGAATTAAATAACTTAAAGTTTAGTATAAATGAAGATATTTTAAATAGAAAAGCAGATTTTATTTTAATAAAAAATAATAAAATTATTAATATTGAAGTTAATTATTTCTTTTCTTCTGGTTCTAAGCCAGAAGAAATTGTTGATAGTTATATAAATAGAAAAAATGATTTAAAACAAAATAATATCGAATTTATTTTAATTTCAGATGGTTTATGTTGAAATAACGAATTTAAAAGTCAACTTAATAAAGTTTTTAAATACATAGATTTAATGAATTTTTATATGGCTAGCAACGGTTATTTAGAAGATATTATAAAAACATATTTGGATATAAAATAATGTTAAAAATTTAAAAAAAAAAAAAAAAAGATGATCTTTTGTTTTTAAGATCAACTTTTTTAATCAACATTCTTTTTCGCTTCTTCCATTTTAGTCACTTCTTGCATTTTAGTAAATTCTCCTTTTATATGACAAGAACGGCATCTAGCTTCGTACTCTTCAATATCGCCTAACATTTTTAAATTTCGACTATTAACTTTTCTAAAACTAGTTGAAGCTGCATTTTTACATCTAACGCAAACTGCTTGTAATTTTGTAATAGTTTCAGCCATAGATAGAAGATAAGGCATAATCCCAAAAGGTCTTCTTAAATAATCTAAGTCCAATCCACTAACAATTACTCTAATACCGTCATCAGCCAGTTCGTTTATTAAAGTTAAAACATCCTTGTTAAAAAAATGAACCTCATCAATAGCAACAGCCTTATAATTTTTCTTTTTAAATAATTCTCGTATTTCATCAGCACTAGAAACACTATGAGTCGAAATTTTAGCACCTGATCTGGAAATAATTTCATTTTCTGAAAAACGAGTATCAAAATTTGGTTTAATAACTAAAGTTTTAATATTTGCATACTCAAGAATTCTTATTCTTTTTAATAATTCTTCGCTTTTACCCGAAAACATAGGACCTGTAATCACTTCTATCATTCCTTCGGAAAATTTTTTATACATTTAACCCCCAAAATCTCCTTTTAATTTTTTGATAATAATTTTATTAAATTCTATTATAAATTAATAGTTTTAATAGCAAAATAAAAACTAAAAATGATCTATATATGATAAAGCATTTTTGCTGTAAAAAAAACTATATTATTTTTTTACTAATTTAAAATTGATAATTTGGTAAAATTTTTATATTATTAATTAAAAATTAATATTTCAAATTAAATGAGGTAATAATGTCAAAAGAAAACATATTTAAAAAAATTGCTAGAATGAATTCTAAAAATAAAAGTAAGAAAAAAGACACAAATAAAACACCTGAACAAATTAAAAAGGCTAAAACTATTAGATATTCGCTTTTTGGTTTAGGTTTTGTTTCTTTATCTGCAATTGCAATAGGAGTTCCAATTGGTTTTGCAAATGTTAAAAAAGTTGTAATTGATAAAAGAGATGATAATAGCTTATTAGTTTCTTTTTCGTCACCTGATGGTAAGGATGTTGATCTTACAATGAAAGAACTTTTAGATAGTGTTAAAGTTCCTTCAGTTTTAAATAAGGAAAAAATGGAAGAAGCTAAAAAAACACTTGTAAAATATTTATATCAAGAGGAATACGAAGCTTCAAAATTATTTAAAGAAGCTTGAGATAAATCGTATGTTGAAGGTAAAACTAGCTCAAATTCAATTTTTAATCCAAATTTTAAAAGTTATGAAGAAGTTCAAAATGAACAAAAAAATAAATTAGAAGATCAAAGAAGACAATATCAAAAAAACTACGGTTATGAAAATTGAGAATCGGAATTTAATAAATTTTTAACTACAAATGCTCAATTTGGTGGAGCAACAACTTTTGAAAAAGCGGTAGAACATTTAACATATACAACAATTCAAGCAAAAGCTTTATCAAGATTTACTCCTGAATTTTCAACAGCATTTTTAGCAAAAGATGTTAAAAATCGTGTATTATCGGAAGATGTAAAAGATAAAAATGGAAATATAGTGTTTGCTAAAGGCGAAAGATTATTTAAAGATATAATCATTTTAGATGATTCATCAGATAAAGGTAATAGTGCTACAAATGCTTTTTTACCTAATATTGACAAAAAAGAAAATGCACAAAAAACTCCTAAAGAATTAGCAAAAATCGCTGAAGATTATCGTGTTTCTGCTTTTTTAACAAAATCCTACGTTAAAGAATATATGAATGCAAATAATGTTGTTAATAAATTTTACTTTTCCGAAAATGCAATTTTAAAAGACCAGTTTTATTTTTACGACATTTCACAATTAACAATTAATGCAACACAAAATCAAACAAATGCTCAGTCATTTTGAAAAATTGCTAAAAACGATTTAAAAGAACTTTTAAAATATTCAGTAACTGAATTAAATGAAAATAATACTACTAAAACTGTTAAAACACATTTAGAGTTAATTGAAAATTTCAAAGGAGCATCTTCAGATGATAAAAATCAAAATGTTAATGATAAAATCCTTTTAGATTCTATTAATTCTTCAGTGAATAAAAGTAATGCACAATTTTTAGGACAAAAAGGGTTAAGAAACTTATCGCAAATTTTTAGCGGCGAAGATGCATCTTATGCACTTGCATTTGTAAACGACGTTTATAGCGCAAAAGAAGCGAATAACATTTTTTCACAAACTTTATTTACAAAAATAAAAGAGAAAATTTTTAAAAATGGTAATGAAATTTTATTACCAGAAAGCAGTTCATTAGCTAATAAATCACTTTCTGAAATAACAGAATTAAACAGAAAACTTTCTGAATTTATTGATAAATTAAGTGATGGGGATTTAAATTTAGTTGGTGATGCATTTAAAGAAACATTTGGCGAAACATCAACAAACGGACAACCTAATTCATATAAAATTAGTACAATTTACAAATTAAGTGAAAATAATTTTGTTGTTTATTCATCAAAAGGTTTAAATATAGTCACAAAAAATGAAATCAACACTTTTGATAAGTTGCAAAATATATTGAAAAAAGAATTGCAGTTAAATGCTAATAATCAAAATGATTCATCATTTAAATCGAGATTACAAGTTTCACAATTATTTGATCAATTAAAAGAAGATCAGTTTGTATTGAAAGAATTATTAACAAATGATAAGTTTAAAAATAAACTTCTAGAAGAAAATCAAGCAAATGCAACACAAGAAGCTAAAGATGAATATTTAAACACATTAAATAAAAATATTGATAATGCAGTTAATTCATATTCATTAAATAAAATATTAGAAATAAATAAAAAAGTTGAACCATATTTAGAAACAGTTAGAAAAAATAATTTAAATGCCGACTATAAATTTAGTGATTCATTAAATCAATGAGTAATTGTCAATAAAGAAACAAAATCTGATATAGAAACAATTTTCGAAGCTTTACAAAAACATTATGGAATTAAAAAATAAGGAGGAAAAATGAAAAAAATCAAAAATAAAAAATTAATACTATCTTCTTTAATAATTAGTTCTTTTACCTTGCCAGTGGCAATTTCTTGTTCAAACAATTATTCTGTTAATAGTTCAGAAAAAATAAAAGAAGATGATTTTTTAAAATCTCAAGAAGTTAAATCGTTTATTGAATCTAAATATGTTGAAAATATTTTAATACAAAAAGTATTTAAAATTACTTCACAGTCATTAACATTTGAAATTGATAACAATCAAGGCGAATTTTATAAAAAAGCAAAAGAGGCATTTGATTTTTATCAAAAGCAAGAAATTAGAAAAAATCCTTCATTTACTGTTAAATTATTTTCAGATTTAACTTCTAAAAATCAACTAACTGGCGAAGAAATTAATGTTTTAAAATCAGATATTGGACCTAAGCAAGAATTTGGTGAACAATCTTTTAAAATACTTTATAAAAATCCTTATTCAGGAATTAAAGCAACAGTTGATAAAATGCTTTTAGTCTCAAACTTTTTAATTAATTTAGATACTAAAGAGATTAAAGATTCTAAAAGATTTAAAGATTCTATTGCCGATTCTAATACAAATTACAACAAAAAAACAATCTATCAAAATATAAATCCAGAAAGCAAAGATTTTTTTCTAAAAGTTTTATTATTAGAAAAGCAACCGGGACAAATATGGAAATATGAAACTAGCGATGCAAATTATTTAACAGTAGTAAAATTGTTAAAAATTAAAGATGCTACATCATTTAATTCTTTAATTAATAAACAAGAATTAAATTCTGATTTAACTGCTCAAATCAAAGATTTTGAGTTATTAGGTGTTAATGATTCTTTAAATGTAAAAGATTTATATGCATATAAAGGAATTTTGTATAATCAAGGTTCAAATGTTAAAGGTGATTTTAACTACAATGTTGATGCATTAAAAAAACAGGCAAAAATTGAAAGCGGTTTTGTTGATGAAAAAACAAGGTTAATTTATTCATCAGATGATTTATCTTCTTCAGAAAACTGGAAAGATAAAAAAATTTTGGCTTTAACTTTAAAAGATTCTTTTGATAAAAATAAAAACAAGTTTCAATTATCTAAAGATGATTTAGAAATTAAAGAAGCAAATTCGCACTCTAATGTAACTTACACAATAGAAAGAATTTTACCTTCAGAAACAAATCAAGAGAAAATGGTTGATGTTTTAGTTAAAATGTCGCTAGCAAATGGAAATAATAAATCAAATTACTATTATTGAGTTAATGTCGATTGAACAAATGCTCAATCAGTTAAATACACACCAACAATTGCAGAAAATGGTCAAGATTTAAATGAACAATTTTTATCAGAAATTCCTGTATTAAATGAAGATTCAACTAAAGTTTCAGCCACATATTTTAATAAAATAGTTCCATTATATGATGAAGAAGTTGTAAAAAATGAAAATGATAAAACTACTAAAAAAGTTTATTTTTCATTAAATAATACCCCTTGAAATTCAGATGAACAAAAACAAAAATTAGCATATTCATTATATTTAGCAGATTCTACTTCTTTATATAATGATGTAAAAAGTTTTTATGAAGATCTAGGATTTAAAATTTCATATAAAGACGAAGTTTTAAATCAAAAAACAGATAATGCAAATAACTCTAAGGATGGTAAAAAATAGTGGATAAATTATTTTTGAAAATAATTAACAGAGAACTTCCTGCAGATATTTTGTATGAAGATGATAAAGTAATTGCTTTTTTAGATATTAAACCAGTTCGAAAAGGGCACTTTTTAGTTATCCCTAAAAACTATTCTAGAAATTTAATTTCAATTAAAGAAGATGATTTTATTTATTTAATGACAAAATCAAGAGAGCTTGCTTTAGAACAAATTAAAAAACTTAATGTCAAGGGATTCCAATTAATTGTAAATAACGAACCAGAAGCAAAACAAGTAGTTTTTCACACCCATGTTCACATCATTCCTAGTGATAAATAAAATTGAAATTATAAATTGAAAAAAATAGACAAATTTAATGGTCTATTTTTTTTATATAGTAAAAATGTGTCAAATTTATTTAATTTTATTTTAAATTTTTGTAGCGAATTGAAATAGTGATAATTCTCTTACAAGCATTTCGCTATTTAGTATTCTAGTTCTTTTTCTTACGGTAAACAGATCTAAAATAGTTCAAACTAGAAAACCACCAAATGTAATAAATTTTAAAAATGCTTGGCTTTCTTTTAAATAGAATCTGTCAAGATTTATTATTCCTAATAAAAGTGCCACAGAAGGTTTTTTAAATTTAGCATCAACTGTTTTTTTAAATAACATTAGTTCTTCTGTGGTCATCTTTTTTAAAGCCACTTCTACTAAAGTTCTATCTTTTTTAACAACTTTTTTTATTACGGAATTTATTAACTGTCCTCTTTCCATATCATTCCTTTCATTTATATTAAATTAATTTTAATACATTGCAAAAAAAAAAAAAAAACATAAAAATGCTTTTTTCAGTTAAAAATATGGCGATTTTGCCTCTTTTTCTTTTTTATTGAATTTTTAGTAAAAAAATAAAAAGTAAACATTTTAATTATTTAATCCATTTAAAATTGCATTAAATAATTAAAATGTTTAATAATTGCAAAAATAATAAGTGATATAATAATATATATTTTAATATTTATATAATTTAGGTCATTTTTTATGATATGGTGCCAACAACAGGAATCGAACCTGCGACCCCATCCTTACCATGGATGTGCTCTACCTACTGAGCTATGATGGCATTTTCATTAATATTATAACCTAAAAAGGAAAGAGGTGTAAAAAAATGATGAGATTTTTTGCTCAAAAACGCGAAGGAAACTATTTTATATTAAGTAAAGAAACTCTTGCACATATAAAAGTTGCAAGAGTGGAAAAGGAAAATTTTATTTGTATTTA
Source organism: Mesomycoplasma lagogenitalium (assembly GCF_029854295.1). Lineage (NCBI taxonomy): Bacteria > Bacillati > Mycoplasmatota > Mycoplasmoidales > Metamycoplasmataceae > Mesomycoplasma > Mesomycoplasma lagogenitalium. The sequence goes on from NZ_CP122979.1 coordinate 158,591, forward strand.
TAATGAAAAATTTTATGAATGTGTCTTACATAATGATTTAGCACTAATTATTAAAGAAATTGAAGAAAACCACGAATTTCAAGGCGAAGTAGCAATTGCTTGCGCCATTATTAATACAAAAAGATTTGAATGAATGATACAAAAAGCTACCGAATTAGGAGCTACTAGATTAATTCCACTTTTAACTGAAAGAGTTGAACAAAAATTGGGTGAAGATTTAATAAAAAAAGTTGAAAGATGAAATGAAATAGCAAAAAATGCTGCTGAACAATCTTTTAGAAATAAACCAATGCAAGTTGATTTTCCAGTAAAATTTGAAAAAGTTTTTGAAAACTTTTATAAGTTCAGGTATATTGCTCATGAAAAAGTTGAATATAAAATTAATAATACTTTTTTTCCTCAAGATTCAATATTTTTAATAGGACCAGAAGGTGGTTTTACTGATAAAGAAGTTCAACTAGCATTAGATAATGACTATCAATTAATTTCTTTAGGAAAAAGAATTTTAAGATCAGAAACAGCACCGCTTTTTATTTTATCTAGAATTGAAGAATAAATTAAAATAATTAAAATACAGCATATTTTATGCTACGTTTTTATATTATATAAAAACATTTTTTCCTTTCTTTTATGATAAAATTTAAATGGAAAGGAAAAAATGTCAAATTTATTTAATAACAGAGAATATAATAATCCAAAGGGATTAGAACCTGCTGTAGATAATTTAGAAAAAAGTCCAAATTGCAGTGTTGCTACAAAAGTAATATTTTGAATTTTTGGTACACTTTTATTATTTGCAGGACCAATTTATTATTTAGTAAAAAGAAATAAGTTTTTAAGAATTCAAAACGAAATTAACGAAGCAGCTTCAGGAATTGATACACAACTTGCAAAGCGTGCTGATACTTTAATTAAACTAGTTGACCAAGTTAAATCATTTAAAAATTTTGAAAAAGAAATTTTAACTGATGTTACAAAAATGAGATCACTAATGGGGCAATCCGGATTATCAAATGCCCAAGAGCTTCAATCGCTTTCAAATAGTGTTTTAGGAAGATTGATCGCAGTTTCTGAAAATTATCCAGAATTAAAATCCAATCAACTTTATTATGAATTAATGAATCAAACTTCATATTTAGAAAGAGAAATTGCAGCTTCTAGAAGATTATACAACTCAAAAGTTACTGCATTTAATTCTGAAATTTTTGTTTGACCAGCAAATATTGTTTCTTCAGATATGAAATTATCAACATTACCACTATTTCAAGCATCAGAAATTCAAAGACAAGATGTATCAATGAAGGATTTATAATTAAATGAAAATAGTAGAAAATTTTAAAACTTTTAATGTTTTCAAGGAAGAAGCAGATCAAAAATTCTTGCCTAAATTAACCGAGACAGTTGAAAGTTCCATTAGCGAAAAAGATAAAAAGAATTTAAAAATTTCATTGTTAGTCATTTCAGTTTCTTCAATTATTGCAATTGCTTTTTTAATCGGAATGGTAGCAGGTTTTTTTAATAAAAATATTAATGTTTTAGCATTAGTTGTTAGTTCATTGATTTTTATAATTATATCAATAATTTTAATAATGGTTTTTTACTATAAATCAACAAAAATAAAAAAACGTATTAGAATGGAAATTAAAAAAAAATTAAATCCCGAACTAATGTATAAAGAGGCATTTGAAACTCTTGAAAAGGGCTTTACTTATTTAGGATATAGCGATGACACTAACATTGAAAATCCTTCACAATTACAAGCTTTTAATAAATGTCAAATTACGGAAAAGGATATACAAACTTTTAGATATAACGTTCCTTATGATGCGCATATAAAAGCAAGAAGTGCGAGTAAAAATTTATTAATTGATAATAAATACCCTGTTTCATTATTAAATATTTTATGAGAAAGAGTTGTTAAAGTAAATAATAAAGAAAATGTAGAATATTACAATACTGGAATTTTAAAAATCAATACAGAACATTTAAAAGATCGTGCATTTGATTTTGAATTATTAAAGAAAAAAGGACTTTTTGGACTAACTAATAAAGGAATTAAATTAGAAAATAACGAATTTAATAAAATTTTTAATCCAATATCTAAAAATGAATTAAAAATCAGACAAATGTATACTCCATTAGCAATGGAAACTTCTGTAAATAGATATAAAGATAAAGCGGGAAGTAAAATATTTAATTTTACAATCACATCAATTGGTAAAAATGTTTATTTTGAATATAATGTTGATTTTGGATTTATGGAATTAAATTTCCCTAATTCTATTAAAAAGGATAAATTAATTAAATATTTATATAATGATTTTTTAAAAGATACATATTCACTATACTATTTATTATCGTTTATCTATATTCCTCTTTATTTATATTAAAACAAAAGACGAACTTAAATCATTATTAGTTCGTTTTCTTTTTTTAATTTTCTTTTTTTAAACATTAATATATAATTTAAAATATGGAAAATTCAATGTACAAATCTTTAATGACAATAAAGGAAAAGTATCAAGAACTTAATGACAAATTATTAGATTCTAATTTAATGCAAGATATAAAAAAGTACACACAAATTAATAAAGAAATTTCTTCAATTAAACCGATAGTTGAAGCTTTTAATGAATATCAAATATTAGAAAACAATTTAAAAGATGCTAAATTATTATTAAATGAAAAAGATGAAGAAATTGTTTTAATGGCAAAATTAGAAATTACTAATGCAGAAGAAAAAATGCCTATTTTAGAAAAACAATTAATTGTTTTATTATTACCTAAAGACGAAAATGATGATAAAAATGTCATTATGGAAATTAGAGGTGCAGCCGGTGGAGATGAGGCTAATATTTTCGCTGGCGATCTTTTTAAAATGTATTCCAAATGAGCTGATTTAAATAATATGAGTGTTAAAGTTTTAGATTCAACTTTTGCTAATTCTGGAGGATTTACACAAATAGTTTTTTCAGTTAGTGGACTAAATGCCTATTCAAAATTGAAATATGAATCAGGTGTTCATAGAGTGCAAAGAGTTCCTGAAACAGAAACTCAAGGAAGGGTACATACATCAACTGCAACTGTTACTGTTATGCCTGAAGCTGATGAGGATGTTGATATTGAAATTAATCAAAGTGATTTAAGAATTGATACATTCCGTTCTTCAGGTGCCGGAGGTCAGTCAGTTAATACAACAGACTCAGCAGTTAGAATTACTCATATACCAACAGGAGTTATCGCTACTTCGCAAGACGGAAGAAGCCAAATTGCTAATCGTGAACTAGCGATGAAAATTTTAAAAACTAGACTTTACGAACTAGAAATTAGAAAAAAACAAGAAACTGAAAGTGAGTTTAGAAAATTAGCGGGCTCAGGTGCTAGAAGCGAAAAAATCAGAACATATAATTACCCACAAGATAGAATCACTGATCATCGAATTGCCTTTTCAACTTCATTAAAAACCGCCATTGCCGGACAATTAAATCCAATTATTGATGCTCTTTTAGCTGAAGAACAAGCGGAAAAAATTCAAAATGCAGGATTATAACATTAGAAAAAAATTGCTTTTAAAAGAAAAATTAAGACATAATTTGCCTTTAAAAATCGGTGAATTAGAAAAAGAAAAATTAAAATCAGATATGCCAATTCAATTAATTGTAGGATTTATTGAAATGCAAAATGTTAAAATTTTACTTAAAGATAATAAATTATTAATTCCTAGATATGAAACCGAGGAAGTAATAATCGAAAGTTTTAATTATATAAATAAACATAGTAAAGTTCTAGATTTATGTTGTGGTACCGGATTTATCGGCATTGCAATAGCAAAAAATGTTAATTGTCAAGTATCGATGGTCGATATAGATGAAAATGCAATTTATTCCAGTGTTGAAAATGCAAAAATTAATAATGTTGATAAAAATACAGATATTTATTTATCTGATTTGTTTTCATCAGTTCCAAAAACTGAACAATTTGATTTAATCATCTCTAATCCACCATACATTCCAGAAAACATTGTTTTAGATAGTTCCGTTTTAAATTGAGAAAATCATCAAGCTCTTTTTGCTAAAGAAAAGGGCAATTATTTTTATCGTCTAATTTTAGAAAATGCTAAATCATTTTTAAAACCAAAGGGATATTTAATATTTGAAATTTCAGATTGAAATGTAAATTTTTTAAAAAAATATCCAAATATTGATTTGAAAATTAAAAAAGATATTAATAATAAAAATCGTATTGCAATTATTCAATATAAAAAATAAAAAAATTATTTGTATATTTTTTAAAATGATGTATAATAATAAGGCTAAGAAGATGCGAGTGTAGTTTAATGGCAGAACTTCAGCCTTCCAAGCTGACTATGAGGGTTCGATTCCCTTCACTCGCTCCATTTCAGAAATGACCGAAAAAAGCAGTTATACTGCTTTTTTTAATAAAATCCAATATTAATAATCTTTGTTTAAAATTATCTTTTTTACTATTTTAAATATAAAATTTTGTTAAGTATTTTACTTTGTTTTATAAAAAAAATGATCCTTTAATTTTAGGATCATTTTTTTATAAAATTAAAAGATTTATCTAAAATTATTTAATTGAATTAATAGTATCTTTTACAATTTTCACGGATTTTTTAAATTTATTTAATTCTTTTTCATTCAGTTCTAATTCAACTATTTCTTTAATTCCATCTTTTCCGATAATTGCTGGAACACCAGTTACAACATCATTAACTTCATATTGATTTTCTAAATAAGCACCAACTGCTAAGATTTTGTTAGAATCTTCTTGAATATTTCTAACAATTTCTGCTAAACATGCACCAATTCCATAAAATGTTGCTCTTTTTCTTTCAATAATTCTATAAGCTTTTTGATACACTGGTTTTTCTAATAATTCTTCATAATTAGATGGATTAATTCCAGTTTTTTCTTCGTATTTACTAAATGGAAGTGTTCCGATTTTAAAAGATGAGTAATTTACTAGTGATGAATCTCCGTGTTCACCAAGAACATAAGCATTAATATTATCTGTAGAAACACCAGTTTTCAAAGACAATAATCTCTTTAATCTAGCAGTATCCAAACTAGTTCCTGAACCAATTACTTTATTAGAATCAAATCCTGTTTCTTTTAAATAAACATAAGTTAAAACATCTACAGGATTTGAAGCAATAATTGTAATTCCGTTAAAACCGCTTTCTTTAACGTTTCTTGCAATTTCTTTCATAATTAAAGAATTATCTTTAACCATTTCTAATCTTGTTTCACCAGGAGCTTGAGGTCTACCCGCTGTAATTACTAAAATATCAGCATCTTTAATGTTCGAATAATCTGTAGCATAAATATTATATTTTCTTGGTGAAGGGGAAATGGCATCTTCTAAATCAAGAACATTACCATCTCTAGGTCCTTCAAATTTGTCAATTAATCCATATTCACTTGCTAAACCTTGATTAATTGCTGAATAAAGAAACGATGTTCCTACGGCACCGCATCCAATTAAAATAATTTTTGTTTCTTTCATATCTTCTCCTTGTTTATATTTTAAATTATACTCCTATTTATTTAATTTTAAATAGGTTTTTTAGTAAAATAAAATAATGGAAAAAGAAAAAGATTTAAATGATGTTTTTATCACTACAACTGATACAGTTGTTGGAATAGGAGTTCCAGTTAATAGTAATAATGTTGAAATTTTATATAAATTAAAAAATAGAAATTTGTCTAAAAAAATTATTATTTTAGTTTCATCAATTGAACAAGCAAGAACTTTTAAACAATGAAATATTGATGCTGAAAAAATGGCACATAAATATTGACCAGGAGCTACAACATTAGTAGTTAATGATCAAGGTTTTAGAATGCCTGATCAAAGTGGATTATTACAATTACTTGAAAAATTAGGTCCTTGCTATGTAACTAGTGCAAATATTTCAGGAAAACAGACATTAAATTTGCAAGAAGCACAAAAAACTTTTTTTATGATAAAAAAGGTTTATGATTTTGGAGAAGGAACTAATAAACCTTCAAAAATTATTAGAGTTGAAAATATGGAGGAAATAAGATAATGAAAAAATTGAAAATTGCTTTTGCTAGCGATCATGCGGGATATGCTTTAAAATCACAAATTTTAGAATATATAAAATCAAAAGGATATGAAGTTGAAGATTTAGGGCCATTTAATGACAAAGAATCTGTTTCATATGCTGAATATGGAAAAAAATTAGCAAAACACTTACAAAATAAAAAAGCTGATTTAGGAGTTGGTTTTTGTGGCACAGGACTAGGAATTTCTTATGCTTTAAATAGATTTAAAGGGATTAGAGCAGCTAGAATTACTAATGTTAATGATGCTTATTTAGCTAAATTACATAATAATGCTAATGTTATTGCAATGAGTGGCCGTTTTACAACCTTTGAAGAAGCAAAAAAAATGGTCGATGAATTTTTTGAAACAAAATATGAAGGCGGAAGGCACCAAACTAGAATTGATCAATTAGATGAAGTGGGTCAAGATTAAAAATAAAAATCCCGAATTGGGATTTTTTTATATCTTAATTTTAAGCAGCAACTGAATGTTTTGCAACAAACGCATCAATTCTTGAAGCTTTTCTAGAACCATTATTTTTGTGTAGAACACCTTTAGAAACGGCAGTATTAATTTCTTTATGTGCTTTAGCTAATAATTCACTTACGTTTTCAGAATTTGCTAAAACAGCAACTCTTACTTTTTTAATAGCACCACGCACTCTTGATTTAATTGCATTGTTTCTTATTCTTGATTTTTCATTTGTTTTGATTCTTGTAATTTTAGATTTAATATTTGCCATTAGATCTCCTTATGTGTTTAGTTTTTAAATTATACAATATTTTTTATAATTTTATTTTTATTTTTTAAATATTATTGCTTTAGATTATTGATATTTTACTGCATTTTTAATAAAATAGTATGATTTTAATTAAAATATATTGTTTTTATCTTATAATATTTATAATTATGAATAAAAAAACAACAGCTATTATTTCAATTGGTTTTGGAATTATCATTTTAATAGTTCTTTCGTTAATTTTTGTTGCTTTATATAAAACAAATATTATTAGTAGTGGTGCATTGTTTACAATATTTTTAATATTTTTATTATTAATAACAATTGGTTTTTTCCTTACTTTGTGAGTTTATCTAAATAAATTTTCAAAAATTCATTCCTCTCTTTATAACTACATTAAGGATGTGATTGAAGATAGTAATTTAGGAATTGTTTTGCATTCAACAACGGGTAAGGTTATTTGAACTTCTTCATTTATTGAAAAAAGATTTGCAAAAAAATGAATTGGTAAAAATGTTAATGAATTATTTAATCAAAATAAAAATCTTGATGAAGATGATGAAATTATTTTCAGCGAAGATGGCTACACATATTTAGCTAAAAAATATCGTGATGCCAATTCAATTTCAATTAGAGACATCACTTTATATAATAATGTTTTAGAAAACTATAATAGAGATAAAATTATTATTGGTGAAATTGAAATAGATAATTTTCAATTATTACTTTCATCGTTGGGTGAGGAAGATTTTTTCAAAATTCAAACATCAGTTATTTCATTGCTAGATGAACTTTCAAAAACATATAATTTTTCTTATAGACAATATATTGATGGAAAATTTTGAATTGTAACTAATTATGAAACTTTTGAAAAATTAAGAAGTAAAAACTTTTCGGTTTTTAATGAAATTGAAGTTAAACTCAGCAATAGCAGTAATGATGTAAAGCAAATTGTGACTTTATCTGTTGGAATAGTTTATGGAACAAATCAAATTTTTAAATTAAACCAAATGGCGAAAGATGCACTTATGCATTCAAAAACAAGAGGTGGAAATCAAATTACAGTTGGGCAATATGGTCAAAGAAATGTTGTTTATGGTTCAAATAGCGAAATTAGTTCTAATTCAAGTAGAAGTGAATTAAATTATGTAGCTAAAAAAATGCTTCAAGTTTTAGAAGATCCTGAAGTAGAAAATATTATTTTATATGGTCATAAATATGCCGATTTAGATGCTATAGGTTCTGCTTATGCTTTAGGTCATTTTTTAATTAATTATGCAAAACATAAATTTAATTTAAACAAAAAAATGTTTATTCAAAATGTAACATTTGATGCTACAACAGAAAATTTTTTAAACAACAATGTTTCGGAAATTGATAAAAAGATTTTTTTAAAGCCAACAATTGCTACTAAAATGACTAATAAAAATACTATGGTGGTTGTTTTGGATACGGCGGAAGCAAGTAGAATCGAAAATCCAACAGCATTTAATAACAGCGATCCTAGAAAAGTGTTTATTTTTGATCATCACAGGGTGGTATCTGGAAAACCGGATTTTTTAGCCAAAGGAAATGATTACATTGAAACAACTGCCTCTTCTACGTCAGAAATTATCACTGATTTAATCGCCTTAAATTCAAGTAGCGAAATTAGATTAATTAGTCCATTTGTTGCCCAAATTTTACTTAATGGAATTTACATGGACACAAATCAATTTAAAAAATCAACAACAATGAAAACATTTAATGCAGCTTCCATTTTGGTAAAATGGGGTGCTCAAAGTGCTAAATCAATTGAAACATTAAAAATTAGCGAAGAAATTTTTGAATTAATTAATACTATAACTAAAAATGTTGAAGAAGTTAAACCTGGATTTTTATTGGCATATACCGATAAAGAAATTAATTTAGATGTAGTTTCAATAGCGGCCGATTTTATGCTGAATATCCAAGGAAGAAGAGCAACATTCGTGGTTGCTAAGGTTATAGGAAAAGATAAATATAAAATGTCTGCTAGAGGTATAAATAATACAAACGTTCAGATAATTGCAGAAGCAGTTGGTGGCGGTGGACATTTTTCAGCTGCTGCAGCTGAAAGTACAACAGAAACTTTGGAAGAATTTGTTGATAACATTAGACAAGCAATAGTGAGTGTGAGATATGAAAGTAATAATAATTAAAGATTGTAAAGATGGAAAAGTAAATCAAATAATCGATGTTTCAGATGGATATGCAAAAAATTATTTAATAAAAAATAAATTTGCAATTCCAGTTAATAAAAAAACATCTTTATTTTTAGATAAAAAATTAGAAAATGAAAAAAATGAAGAACTGAAAAAAATTGCAGAAGCCAATGAATTAAGAGAAAAAATTCATAAAATAATTTTGCATTTTAAATTAAAAGAAACAAATAATGTTGTTCATGGTTCAATAACAGCAAAAAAAATTTTAAAAGCACTAGAAGAATTGCATATTAAATTACCAAAACATTCTCTAGAAGATCATGTACATATTGTTTCTCTTGGTTTAACAGTTTTAAATGTTAAGTTGCATAAAGATGTAATTGCACATTTAAGAGTTAAGGTTGAAAAAGATGAATAAAACCTTTTATTTACCAGAAGAAATTGAGCAATCGTTAATTGCTTATATTTTATTAGTTGAACAAGATCAACAAAAAATCATTCCTTTTTTAGAAAAGGAAGATTTTTATAGCAAAAGAATTTCAATAATTTTTGAAGCAATTAATGATTTATTTTTTAGTTCAAAAAAAGTTAATACAATAACGGTTTTAAGTCAATTGCACGATACTAATAAATTACAAGCAATTGGTGGAGCATCATTTTTATCAGAAATTACAATTAATGTTCCTGTTTATTCTACAATTAAAGAAATAATGACAAATTTAATTGAAAAATCTAATTTGAGAAAAGCTCAAATGGCTATTCAATATACAATGTCGCAATTAAATGAATCTGATAAAAAAACAGATGATATTTTAAATGATTTTGAAGCTAAAATGGTACAAATTAGTCGTGGAGTTCAAATTCACGATTTTAAAGAAATGAAAGAAGTGGCTGCTGAAATTTTGAAAGATCTTCTTTCAAGAAAAAATATTTCATCTTTAAAAGGAGTAAGTACTGGATTTAGAGAATTAGATAAAATTACTTCAGGATTACAAAAAGGTGATTTAATCATTTTAGCAGCTAGACCAGCGATGGGTAAAACGGCATTCGCTTTAAATTTAACAAAAAATATTGTCGAAAATAATAATCATATTGCTGTGTTTTTTTCATTAGAAATGCCAACAACACAGCTTGTAACAAGAATTTTATCTGCAGAAACAGGTATTAGAGCAGATCATTTAAAAAACCCTCATATGCTAACCAATCACGATTGAGTTAATATTTCTACAACTTTAAATGAAAAAATTGGTCATTACAATTTATTTATTGACGATTCTGCCGGTATGAAATTACATGAAATGATTTGAAAAACTAAAAAATTATTGCAAAAAATGAAGAAAATCGATTTAATTGTGGTGGATTATTTACAATTAATTGATGTGGGTAGTGGTGGACAAAATCGTCAGGTAGAAGTATCGAAAATTTCTCGTACATTAAAACAACTTGCAAGAGAAATTAATTGTCCAGTGATTGCCCTTTCTCAACTTTCAAGAGAAGTGGAAAAAAGAGAAGATAAAAAGCCATTGATTTCCGATTTAAGAGAATCGGGAGCCATAGAACAGGATGCTGATATTGTGGCTTTTTTATATCGTGAAAATTATTATAAAAAAGAAATTTCTCCATACGACATTCAAGAAACCAAATTAATTATTGCTAAACATCGTAATGGAGCTATAGGGGAAATTAGTTTACAATTTAATCCAAAAATAGGATTATTTTTTGAAGAAGGAGAACAAAATTAAAATGGATACGACACGAATAATATTATGTGTATTATTAGTTATTTTACTAGTTGTTTCAGCATTGTTTTCTGCAACTGAAACTGCATATTCGTCTGTTACTAGAGCGAAAATTGAAGAAGGAATTAATCCTAAAAAAACTTTAATGAAAAAAACATTAATAAAAAGATATGAAATGTTTCCATCGACATTATCAACCTTGTTAATTGGAAACAATTTAGTTAACGTTTGTGCATCAACAATATTATCAACAATTTTATCAAGTGTATTAACTGATGATGTATTAGAAATTGTTATTTCAACTGCAGTTATGACACCTTTAATTGTTATATTTGGAGAAATCTTGCCCAAAATGTTTGCTTTAAAATTTCCATTAGGATATTTAAAAAGAACATATTTATTTTTATCATTCTTTTATATTTTATTTTGACCGATAACAATTTTAATTTCTAAGTTAGTAAAACCGAATCCAATAACTAACACAGAAGGAGAATTAAAGCATATTTTAAATACAGGATATGAAGAGGGTGTTTTAGAAAAAGAAGAATCGATTTTAGCAATAAACGCACTTGATTTTGATTCAGTAAAATTAACTAAACATTATGTAAGATTAAAAAATATTACATATATTTCATATGAACAAAGTTTATCGGAAATCTTAAATATTTTTAGAGAAACAAGATTTTCAAGATTACCAGTTTTAAAAAACAAAAAATTTGTTGGAATAATTTTATTGAAAGACATTTTCTTTTTAGAGGAAAACGAGTTTGAAATTGATAATTTCATTATTGAAGTTCCATATATTTCAAGTAATTCGTTATTAAAAATAGCTCTTAAAAAAATGAAAGAATATCGCAGTCAATTTGCTTTTGTTACTAAAAATAATGATGATAAAAATGTTATAGGAATAATTACCTTTGAAGATGCTATTGAAGAAATAGTTGGTGAAATATATGATGAACATGATTTTCGTGATGATCTAGAAATGTATGAATTAGACGAATCGAAATTAATTGTTAGATATTCAACTGATATTGAAAAAATTAACCAAGTTTTAGGAACTGATTTACCAGAACATTATAAAAAAATTGGTAAATATTTAGAAGATAAAACTAATAAAAAATTAACTTTAAAATTTAAATATAAATACAATAATTTAAACTTTAAAGTTGTTGAAAATAAGAAAAATCACGAACAAAAAATTGAAATAATAAGAGAATAAAAATAACATTATTTTAATTTTTAAAAAAATAATTTATAATATTTATTAATATTTAAAAAGAGGAGCTTTTATGACAAAAAGAGAGATTTTAAAAAATACTGCTGAACTTAAAATAACTGTATCAGCGAAATTAGAAGATTGAAAAGAGCAACAAAAAAAAGCTAAACAATATTTAATGAAAAACGTTACAATTCCAGGATTTAGAAAAGGAAAAGTACCAGCTGATAAAGCGGAAAAACTAGTTTCAGAAAGTAAAGTATTAGAAAGAGCATTTTCAAAAATCATTAATTCTTTAGAAAAAGTAGCTAGAGAGCAAATTATGGAAAGTGATTTAATTTTAAATTCAAGAACAAGAGCTGAAATAATGAATTTAACTAGCGAAGAATTATCTGTTGCTTTCATTTTGCCTATTTATCCAGATATTGAAATTTATGACTATAAAAAAATTGATTTAGATTTTGTTGAACCAAAAGTTACAAAAGAAGATGTAAAAAAAGAAATTGACAAGTTAGTTTTATCTAAATCGGTAGTCGTAGATTCAAAAGAGGCAATTAAAAATGGTGATATTGTTACATTTGACTTTAAAGGATTTATCGATGGAAAAGCATTTGAAGGTGGAGAGGCTGAAAACTTTGAATTAAAAATCGGTTCAGGAAACTTTATTAAAGGTTTTGAAGAAGCGATGATTGGATTTAATGTAGGTGATAAAAAAGAAATTAATGTTTCATTTCCTGCTGACTATCATTCTCCAGAATATGCAGGAAAACCAGCAACATTTAAAATTAATGTAAAAGAAATTAAAACATATGAAAAACCAGAATTAAATAATAATTTTGTTAAAGAATTATCGATTGAAAATGTATCAAATATAAAAGAGTTAGAAAAATATTTGGAAAATTTATTAAAAAATGAAAAAAATGAACAAGCAAAAATAAAATTCCAAAAAGATATGTTTGATAAAATTATAGAAAAAACAGAAATTCCTTTATCTCCTGCTTTAATCGAAGATGAATCTAAAAGAGTTAAAGAAAAATTTGAGGAAACATTAAAAGGTCAAGGTTTCACTTTAAAAGAATATGCAGATTTATTAAAATTTTCTGATGAACATATTGAAAATGAAATTCAAAATGAAGCTAAGAAAAATTTAAAAACTTCATTCATTTATGCTGAAATTGCTAAAATTGAAAAATTAGAAGCTACTGAAGAAGATTATAAAAATGAAGTAGAAAAATTGGCTAAATTTTACAAAACTACCGCTGAAGCAATTGAACAAATGGTACCTAAAACTCATTTACAAATTCCAATTATTAACAGAAAAGTTATAGAAAGATTAATCCAATACCATTCAGGAACCATTGGAGAAAAAATTAAAAAAGCAACCAAAGAATTATCAAAAGAAAAACCAGTAAAAAAAGAATCAAAAACCACAACTGATAAAAAACCAAGTAAAAAAGTTGTTAAAAAATCAGAAAAATCAAATAAATAAAATTGAAAAATAGATTTGCGTTATTTTAGCGAATCTATTTTTTATTTAATTTGTAAAAATATAATTATAAATAATAAAAAACACCCCAATAACCAAGGTGTTTTTTATTTTATGCTTATATTTAATTTAATTTTATAATCAAGGTTGAAATAAAATTAAAGATGAAATTATTCCTCCTATAAATAAATAATATAAAGGTTTTTTCTTAAAGTAGTAAAAAATCGAAAAACCAACAAAAAGGGGAACTCATATTACTAAAACAATTAATCTTCAACCTGAAAAGAAATTTGATTTAGAATTTTCTTCTATTCAAGCATATGGTTGATTAAAGTTTTCATTAAAATAAACATTTGGAGCAATTATAGAAATAAATAATTGAATTGCTAATGATATTAAAACACCAGCTAAAATAGGGTTAATAAATTTCATCATATTAACCAAATACTTATTTTCTTTAGTTTTTTTAACAACTTTCATCGAAAATGTCATTAATAAAATAACGGGTAAACAAAAAATTAAGTATGTAAAAAAACTGACTATTCATCCTCATCAAGCGCCATTAGCAACTAAAATACCTGTAAAGGCAGCGAATTTAGTCGATACAACTCCTGGTGTTGAATTAGAAATAGTAAATACGGTATCTATTTTATCTTGAGTAATCCCTAAATCAAATTGTTGTGATAAAAAAGTTCAAAACCATTGAAAAATAGGCATAAAAACTTGTCCGCCACCAAAAACTATTAAAGCAATAATGATGATTCCTAAAAATACTGCAAGCATTAGTAAAATAAACATTATTTTTTACCTCTTTTTATTTTTATAAATTCATAGATAAAAACAAATATTATTCCTAAAATTAAAGGAATGGCTGGTAAATTAAAGGGAGCGGGAACAAACAAACAAAATGCAAGTGTTAAAATAAAAAGTGCAATTCAAACATATCACAATAAATCTTTTCTACTTGCTTTTAAATATTTAAATGAAAACCCAATTATAACACCGATTAGCGCTGATAATACTCCCACATTAATAACATATAAATATTTTATTGGTAATAATGTTATTAAATAGTAAAGTGCCATAACAACAATGATGTGTGGCATTATTGCAATTAAAGTAACAATTGTTCCCCATAGTTTTCCCAATTTAGTAATTGCAATATAAGAAATCATTTCTATAACAGCAGCACCAGGAAGTAAATTAACAGTTACAAGAGCACTATCAAATTCTTCTTCAGTTATTCATTTATATTCATCAACTGCATATTTTTTTATTATTGGCATTAAGGCATTTCCGCCACCAAAACCAATAAAAGTACATTTTATAATAAATAAAAAAACTTTTCAAAATTCTTTCTTTTTCATAATGCTAAATATTTTACATTATCTTTTACTTTTTATATTTAAAATTTTAAAATGTTATAATTAAATATATTGTAAAATAGGGGAAAATATGAATTCTGTTAATAAATTTGAATTATCAAACGAAAAGTTAAAATATTTAGAAGAAGTAATTAATTATTGAAAATTATTATCACTTTTAGATGTAAAAACTATTGAAAGCGATGAAAATAAAAAAATATTTAGTGCTAAAGATTGAGGGGATAAACTAGATGAGGATATTGATCATAATTTTAAATATCAATTTATTTTGGGCAATCTTTCAATAGAGGATCTTGAAAAAATAGGAGAATTTAGAAATAAAAATAGTACTAAAAAATTAAATTTTAAAAATTATAATAAAATGGATTCTAAAAAAACTTATCTATTTTCATTTTCAATTGATAGTTTTATTGTCGATAAAGAAATTGTATGAAGTATAGAAAATCAAGATTGAAATTTTTCATGTTCAACTTTTTTTCTTTATTATTGGGGTAAAAATGAAAAATTGACTTTAGAAAACATTGAAAAAGAAAAAAATGATTTTAATGAATTATTGAATAATGAATTTGATGAATTTATGAAATGCGAAAAATTTACTTATGGAAAAATAAAACATTTTTTAAATCAATTTGTATATAAATATTTTCCTAAGGAATACAATATTGCATCTGAAAAAGTGCAATGATATGTAAAAAAAGTTGAAAGAGAAAATGAAGATTCTAAAAATGATGAGGATAGTAAAATTAATAATTTTCATCATTATGAGCGATATTGAAATAGTGAACTAGATTTTTATGCAAAAGAATTAGAAATGGTGAAAAATAATATTAATAAATCAGAAAAAGTAATAAATTTAATTTTAAGTGAAGCAAAGGATAAAACCGAGTCGGTTTATGAAAATAATGAATTATTAGTAAAATATAGTGATATTAGTAAAAAAACATTTGCTAAATGACCTTCCAATTTTAAACCGTCATTCATGCAAGATTACACGAATAATTTACTAAATGAACAATGAGAAAATGTCATCAGTCTTAGTGGTCCTCCAGGAACTGGTAAAACAACATTAATAAAGGATATTGCCTCAAATTTAATTTACAAAAAAGCACTAAAAATGATAGAAATAGATAAGGAAAATTTGCCTATAGATGAAATAGCAAATAATCTTTCCGATTTTGGATTGGTTGTAGCCAGCAATTCAAATGAAGCGGGAGAAAACATTTCCTTTGAATTGCCATTTTTGAATTTAAATGATAATTTTCCCAAAAATGAACTAGATAAAAAATTGAATTTGTTTGATTTAAATAATAATGAAAATTATTTAGAAAATAATTCAGATATAAAAGATATTTATTTTAATAAATTAGCAAAATTAATTTTTGCTCATAATAAATCAAAAAAAGAGCCATTTGGAGCAATTTCTTATGCTTATAGCAATTCAGAAAGAAGAAAAAAACTTAAAATAGCAATTAATAATTATGTAAATGATGATGATTATAAAAAATTAAAAGATGATGTAAATTTTGAATATTCAAAAGAGAAGCTAATCAAGTTAAAAACCCAATTAAATGATTTATTAGATTTTTTATCATGAATATCATCTAGTCTTAAAAAGATTAGTTTTGCAGAGAAAATTAATAAAAAAATCTATAAAATATGTGAAAAAATTAATAAATTAAAACAAAAAAATAAAAAACATTTAAAAATAAATAAGTTGATGAAAAAGGTTGATTTTAAACTAGAAAATTCATCACATACAAGACGAAATTTTAAAAATAAAATAATTTCTAGTTTAAAAACATTGTATATTAAAGAATCTAAAGCAAATAATATCGATGATTCGCTGTTTTTTGATTTTGAAAAATTAAAAAGTAGTGATCAAAAAATAAAATATTTTAAGGAAAATTATAAACACACTAATTGGATAACTGAGTATATAGATTCGCTAAGAGTTGAAATTTTCCACCGTTCTCTACAAGTGATGAAACATTTTATTTTAAAGCATAAATTAATCGAAAAAATAAATGATATTTTTCAAAAACGCTCCCATTTAAAAGGAAGAGAATTAATTATTTTAAATATAATTTTTCCTATTATTTCAACAACTTTTGCATCAGTGAGAAAAAATTATGCCTTTTCTGATAAAGGAGATTTATGAACTGAAAGCAATTTTATTGGAAATATAATAATTGATGAATCGAGCCAAGCTAAAATATATCAGTCACTTGGTTTGATTTTCAGATCAAAAAATGCATTAATTTTAGGCGATACCAAACAGTTGGAACCGATAGGCGAGGAAGATGAAAAAATATTAAAGACAATTTGAGATTCTAATTGAAATAATAGTTATAATAATCCATTTTTCAACCCTTATAGCAACAATTCGTTGCAAGAATATGCAAATAAAATTTCAAAATTTTTTTCATATAAAGAAATAGGAGAAAAATTGGGATTATATCTAAATGTTCATAGAAGATGTCCTGAATCGATTTTTTCCATTTTTAATGAATTGTTTTATAATAATTCGCTAATATACGGAATTGAAAAACACAATAGTGTAAATTATACTAATAAATTTATTAATGTTGTAGGTAGTTCAAATAGCCATAAAAAACATTTTATCGAAAAAGAAGCGGAAGTAGCATGAAAAGAAATTGAAAAAATTATAAAAACTGATAAAAATAATTTAGACTACAGTAAACTTAATAATATTTGTGTTATTTCATATTTTAAAGAGGTTATTGAAGGTTTAAGAAATTATTTTGAACAAAAATCAGATAATAATATAAACCGGTGAATAAAAAACAATGTAAAAACAATCTCTAGTTTTCAAGGCAGAGAATCTGATTTTATAATAATAGTATTAGGTCTTGATTCAAAATCCGAAAAAGCAGAAAATACTGTTAAATTATTAGCTGGAACTCCCAATTTATTTAATGTAGCAATTTCTAGAGCTAAAAAAAATTTAATAATAATTGGAAATAAACAAACTTGAACTTATAAAAATGAATTAAAACAAAATTATCTTTTAAAAATAATTGATAAATTAGAAAATCAATAAAATATGATAATAATTTTTTTATAAAAATAAATATAGTAAAATTGTAATACTATTTTAAAAGGAGAAAAATGTTAGAAGTTAAAAATTTATCTAAAATATTTTATGATAAGAAATTATTTGACAATGTCAATTTGAAATTTACCGAAGGTAATACTTACGGAATTATAGGTGCTAACGGTGCGGGAAAATCAACATTTTTAAAAATAATTTCTGGTCAAGTAGAAGCATCATCTGGAGAAATTATTAAAGACAAAAATCAAAGAATTTCAGTATTAAGTCAAGATCACAATATTTATAATGATTTTAATGTTACTGATGTTGTAATTATGGGAAATGAAGATTTATATAAAATTCAACAAGAAAAAAATGCAATTTATGAAAATCCTAATTCAACAGAAGAGGATTATACAAGAGCGGGTGAACTTGAAGAAAAATTTGGAATGATGGGAGGATGAAACGCTGAAAATGATGCACAAATTCTTTTGTCAGGATTAGATATTCCTAAAGATAAATGAGATGTGAAAATGAGCGATTTAAAAGCATCTCAAAAAGTAAAGGTTTTACTAGCTAAAGCTCTTTTTGGTAATCCTGATATTTTAATAATGGATGAGCCAACTAACCATTTAGATCTAAAAGCAATTAAATGATTAGAAAACTTTTTAGTTGAATATCAAAATATTGTAATTGTCGTTTCTCACGATAGTGATTTTTTAGATCAAGTATGTACTAATATTGTAGATATTGACTTTACTGAAGCTAAAATGTTTACAGGTAACTATAGCTTTTGAAAAGAATCATCTACCTTATTAAGAGAAATGCAAAAAAATTCTAATGCTAAAAAAGAAGAGCAAATTGCAAAATTACAAGCATTTATTGCTAAATTTTCAGCTAATGCATCAAAATCTTCGCAAGCTACATCTAGAAAAAAATCGCTTGAAAAAATAACATTAGATGAAATTAAGCCATCATCAAGGAAATATCCATTTATTAGATTTGATGTTTTTAAACAACCAGGTAAACAAATTTTAAGAGTTGAGGAATTATCTTATGTAAATCCCGAAACAAATGAAGTTTTATTTGATAATTTATCTTTTGATATTTTACCAGGAGAGAAAATGGTACTGTTAGGTGAAGATGACATTGCTAAAACCAAATTATTAGAAATTCTTTTCGGAATTGAAAAACCAACATCAGGAAATGTTATTTGAGGTTCTACTATTACTGCCGAATATTTTCCATCAGATAATTCAAAATTTTTCAATACTGATGAAAATTTAATGGAATGATTAAGTAAATGACCAATAGAAAATTCTATTGAATCTAATAAAGATAATTCAGATCAAAGAATTAGAAGTTTTTTAGGAAGAATGCTTTTTAGTGGTGATTCGGTTTTTAAAAATGTAAAAGTTACATCAGGAGGAGAAAAAGCAAGATTAATGTTTTCAAGAATGATGTTAAAAGAATCGAACTTTTTAATTTTTGATCAACCATTAGATCATCTAGATGCTGAATCAATCGATTCTGTTATTGAAGGATTAAGCGAATATAAATCATCAATGATTTTTACTACATATAATAGGGCACTAGTGAAAAATGTTTCCAATGTCATTTTAGAAATAAGACCAGATTCTTCATTTCTTTTTAGAGGAACATTAGAAGAATACGAGAAGAAGATGGGATATTAAATGTTTGATAACATTGTTGCAATTTCTTCTGGTGGTCAAGTTAATCAAGCGATTTCAATAATTCGATTAACAGGACCTGATGTTTTTCAAATAGTTAAAAAATTTTATACAGGTAAAGTAGGTAAAGATAAGCAAATTACTTACGGTTGAATTAAAAATGGCAATGAACTAGTTGATGAAGTATTAGTTATGTGGTTTGAAGGAAAAAATAATTTTATCGGTGAAAATACAGTAGAAATTAATGCTCATGGCGGAATTGTAAATACGCAATTAATTTTAGAATTAGCATTAGCTAATGGAGCGAGGATGGCGGAACCAGGAGAATTTTCAAGACGGGCATTTTTAAATGGTAAAATGGATTTAATAAAAGCAGAAGCTATTAATGATTTAATTCATGCTAAAAATCGTTTTCAAACAAAAATGGCTATTAAAAAATTCGATGGTAAAACTAGTGAATTTATTAACAAAATAATCAATCAATTATTAATTTTAATTGGACAAATTGAAGTAAATATCGATTATCCAGAATATGATGATGTTGAGCAATTAAAAGAAAACCAATTACTTTTAGAGCTAAAGAAAATTAAAGACGAATTACATACAACCATTGAATTATCAGAAAATTCTAGGATTATCTATCAGGGAATTAAATTAGCGATTGTCGGTCTGCCTAATGCCGGAAAATCATCTTTATTAAATGCGTTTTTAAATGAAGAAAAGGCGATTGTTACTGCCGAAGCAGGAACGACTAGGGATGTGGTTGAAGGGAATTTTGTTTTGGGTGGTTTACCATTTTTAATAAAAGATACTGCTGGAATTAGAGATGCAAATAATGAAGCAGAAAAAATTGGAATCAATCGTTCATTAAAACAAATAGATGAAAGTGATATTATTATTCATTTAATTGATGGAACAAACGTGTGAAATAATTATGATGAACAAATAAAATATCGTTCGAAAAATAAAAAATATATTCAAGTTATTAATAAAGCAGATTTATTAAATGAAAAAGAAAAAGGAAAAATTTATATTTCAGCTAAAAATAACGACTTAGAATCATTAGAAAAAGAGATTATTAAAATTTATCAAAATATCGATTTAAATAACGAACAAATAATTAATAATACAAGACAATTGTCTTTAATTAAATCCTCTTTTATAGCAATTGAAAATGCAATTTTAGCAATCGAAAATGGCTTTACAGCAGATGTTGTTATAATCGATTTAAGAAAGGCGTGAGAGGATCTTGTCAATATTACAGGAAAAGCAGATAACGAACAATTATTAGATTCAATGTTTAAAAATTTTTGTTTGGGAAAATAAATTAAACATTTTTGTTATTAATTGATTGTTTTTTCTTTCTTTTTTAATAAAATGGTGTAAAATTTGAATATATAATTTTAAATATTATATATGCTAAAAAATATGTTAATTAACTGATAAACTAGTACTAATAAAAGAGGAAAATATGATATTAAGATTTTACTGTTCTAAAACAGAAAACATAGAAACAAAAGAAGTGGAATTCCATTTTAAAGCAGCTAAACAGAAGAATTTTTTAATTTTTAAAAATTTAGATGATACAGTTGAACATTTTAAATCTTTAAAACTCAATGCAACAATGTGGATTAGAGAAAACGGAATTTTTACCGGATCTGTTAAATCAAGAATCAATGAAAATCAAGAAGTTGAAGTTGAATATATTGAATTTGATGTAGAAAGCAAAAAGGAAGTTGCAACAGAAACACAAGAAAAAGTTGTTGAAACAGAAAAAGAAAATGCTGAACAAAATAATTACAAATTAAGTTCTTCTATTGAAGAAGAGGAAAAATGCCCTGATTGTGATTGTGATTTAGAGTGTTCAAGTCTTGAAAATAATTTAGAAAGATTTTATGCTGATGATCAAGAACAAGTTGTTGAAGAAAAAGTAGAAAGTGAACAAAATGATATTTTTGTTGCTGAAAATTGCTTGAAAGACACTTGTTATTCAAAAGTTGAAGATTGCGAAAATTGCAGTTGTTCCGAAAGTTGCGATCATTCGAAATTGTCTGATGATGAATTTAATGAATTTGAAGAATCTAATTTTGACGAATTCCATTGTCCACAATGTTCTGAAAATTGTTCCGATGAACAGCAACCAGAAAATGAAAATGTTTGCGGTTGTTCAGAAGAGGAAGAAAAAGAGCAAAATAATTTCATTGAAGAATCGGTTTCAAATTGCGATTGTGATGAATGCGATTGCGATTCAGGACACAAACTCCATACATGTGATTTAAAAGAAAAACATAAACACTATATCGTTAAAGATGCTCATTCAGAATTTGAAGTAGACGAATTTGAGAAAAACTTAAATTGTGATTTATCTGGATTTGATGGTAATTTAGAAATTGTGCTTTTCGACCAAGAAAATAAAGATAATTGAAAACACCTTCTTATCAAGAAAAGAAATTCACATTGTCAATGTTCAATGGCTTCAAATGTATTGAAAAAAGATAAAAAATGTTCTCAAGATTGCGAATGCTCAACTTGTTATTGTGATGAAAGTTGCCAATGTTTAGATTCTCATCAAGAAGTTGAAGATTTTTCTGAATATGAAAGTCATAACAGTGAAGTTGAAAGTTTTGTTGTGTCATTACCAGAAGATTCTAATGTGTTAGAGGAAGAAAAAGAAGAAGAGTCATCGACCGATTTTGTTGATGAAAATTTAGATCCAGAAACAGAAGAACTTGAAGTTTATGAACAAGCAGAGTGTTTAGAATGTAAAATACTTTCAGAAAATGGCGACAACTATTCACATACTCATGAATTACACGAAATTCAATGTTTAAAAGCGGAATATTTAACAAATGATGACAATCAATATTTAATTAATGTTGATGAAATCAATGAAGAACAAGAGTTTGAATTTGAAGAAGAAGAAGAAGAAGACACTTATTTAGATGATACTTATAGTGATTTTGTTGAAGAGGAAATATTCGATGTTGTTGAAGAAGATTTTGAACAAGAAGAATTAATTGATACCGAGGATGAAAGTTTTCCAATTTACTGTGCTGAATGTGAAGCGATGCAATCACTTGAAGACAGTGAATTATTAAATGGTTGTGAAATTTGTGATTCATTATTAAGATCTGAAGAGCCTCTTGAAGTTGAAGAGGAAGAAAAAGCTCTTAATTTAGATGTTCAAGATTCTGTTCTTCTTTATGAAGAGCCTACCTCATGTGATCACGAACATTTATTAGCTGATGAAAAAATTGCATACTGAAATCAATTTTCTCAAGATGAAGATGAAACAGTTGAATTCTTAGATGTTAAAGCAGAAAATGATTGTGAAATATGCAATTCATACGAAGATGTGGATGATGAATTAAATTGCCCATGCAACGAAGAATGAACAATTCCTTCATCTCAATACATAATCGAAAACCAAGTAGAAGAAGTTGAAACTTTTGATGATAATCAAGAATTAGAATTAGTTGAAGAAGAACATTTACACACCGAAGATGAAGAACACTTTAACTGTCCTGAGTGTTTAGAAATTGACGAAGAAATCGCTAAATGAAGTGCATTAATAGCAGAAGAGGAAGCTAATTTAGCTGCTAATTCAACAGTTGATTATTTAGAATTAAGTAGTGATGTTGAAGAAATAGTAGAAGAAGAATTAGAGGCTGAAGTTGAGCCGGAAGTTGAAGCTTTTGATTGTCAATTATGTAAGGAAATGGATGAAGAAATCGTTGATGATTATTGCAACGGATGTCATTTATTAGCACAACAAGATTTTGTTCCAAATTACGATCATAGTTTCCACACATCAACATTATCATTTGGTGGATTATGTTATAAATGTGGTGGAAATACAATAGCAATCGATGCAACAGATGCTAACATAACTGTTTCTGGTAGAGTACTGGGATATAATTCTCCAACACCAATTAATCCAACTGCTTATTCATTAGTAAACAGAGAAACAAATGAAGAAATTCCTGTTGAGGTTCTTGATATTTCTAATTTAGCAAACACAACAACTATTACTGTAACTAAAGAAGAAGAACCTAAATCCGAATCTATTTGAACAAGAACAAATTGAATCTTATGAGTAACAGTATGAATAGCGCTTTTATTCTTAATAATAGCAATTATAGTTTATATATTTGCAATTTAAATAATAAACGTATCTAATTTGATACGTTTTTTTAGAAAAGTGGGAAATAAAATGGAAAAAATTATTTTAGTATTAGTTTTAATTTTAGTTTTAATAATGTTTTTCATTCTTGTTATAAAAGAAATTTATTTTCTTTACAAGCATATTAAAAGTAAAAAATCAAAATTTAAAGAAATGGCTGATTCCAATAAAAATCGTGTCATTATAGAATTAAAAAATGCGGTTGAAGAACTTTCAAAAACTAAAACTGGAGCAATTATAACTATCGAAAATCATGATAATATCGAAAATTTAAGAACAGACGGAGTTAGAATTGATTCAAACATTTCTTCTTCCTTACTAATTTCTATTTTTAATAAAAATTCACCATTACATGATGGTGCTGTTATTATTAGAAATAATAAAATTACATATGCTTCAACATATTATAAAATAACTTCTAAATCAATTAATAATAAATTCGGATCAAGACATAGAGCGGCTATGGGTATTAGCGAACAATCAGATTCAACTACAATAGTTGTTTCTGAAGAAACTGGCGGAATTACCATAGCAAAAAATGGTAAGTTCGAATATGTATTAATTGATGATTTTAGAAAGGTATTAGAATCGAAATTAAAAAATTAAAAAAGTAGGAGTTATAATGGATTTAAAAATCGCTTTAGAAAAAAAAGATATAAATTGAGTAAGAGATTTTTCAAAATCTATTCCTATTTCCCAAATTGCCGATGAAGTTGAAAAATTATCAATAGTTAATCGTGTTTTATTTTTTAGAATGCTCAATACCGATGTAGCTGGAGAAATTTTTTCCAGCTTAGAAATGGAAGTGCAAGAAAATTTAATTAAAAACTTTTCTGATGAAATGGTTGAGCAAATTTTAGATGAATTATATACAGATGAAATTGCCGATTTAATTGAAGAAATTCCTTCCAATCTTTCACAAAGGGTTTTAAAAAATATTGATCCAGAAAGAAGAACG
This sequence comes from Mesomycoplasma lagogenitalium, assembly GCF_029854295.1. Taxonomy (NCBI): domain Bacteria; kingdom Bacillati; phylum Mycoplasmatota; order Mycoplasmoidales; family Metamycoplasmataceae; genus Mesomycoplasma; species Mesomycoplasma lagogenitalium. The sequence goes on from NZ_CP122979.1 coordinate 183,319, forward strand.
GCTGTTAATAAAATATTAAAGTATAAAGAAGATCAAATTGGTTCAATAATGTCGGTCGATATTATTAGTTTAAAAGAAAATTGAACAGCACAACAGGCAATTGAATATATAAGAAATAAAAAAGACGATGTAGAATTAACCCACTACTACTACATTGTTAATAAAAATAAAAAATTAGTGGGAGCATTAACTTTGGAAGATATTGTTTTTTCTAAAGACAATCTCCAATTAAAAGAAATAATGTTTGCTGTCCCTTGTGTCTATACAACCGATTTAAAGGAAGATGTTGCTAATGTTTTTGCTGAAAATGATATGTCCGTTATTCCAGTAATGAATTCTTCGAATCGATTAATAGGAATGGTTACATCTGATGATATTATCGACATCGTTCAAGAAGAGGGGACAGAAGATATGTATAAAATGGCAGGGATTAATTCTGAAGATTTAGAAGAGCAATATTTAAAAACAAGTATTTTAAAAATAGTTAAATCAAGAATTTTTTGATTAATTGTTTTAATGTTTGGATCTACTTTATCGCAGGTTATCATTCAAATATTCACCGATTATTTAGAACACAGTAATTCATTAAAAAGTTTAGGAATGGGAATTTTTATTTCAACAATCATTTCAATTATTCCCGTTATTTCCGGTTCTGCTGGAAACGCAGGATCACAATCTGCAACAACCATAACTAGAGCCCTTTCTTTAGGAGAAATCAAAAAACGGGGTTATATGAAAAAAGTTTTTTTTAAAGAATTAAATATTAGTATGGTTATTGGATCGATTTTGATGTTGATTAATTTTATAAGATTAATTTGCTATTTTATGATAAGTAGAGATTTATTTAATACTTCTTTTATTGAATATGAGGGACAAATTACTAAATTACCTAAATATGCATACATTTTAATTATTTCAGCCGCTGCTTCTATTTCTATGTTTTTGGTTATCGTATTTTCAAAAATTTTAGGTTCAGTTATTCCTTTATTAGCAGCAAGAATTGGAAAAGATCCAGCAGTTATGTCAGCTCCCGTTTTAGCAACACTAACAGATGCAACATCAACACTGATTTTTTTCGGAATTACAATTTTAATATTTTTAGTTATTTAATATATAATTTAAAAGTAATTATTAGCAAATCAAAATACAAAAAGGAAGTTTATTTATGGATTCAACAACAGTCGGGATAATTTTAGGAATATTAATAGCAGGAATTATTGCTTTAATTGTTTTTCAAGTTATTGTCGATCGAAAAAAGAAAAGAAAATTAAAAAAGCAGAGAGATGAATTAACAAAATTAGAACAAAAAGTTTTATTAGAAGTTGTTGCTAAAGTTAATTCAATAATTGAAGTTAATCAACATAATTTAGATAATTTTGTAGTTTCTATCGGCGAAAGAAAAATGAAGGATATTATTTTTTGAGCTAAATCAAATTTAAAAGAAGTTACTGAAACAGAAGAATATAAAAAAGCCTTTATAGATAATCCTTTTGAAAAAAATGAATTACTTCAAGAAAATATTGAAATTTTAATAGCCTCTAGATCAAATGGTTGAAGTAAAAGAAATAGTAAAGAAATTGAATATTTTCAAGAACTAGAAAAAGTTTTTTTAGAAAAAGATGAATCTAAAGATACTTATTTAGAAAGAAAAACCACATTGAAAGGCGAATATTTATTAAATGAAAAATAAAAATTTACCCAATTACTTAACATTATTAAGAATAGTTTTATGAGTTCCTTTTCTAATTATTTTAGCAATCTATTATACCAGCGTCTCTTTTCAACCAACTGTAAAAGAATATTATTGAATGAATATTTTAGCAGTATTTATTTTCATTTTAGCAATGATAACAGATTTTTTAGATGGACATCTAGCTAGAAAATACGATAATGTTTCTAACTTTGGAAAACTTTTTGATCCCATTGCGGATAAATTAATGACATCAACTGCATTGATTTTTTTAGCAGCAATAGGTTTTACAGAAATATGAATTGTTGTAATATTTATTGCTAGAGATATTGTTGTTGATGGCTGCAGAAATTTAGCAGCAAGAGAAAATAAAAAAATAGCTGCTTCAATTTGAGGAAAATTAAAAACTCTTTTTCAAAGTTTTGCAATTCCATTAATTTTCATTTTAGGACCAATTTTAAGATGAACAGATTTTTATTGACCTGTTTTTTATTGAATTCTTAATGTTCCAGTTATTTTAGCACTATTTTTATCTCTTTTATCAGGATATTTTTACATAAAAGATTTAAATCATTTAATCCGTTTAAAAGAAAAAAATACTAAAAATAGAAGAAAAAAATAAATTATATTTAATAATAAAATGATGTCAATTTAAAAACAATGCGAGTTTTGTGATAATAAACTCGCATTTTTATTATTTAAATTTAAATAAAAAAATAAATTCCCCTTTTTCGCAATAAAATTATTTGTTTTTTATAAATAAAATTTTATTTTTATAAGTAAAATAGTATAATTTAATAGTTAAATTTATACAAATAAGGAGAAAAAATGACACCACATATTAATGCAAAACCAGGACAAATTGCTAAAACAGTTTTAATGCCTGGAGATCCATTAAGAGCAAAATTTATTGCAGAGAAATTTTTAACAAATGTTGAATTAGTTAACACTGTTAGAAATGTTTTTATGTATACAGGATTATATAAAGGAAAACCAATTACAGTTGCTGCGTCAGGAATGGGGGTTCCTTCTATCGGAATTTACTCATATGAATTATTTAAATTTTATGATGTTGATAGAATTGTTAGAATCGGATCAGCAGGAGCATATACAGCAGATTTAAAACTTTACGATGTTGTATTAGTTAATGAAGCATATACAGATTCACATGCTTATGCTGAAATGGTTTTAGGTCAAAAAACTCACGTTTTAAGACCATCAGCTAAATTAAATGCTCAATTATTAGAAAATGCTTTAAAACTAGGAATTGATGTAACTGTTGGTAGAATCCATACACAAGATGTTTTTTATTCTTCAAGACCATTAGAAAAAACAATTGAAATTTCCAAGGCAATCGCGGTTGAAATGGAATCGTTTGCATTATTTGCTAATGCTAAAAAATTAGGTAAAGAAGCTGCATGTTTATTAACAATTTCTGACAATTTAATAACACATGAAGAAACTTCTTCTGAAGAACGTGAAACTAAATTTTCTCAAATGATGGAAATTGCTTTAGAATTAGCTTAATTTATTAATATATGGACTAACCTTTTTTGAGTTAGTCTTTTTTATTGAAAGGAAAAAAAATGAGAATCGTTGATCTTATTATTAAAAAACGTGAAGGCTTTGAATTGAATGATCAAGAAATAGAATTCATCATTCAAAAATATGTATCTGGCGAAATTAAAGATTATCAAATGTCTTCATTTTTAACAACAATAATGTTTAAAGGTATGACACCAAAAGAAATTGGTAAATTTACCTTAGAAATGATGAAATCAGGAAGAATTATTGATCTTAAATCGATAAAAGGAATTAAAGTAGATAAACACTCTACTGGAGGAGTTGGAGATAAAACCACTTTGGTGGTAGGTCCAATTATTGCGGCTTTAGATGTTCCGGTCGCTAAAATGTCCGGTCGGGGACTGGGTCATACAGGAGGAACAATTGATAAATTAGAATCTATTCCTGGATTTTCAGTTGCTTTAACTGAGCAAGAATTTATCGATCAAGTAAATAAAATAAAAATTGCTGTTATTGGACAAACAGACGATTTAGTTCCGGCTGATAAAAAATTATATGCATTAAGAGATGTTACTGGAAATGTATCTTCTATTCCGTTAATAGCTTCATCTATTATGTCTAAAAAATTAGCAACTGGTTCAGATGCAATTTTATTGGATGTTAAATGTGGAAATGGTGCTTTTATGACAAATGTAGAAGAGGCAAGAAAATTAGCATCACAAATGATAACTATTGGTAAGGAATTAAACAGAGATGTTAGAGTAGAAATTACTAATATGTCTCGTCCAATGGGTAAATCTATCGGTAATAAAAATGAAGTTTTAGAAGCTATTAGAACTTTAAAAGGTCAAGGAACTAGTGACTTTAATGAATTATGTTATTCAGCATGTATTACTATATTAAAACAAGCAAAAGTAACAAACGATGAAAAAGAAGCTAAAAAAATGATTGATGAAGTTATTAAAAGCGGAAAAGCCTTAGATAAATTTTATGAATTTATCGAAACACAAGGCGGAGATGTTCAAAAATTAAAAGCAAAAGATTTTTGAAATCCAAAATATAAACTAGATGTTCTAGCTGAAAATGACGGATTTATGGAAATAAGTTCAGCACTTTCTTTTGGTATCGCTGCATCAAAATTAGGAGCAGGAAGAATCACTAAAGAAGATAATATTGATTTTGAAGCTGGAATTGAAATTAACAAAAAAACAAATGATGAAGTAAAAAAAGGTGATTTATTATTCACATTATATTCATCAAAACCAATTGATATGCAAATTGCAAACGAATTAAAAGATTCATATCAAATTAATAAACAAAAAGTAGAAAATAAAGTAATTTTAGACAGAATGGAGTAGAAAATGAATTGAGCAAAATTAATTGATCATACTTATTTAAAACCAGAAGGTACATCGAAAGAAATTAATAAACTAATCGATGAAGCAAAAGAATATGGATTTAAAACTATTTGTGTTAACTCTTGTTGAGTTAAACATGCAAAAGAAAAATTAGAAAAAACTGAAGTTGGCATTACTTCAGTTATCGGATTTCCATTAGGAGCAATGACAACACAAGCAAAAGCTCATGAAGCAAAATTAGCTGTAAATCATGGAGCTGACGAAATTGATATGGTTATTAATATTGGAAAATTAAAAGAAGGACAATACGATTACGTTTTAAACGATATTAAAGCAGTTAAAAAAGAAATCGGTACAAAAATATTGAAAGTAATTATCGAAACTGCATTATTAACAAAAGATGAAATTAAAAAAGCTACAGAAATTGTATTGAATTCTGGAGCAGAATTTGTTAAAACATCAACAGGTTTTTCTTACAGAGGAGCATCTGAAGAAGATATTATGATAATGAAAGAAATTGTTGGTGATAAAATCGAAATTAAGGCAGCTGGTGGTGTTAAAAGTTTAGATGATCTTAAAAAGATGTATGAACTAGGAGCCACAAGATTTGGAACATCTTCTGGTGTCCAAATTATGCAAGGTGTTAAATTAGATAAAAACAGTGGATATTAAATTTTATTGAATGTTAAATTAATAAATAGATATAAACAAACAAGGGGTAGAAATGGTCAAAGTGTTAAATCATCCGTTGATTACAACTAAATTAACTATAATGAGAAACAAAGAAACTAGTCATCAATTATTTAGAGAGTTATTAAAAGAAATTTCAACATTGATGGTTTTTGAAATTTTAAGAGATTATAAAACTATAAAATGTGATGTTGAAACTCCAACAGGAGCAATTGCTCAGGGTCAAAAAATGGATCAAGAAATTATTATTGTTCCAATTTTAAGAGCAGGATTAGGAATGGTAGAAGGAATTCTTTCATTAATTCCCAATTCGAGAGTAGGACATATAGGGGTATATCGTGATGAGAAAAACTTTCAAGCTCATGAATACTTTTATAAAGTTCCTACAATTGATAAAAATTCTTTAATTTTATTAGTTGATCCGATGTTAGCAACCGGAACATCGGCAATTGATTCAATTGAAAGATTAAAAAAAGATGGCTTTAAAAACATTAATTTAGTGTGTTTAGTTGGTGTTCAAGAAGGAATTGATAATGTTCAAAAAAAACATTCAGATGTGAAGATATTTTTAGCAGCACAAGATTTATATTTAAATGAAAAAAAATATATAATTCCAGGACTAGGTGATGCAGGAGATCGTATTTTCGGTACTAAATAATGAATGAAATTAAATATGCATCAATCGATATTGGTGGAACAAATGTTCGTTTTGCATTAGTTAAAAATTTTAAAATCGTTAAAAAAATTCGTTTTTTAACTAATGCAAATAATTGAAAAGAGACTCTTGATAAAATTTGTAATTTACTTAATAAATATGAAATTAATCAAGTTGCACTATGTATTCCTGGACCGGCAAATTACGAAGATGGAATTTTATTAAAAACTCCCAATTTAAAAGGCTGAAATAATTTAAATGTTAAAAAATATTTATTAGAAAATTCAAAAATAAGTAAAATTATTTTTGAAAATGATGCTAATGCTATGGCTTTAGCCAACCATTTTTATTATCAACAATCTGAAAAGGATATAACTCAATTTTTCACAATTTCAACAGGTTTTGGAGCTGGATTAATATTAAATAATAAAATATTTAAAGGAGTTAATCATTTAGGACAAGAAATTGCTAGAATTCCTTTAGGAACAAATGATTTAGACGAATTCCATTTATCTCCTTATGCAATTGAAAATTTCGTTTCTGGAACTGGAATTAATTTAAGAGTTCAAAAATGAAGTGAAACTAATGTTTCTACTAAAGAAATTTTTCAAATATACGAAAATCATTTTTTATATAAAGAAATTATTGATCAGGGAATTTTATCATTAGCAAAAACGATTGCAACTACAATTGGATTTATGGCACCTAATTTAATTGTTTTTGGCGGTTCTGTTGCCGTAAATAATTCATGATTTATAAAAAAAGCAGTTAAATTAGCTAAAAAATTTACTGATAAAAATCAATATAAACAAGTTAAATTCCGCTTTGATAAAATGAAAGATAATTCAGCTCTAATTGGTCTTAATTATTTATTAATTAATGAATAAAAATAGATACAATAATAATTATGTATTTAGTATTACTTTAACGGGAGTAATGCTATCTTTAGCTTTAATTTCTTTATTTATTAGTAATTATTTAATATGACCATTTGGTCAATATTTTGGTTTAAAATTTGATTTATCGATTATCTTTATTTTGCCTTTATTTATTTCAATTAAAAAGCATTATGGATTAATTGCATTATTTATTCGTTTTATTTTAGGGCCAATAATTACAGGAAATATCGATATATCTGGATATTTAGGGCATTTTATTTTATTAATATCAAATTTTATTTATATCTATTCATTTTTATTATTTAATAAATTATTTTTCTCAAAAAAAGTTATTTGTTCAATCATTTTGGCAATTTTGATTACTACAGTTATAATTACATTATTAAATATTTTATTTTTTACTCCTTTATTTTTCTATATATTTAAAATGGTTAATAGCATATCTTTTATTGAAATTGCTCAGAATTGATCACAAATTTCTAATGAGAAATTCAATTATTATTGATTTACATTAATAATTTACGGAACATTCAATCTTTTTAGCTTTTCAATTGCATCTATATTTTTATATTACATGCAGTTTTTCATTTTAAAAAAACAAAAAAAGAGCATTGAAAAGCAAGAAATTTAAAAAAATTAGCACTTTTTGTTTTTAAGTGCTAATTTTTAATGTATAATTACATATATTTTTATATATTTTTTTAAAAAAGAGAGGGGAAATATGAAAAAAGAAAGAATATTAAATGTTATTTCAGATATCTTTTTACTCGGTTCACAAGTAAAGGTTAAATTAAGTAAAGCCGAACTTGAAGATATAGTAATTCCTGCAGAAAAATTAGCAGAATCAAGAGGAGAAAAAGAAGTAGGTATTCCCGTTTCCTTTTTTACTAGTCTTGATTATAATCGAAGCGAATTAAAAGCAACAAGCGAAGAAAGAATTGGAGTTTACTGTATAGTTAAAAGACCGAAAACTAAAACGGGCTTAACTGCAGAATTATTTGTACAAAGTAAAATTTATTTTAAAGATGTAGAAACAGACGAAGATTTAAATCTTGAAGGGACCTATATGGTCATCGATGAACAGCCAGTTTCTTCAAGCACAATTCAAAATGCTTTAGAAAAAATTAAAGACAATATTTCTACTATACCAATTTTAAAACCGCTTGGAGAAGTTATTCAAATTTATGGGCCGGAAGATTTTGTAGTAAGAAGTGCTAAAGAATTTATATTGCAAATGTCTTCAAACGTTTTTTCAACTTTAGAAGAAAAAAGAAAAATTTTAATTGCTGAAAACGATTTAGAAAGACTGAAAATAATTTCTAAATCCATTAACAGATTTATTAATGAAAAGAAATTAGTTGATGATATTGATAATATCATGAAACAAAATCTTGATAAGCAACAATCTGAATTCATCTTGCGTGAAAAAATGCGCGCTATTAGAAGAAAATTAGGTGAAGAAGATGAAACAGAGGAAAAAAATGAGCGTGAATTATTTGAAAACGATGAAAAGAATCGTTTTCCATTAGAAGTTAGAAATGTAATTAAAGCCGAAACTCGTAAATTAAAAGGTATGATGTCTAGTTCTCCTGAAGCAAATGTAACTAGAAATTATTTAGATTTAATTTATTCACTTCCATGATACAAAGTTTCTGAAGAACATTTAGATATTTCTAAAGCAATTGATTCATTATCTAAAAGACATTTTGGATTAAAAGATGTAAAAGAAAGAATTATTGAATTTTTAGCAGTTTTAACAAACAAAAAACAAAAAAACAATTTAAATAATAAAAATTTAATTAAAAATTTACCTACAGAAAACGAAGCATTAGATTTTTCATTATTTAATAAAAAAAATGATGAGATTTTAAATAATATGCCAATTTTAACATTGGTTGGTCCACCAGGAACTGGTAAAACTTCTATTGTTAAATCTATTGCTGATGCCACAGGAAGAAAAATGGTTAAAATTTCACTTGGTGGAGTTCGTGATGAATCAGAAATTCGTGGTCATAGAAGAACATATGTAGGAGCAATGCCTGGAAAAATTATTACAGCAATTAAAAAATCGGGTGTATCCAATCCAATTATTTTATTAGATGAAATTGATAAAATGTCATCTGATTTTAGAGGAGATCCTGCTTCTGCAATGTTGGAAGTTTTAGATCCTGAACAAAATAAATTTTTCCAAGATCACTATTTAGAAATAGAATATGATTTATCTAAGGTTTTATTTATTGCTACTGCAAATTATTATGAAGCAATTCCAGAAGCATTAATTGATAGGGTGGAAATTATTGAATTATCTTCTTATACTCTTTTAGAGAAAAAAGAGATTGCTCAAAAGCATTTAATTCCAAAAGTATTGCAAGAAAACCAATTAGATGAAAATTTTTTCAATATCGATTCAGATACCATTGAATATATAATTCAAAAATATACAAGAGAAGCTGGAGTTAGAGAATTAAAAAGAACTTTTGATAAAATAGCAAGAAAAATAATTACTCAAACTTTAAAAAATAAAGATTTTTCAAAAACATTTGTAATTGATAAAAAAGTTGTTAATGAAATGCTTGGAATTGAAAAATATTCAGATGATATAAATGAAAAACTACCACAAATTGGAACTGTTAATGGACTTGCTTATACTGCTTATGGTGGTTCAACTTTATCAATAGAAGTTAATACTGTTGCCTCTTCAAAAGCTGAAATTAAACTAACAGGACAGTTAAAAGATGTTATGAGAGAATCGGCAGAAATTGCCTTAAGTTACGTTAGAGCTAATGCAAAGGAATTTGGAATTGATTTTGATTTTGAATCTAATCAAATTCATATTCACGTTCCTGCTGGAGCAATTCCAAAAGATGGTCCATCAGCAGGAGTTACATTTACTACAGCAATTATTTCTGCATTGTCTAAAAAGCCAGTATCTCCAACAATTGGAATGACTGGTGAAATAACCTTAAGAGGTAAGGTTTTAGCAATTGGTGGTTTAAAAGAAAAATCATTAGCTGCATATAAATTTGGAATTAAAACAATTTTTATTCCTGAAGAAAATGAAAAAAATCTTGTTGATATTGCTGATGAAGTTAAAGAAAATATTAAATTTATACCCGTATCAAATTATCAACAAATTTATGATTATATCTTTAAAAAATAGAGAAAATACGAGCATTTTTTATGTTTGTATTTTTTTTATTAAAAAGTAAAAGTAAATAAATGAATTAAAAAAACATATAAAAAATTATTTTTTTACTTTTTTTTTATAAAAAAATTAGTAAAATGTTATTAATATGAAGAAATTAGACAAAATCACACCTTGAAAAGAAAATTTTGCACAATGGTATGTGGATGTTATTAAAAATGGTGAATTAATGGAATACGGTCCAATTAAAGGAACCATTATTTTTAAACCAAATTCCTATGCAATTTGAGAAAACATCCAATTAGAATTAAATAATTTATTTAAAACTAAGGGTATTCAAAATGTATATTTACCAATGCTTATCCCAGAGTTTTTTATAAATATAGAAAAAGAACATGTTGAAGGATTTTCTCACGAATTAGTTACAGTAACACAAGTTGGCGAAAAAAAATTACATGATAATTTATACATTAGACCAACAAGTGAAGTATTATTTGCCGACTTATTTAAAAAGAGCATTGAATCATATAAAGATTTGCCTTTAATTTATAATCAATGAACATCTGTTATGAGATGAGAAAAAACTACCAATCCTTTTTTAAGAAATACAGAATTTTTATGACAAGAAGGACACACAGTTCACGCTAATGCAATGGAAGCTAGAAAATTAACAAGAGATATGATTAAACTTTATGAAAAGTTTTTAAGAAAATATTTAGCTATTCCAACAATTATGGGTAAAAAAACTCCTAAAGAAAAATTTGCTGGAGCTTGTTCTACATACACCGTAGAAGCAATGATGAAAGATGGTAAGGCATTACAATCAGCGACCTCTCATTATTTAGCACAAAATTTTTCTAGAGCATTTAAAATTGCTTTTAAAAATAAAAATAATGAAGATGAATTTGCTTATCAAACATCATGAGGTGTTTCTACAAGATTATTGGGAGCTATTATAATGACACACGGAGATGATTCAGGAATAATTATGCCTCCAAAAATTGCTCCTGTGCAAGTTGATATTTTAGAACTATTTTCTAATAAATATCCTGAAGTTTCAGAAAAAGTAGATGAATTAGAAAGATGATTGTCTAAAAAATTGAGAGTTAGAGTTGATAGAAGTGATGCTCAACCCGGATTTAAAGCAGCTAATTCAGAAATACAAGGAGTTCCAGTTAGAATTGAAGTTGGACCAAAAGATTTAGCAGAAAATATGGTTACTGTAGTTAGAAGAGACACTTTTGAGAAAACAAGAGTAAATATTTCAAAGGTTAGAGAGTATGTTGAAGAATTATTAATTGAAATTCACGAAAATTTATATACTCAAGCTAAAAAACGTTTAGAAAATAACACCGTTATTGCTTATGACTATGATTCATTTAAAAAAGCAATATCAGAAAATAAATTTGTTATTACACCATTTAATGGTGACGAGGAAGAAGAAGAGAGAATTAAAAAGGAAACAGGTGCAACTACAAGATGTATTCCTTTTAAATATTTAAAACCAAAAGATGATTGCACATGTATTACTTCTGGAAAACTAACTAAAAGATTTGTTTTATTTGCTAAGGCATATTAATAATTTAAAATACAAAATATTTTAAAGTGATATTATTTTTAGGATTATAATATCACTTTTTTATTTTTTATTTATAATTATTAAATATGATTGAAAAAAAGTTTTTAATTAATAATAAAGAAAATTTAAGTTTAATTATTGATCAGTTATTTAAATTAAATTGACAATTTTTATATTTAAATGGTGATTTAGGAGCTGGGAAAACTACTTTAGTACAAGAAATTGCTAAAAAACTTAATATTAAAGAAAAAATTACATCTCCAACATTCAATATAATGAAAATCTATCCAAGTTTAGTTCATATCGATGCTTATCATTTAAAAGGTGATTTACAAGAATTTGAAGATTATTTTGATAATAAAAAAGTAATTATTGAATGGTCTGATAATCTAAATTTAGATTATAATAATTTTGTATCAATTAACATTTATTTTAATGAAAATAACGAAAGAATTTATCATTTAAAAAAGGAGTAATAAATAATGAATATTTTTATTGATAGCACATTAGACGATTTAGTTATTGGTTTATTTAATGAAAATAAACAGTTAGTTGATTATGAAATAAAGGTAAAATTAAAAGAAAAATCTGAAATTCTACCATCAATTTTTAACCAAATATTAAAACGAAATTCACTTACAATTAATAATATTAATAATTATTTTATAAACCTTGGTCCAGGAACATTTACAGGATCAAGAATTTCACTTGTTTTTTGTCGCACAATTTGTCAAGTAAATAATAGTAATTTATTTACTACAAATACTTTCGAACTAATTTCTTATGATAAAGAAAAAAATTTTTTCTTTGTTGATGCAAGAGGAAATAGTGCTTATATGGCACAAGCGGAAAAAGGAAAATTATTGTCAGAAATCCAAGTAGTTGAAAAAAAAGAAAAAAATGATACTGTAAATTATCAGAAATTTTTCAATGATTTTCGTTATATATTTAATGAAATTTTTGAATTAGAAAAAGATTTATTGAAAGTAGAACCGGTTTATATAAAAAAACCACATATTGGAAATTAAAAAAAAAAAAAAAATAAAATTTTGTAATTATTCATTTTATGATAAAATTTTTTACGGAGAAGTAGCTCAGCTTGGCAGAGCGCTACGTTTGGGTCGTAGTGGTCGCAGGTTCAAATCCTGTCTTCTTCACCATTTGGGGGGGTAGCTCACCTGGCTAGAGCGCCTGCCTTGCACGCAGGAGGTAGAGGGTTCGACTCCCTTCCTCTCCACCATGGCTCTGTAGCTCAGTTGGTTAGAGCATCCGGTTCATACCCGGAAGGTCAAGAGTTCGAATCTCTTCGGAGCCACCATATGGAAACCCAATGTGGTTATCTAACTGATAGTGGACCTATAGCTCAGTTGGTTAGAGCAACCGGCTCATAACCGGTCGGTCACTGGTTCGAGTCCAGTTGGGTCCACCACGGGCAATTACCCAAGAGGCTGAAGGGACTAGTCTTGAAAACTAGCAGGGGCTTCACCGCCCGCGGGGGTTCAAATCCCTCATTGCCCGCCATTATTGTTGATAAGGTAATAACTTAAAAACAATTCTTATTTAAAATATGTTGCTAATAACAACATTCACATAGCGGAGTGGAGCAGTTGGTAGCTCGTCGGGCTCATAACCCGAAGGTCATAGGTTCGAGTCCTATCTCCGCAACCATGGTTCAGTGGTAAAGTGGTTAATACGTCTCCCTGTCACGGAGAAGATCGCGGGTTCGATCCCCGTCTGGACCGCCATGGCTCTGTAGCTCAGTAGGTAGAGCAACGGATTGAAGCTCCGTGTGTCACTGGTTCGATTCCTGTCGGAGCCACCATTTCAATATATGACCTATCACCGAATGGTGATTTTTTTATTTTTAAAAGGAAGTTATGGATAAAATATTTTTTAATAAAGAAATAATTGAAAAATTAACTAATACAGAAAAAATGATAGTTAATTATGCAGAAAAAAACCCTGAAAAATTTTATAATTTTTCTATCAAACAATTAGCGAGCAATGTTTCTACATCAATTTCAGTTATTTCAAAATTAACAAAAAAATTAGGATTTAAATCGCTAAAAGATATGCAATTTTTTATTTTTCATAATTATTTAAATTTAAGTAAAACAATTAAAGATGAAAAAAATCGCACTAGCGAGATTTTAAGTAAGTTATTTATTCAATATAAAGAATCTATCTATCAAACTGCACATCTAGTCGATTTTAATAAAATCGATTTATTAGTTTTGAAAATGATTGATGCTGAAAAAATATTTATTTATGGAGTGGGTTCTTCATATCTTTCATCATACGAACTTTCAATTAATTTACAAAAAATTGGAATCAATGCAGTATCTTTTAATGATTTTCACTCTTTTTTATTAATTTCCTCACAACAAAAAGATAAAAAAACATTAATAATATTGTTTTCTAAATCTTGTCAAACAAAAGAAATTCGTTTTATAATCGATTTATTTGAAAAGGAAAAAACCGACTTTTTCATTATAACAGCCAATAAAATGATTAATGAAAAATATTCTAATACTATTTTGTATTATACAATCGAACAAAGTAAACGTTTTGTATCGATTTCTTCAAAAATAAATCAGCAATTTATTGCGGATATTTTATTTTTATTAATTCAATCAAAAAAAATTAATAATTTTGATAAACAATATATTGATAATTTAAAAATTTTAGATAAATGAAATGGAAAATAATTTTCCATATTTATAAAATAAAGGGAAACTATTTGATAATTTCCCTTTATTATTATTCTCTTTTTTATAATATAAATAGGAGGAAAAATGGAAATATTTAATAAAAATAATATCTTTATTAATCAAAAATTAAAAGATAAACAAGAAATTTTTGAATTTATTTCTCAAAAAGCATTAGATATGAAAATTACAACTAATAAAAAATTAGTTTATGATGCTTTAATGAATAGAGAAAAAGAAGTTTCTACTGGCATGGAAAAAGGTTTTGCTATACCTCATTGCCAATCTTCTGCCGTAAGCAAGCCGACATTGTTTTATATAAAACTTGCTTCAGAAATTGAGTGAGAAACATTTGATAATTCAAAAGTTCAATATGTTTTTTCGATTTTAATTCCTGAAAAAAATCAAAACAACATTCATTTAGAAACATTATCTAAAATTTCAACAATGTTAGTTAATGATTTAACAATTCAGAAGTTAAAAAAATCAGTTTCAGTTGATGAAATTTTATTGATTGTTCAATCATATTTAAACGAGAAAAAACAGGTTGAACAAATGAAGAAAACAAGAGGAAAAGTTGTCGGAATCACTTCCTGTACAGTAGGAATAGCTCATACATATATGGCTGCTGAAAAATTAGAAAATCAGCTAAAATCTATGGGATATGAAACCAAAATTGAAACTAGAGGTTCTGTTGGAGTTAAAAATAAATTATCAAAAAAAGACATTGATGAAGCAGATTTTGTAATCATTGCCACAGATATGACAATCGATTTACACAAATTCGATAATAAAAAACTTTTAAAAACTTCAACAAAAGCAGCAATTCACAATACAGAAGAAATTGTTAAAAAAGCACAGATAGCACCGGTTTATAAAAATGTATCCACTAAAAAAGAAGATAGTGATTCTTCATCGGAAAAAAAGGGCATTTTAAAACATATTATCGGTGGAATTTCTTATATGATTCCTTATGTAATTTTTGGTGGAATTATGATAGCGCTTTCGTTGGGGCTAGGAAAAAGTATTTATGGAAGTAGTTCATCAGCACCAAGAGGCGATTTTCTTTGATGAATTGAACAGATTGGTGTTGTCTCCTTTAACTTAATGATTGGAGTATTGGGAGCATATATTGCCTTTTCAATTGCAGGAAGAGCAGCATTAATGCCTGCATTTGTTGTCTCAACTGTCGCCAATATGAATTCATTATTTTTCAATATCGGCGGAATTGAATCTAAAACTCCATTAGGATTTGTGGGAGCAATTTTATTTGGGTTATTAATCGGATATACAGTTAAATGAATTTCATCATTTAAAATTCAAAAGTCAATTAGTGCAGCTGTACCGATGTTCATAATTCCAATTGGTGTAACATTATTTTACTCATTAATAGTTGTATTTATCATTGGAGCACCAGTGGCATTTGTAATGGGTAAATTCATTTCTTGATTACAATCAATTTTTAATACAGATTCAAATGTTGGATTAGGAGTTGCTTTTTTAGTTGGGGCACTATTGGGTGGAATGGCAGGATTTGATATGGGAGGTCCAATTAATAAAGTTGCCTTTTTAACATCAACTGCCTTAGTATCATCAAAAATTTTTGAACCGATGGGAATGGTAGCAGCAGCAATTCCTGTAGCACCATTAGGAATGGGATTTGCTACTATTATTTTTAGAAAAAAATTTACTGAGCAAGAAAAAACATTAGGTGCTTCTGCTTTATTTATGGGATTTATTGGAATAAGCGAGGGAGCAATTCCATTTGCTGTTGCTGATCCAAAAAGAGTTATTACAGCTAATGTTATTGGTTCGTCAGCTGCGGGAGCAATAGCAGGATTGTTAAGTGTAACTAATGCAGCGGCTCACGGAGGTCCAATTGTTGCCATTTTAGGAGCTGTTGGTTCTAAAACTCACGGAACTGCATTAGGTATTTTATTCTTTTTCATTGCTGTAGTAGTGGGGACAACAATTACTACTTTAATTTATGGTTTTTGAAAAGGTAAAGAAACCAAAAGTATTAATATTCCTTTTGTAAATCAACTAAAAAATAAGTTAAATTTAAAAAAAGGAGCAAAAAATGAAAAAAAATAAAAATCTTATTATTTTGTCAGTCATTCTTGCTTTTGCTTTTATCTTTTTAATTATCGGAATTACTCTAACAGTTTTAGGATCAAGCGATTATTCTTTATTTATTGATTTTAATAAATCATTATCAAATCCGTCTAATGCAAATGTAGATAATTTAAATAACTCAATCGATGCACTTGATTTATCCAAATTTATTTATGGAATATTTTCTTTAATAATGTTTGTTTTATTAGGAATTTTAGGACTTTTATTTGCAAATTCACATTTTAATAAAAAATTAAAATAATATGAAAGATTTAGTATTTTTAAAACCGTATTTAAAAGAAACAATTTGAGCTAATGATAATTTAAAAAAAATTTTTAAAACAAAGAAAAATATTGGTGAAGCTTGATTAATTTCAGCTGTTCCAGGGTGTGAAAGTATTGTAATAGAAACAGGTGAAACTTTAAGTCAGTTTTATAAAAATAACCGTTCTTTTTTTGGTTATAAAAAGAATAAAAAGAGATTAAAATATCCAAATTTAGTCAAATTCATCGATGCTAAAGAGCCACTAAGTATTCAAGTTCATCCTAATAATGAATATGCTAAACAATTTAATTCTATTGGAAAAGATGAATGATGATATGTATTAAAAAATGAAAACGATCCTTTTATTTTAGGAACAAATTTAAAAACTAAAGCAGAATTACAAAAAGCAATAGAAAATAATACAATTGAAAATTATTTAAACAAATTTCAATTAAAAGTCGGCGATTATGTTTATATTAAAGCCGGACTAATTCATGCAATTCCAAAAAATACAATGGTATTTGAAATGCAACAAAATAGCGATATAACATATAGAATTTATGATTATAATCGAACAGATGAAAAAGGAAATAAAAGAGAATTACATCTTAATGATGCTTTAAATGTAGTAGATTTAAATGCTAAAATATCAATTAAAAACAATATTACTCATAAAGATTTTTTAGGAGCGGATACAGGTATTTTTCTTTCAAAAATTTTTCATGAAAAAACAGATATCTCAATACTTTTTAAAGACGATTTTTGAAAAGAAATTATCATTTTAGAAGGAAAAGGAATTATTAACGATTTACCTTTTAAAAAAGGTGATGCAATTTTAGCTTCAAAAAGAATTAAAGAATTAAAATTTGAAAGTAAAAATGTTAAATTTTTAATAAATTGAGTTCAAGATCTTTATTAAAATTTTGAATCAGCAATCTATCGGTTGCTGATTTTTATAATATTTAAAATTAAATTTTAAAAAGTTTTTATTTATTTAAAATTGTAAAAAAATGTAAAATTAATTATATGAATTATGATGCAAGTAGTTTAAAAGTCCTTAAAGGACTTGAGGGTGTAAGAAAACGTCCTGGAATGTATATAGGATCAACTGATGTAAATGGATTACATCATTTGGTTTGAGAAATATTTGATAATGCAGTTGATGAATGTTTAGCGGGATATGCTAAAAAAATTGAAGTAACATTAAAAAAAGACGGTTCTATAATTGTAGAAGATGATGGAAGAGGAATTCCGATTGATAAACACTCTAGCGGTTTATCTGGTGTGGAATTAGTTTTTACTGAATTACATGCTGGAGGAAAATTTTCTGAAGGAGCTTATAAAACTTCAGGTGGGCTTCATGGTGTTGGTTCTTCTGTTGTTAATGCTTTATCTAAGCATTTAGTAGTTAATGTTTTTAAAAATGGAAATAATTATGAAACTGTTTTTGAAAACGGTGGTTCAATTAAAAGTAGAACTAAAATAATTGCAACTACTTCTAAAAAAGGAACAAAAGTGCATTTTATGCCCGATTATGAAATTTTTAAAAAATCTAAATTTTCATTTGAAACCATTAGTGAACGTTTAAGAGAATCTTCTTTTTTATTAAAAAATGTCGTTATTAAAGTTAATGATGAAAATACTAGTCAAAGCGAAGAATTTAAGCACGAAAATGGAATAAAAGCATTTATTGAATTTATTAATGATTCAAAAGTTGCGGTTAATAAGGAAATAGCAACTTTTGCTGATAATAAAAATAAAATCGAAGTTGAATTCGGTTTTCAATATACTGATAGTTATTCAGAATCGATTATTTCATTTGTTAATAATGTTAAAACAAAAGACGGCGGAACACACGAAAGTGCTGCCAAAAGTGCATTTACCAAAGTTTTTAATGATTATGCACAAGAAAAAAATATTTTAAAAGGAAAAAATAATGGTTTTGACGGTTCAGATATAAGAGAAGGTTTAACATTGGTTTTATCACTAAAAATTCCTGAATCTATTTTAGAGTTTGTCGGACAAACAAAAGACAAACTAGGAACACCTGAAGCAAAAAATATTGTTGAAGAAGTTGTTTCTAGGGAATTAAAATTTTGAATTAATGAAAATAAAGATCAAACTACTAAAATTTTAGACAAAATTAAAAGATCATATGATGCAAGAAATGCAGCAAGATTGGCTCGAGCAGAAGTTAGAAAAACAAAAAGTGCTTTAAATGAAAAGAAAATTCTGTCAGGAAAATTAACTCCTGCTCAAAGCAAAAAGCCAGAGGAAAAAGAAATCTTTTTAGTCGAGGGAGATTCAGCTGGTGGTAGTGCTAAATTAGGAAGAGATAAAAAGACACAAGCAGTTTTACCTTTAAGAGGAAAAGTGATTAATGCTGAAAAATCAAAATTAGTTGATATTTTAAGTAATGAAGAAATAGCATCAATTATTAATACAATCGGAGCTGGAATTGGCTCAGATTTTAATGTTAAAAATTCTCAGTACGGAAAAATTATTATAATGACTGACGCCGATACTGATGGAGCACACATTCAAATTTTATTATTAACTTTCTTTTTCAGATATATGAAAGATTTAATTAAAAACGGAATGGTTTATATTGCTCAACCACCACTTTATAAAATTTCTAGAAAAAATAAAAACGAAGTTTTATATGCCTGAACAGATGAAGAATTAAAAGAGATATTAAAAGAAAAGCCTAATTCAGAAATTCAAAGATATAAAGGTCTTGGAGAGATGAATGCTGAACAATTATGAGAAACAACAATGGATCCACAAACACGAACATTAATTCAAGTTTCAATTGAAGATGTTGCAATTGTAGAGCGGAGAGTTTCAATATTAATGGGAGATAAAATTGAATTAAGAAAAGAGTGAATTAATAAAAATGTTGATTTTTCTCTTGAAGATGATTTTGATATAAATATAAATAAAGGAGCTGATTAATATGGGAAAATTTACAGAAAAATTTATCTCTAAATCACTAGAAATTGTTTTATCAGATCGTTTTGGAAGATACTCTAAATACATAATTCAACAAAGAGCATTACCAGATGCTCGTGATGGACTCAAGCCGGTACAAAGAAGAATTTTATATTCAATGTGAGAATTAGGTCTAAAAAATGATAAGCCATTTAAAAAATCAGCTAGAGTAGTCGGAGATGTTATTGGTAAGTATCACCCTCATGGTGATTCTTCAATTTATGAAGCGATGGTAAGAATGGCACAAGAATGAAAAATGGGAGTACCATTAATTGAAATGCACGGTAATAAAGGGTCAATAGATGATGATCCAGCCGCTGCTATGAGATATACTGAAACTAGATTAGAATCTATAACTAATTTAATGCTAGAATCAATTGATAAAAAAACAGTTTCTTTTGCTCCTAATTTTGATGATTCAGAAACTGAACCAACTGTTTTACCGTCATTAATACCTAATTTATTAATTAACGGCGCCAAAGGAATAGCATCAGGATTTGCTACGGAAATTCCACCACATAATTTAGGCGAAGTTTTAGATGCAACGATTGCAAAAGTAAAAAATCCTGGAATTGAATTTCGTAAATTAGCAGAAATTGTTAAAGGTCCAGATTTTCCTACCGGTGGTACTATTTACGGAAGAGACGGAATTTTAGAAGCATTTGAAAGAGGGAAAGGGCGATTAATTTTAGTTTCTAAATACAAAATTATCGATGAAAAAAATAAAAAATCAATTGAAATTTATGAAATTCCTTTTGGAGTTGTTAAATCCAAGTTAGTTAAGGATATTGACGAAATAAGAATTGATAAAAAAATTAGTGGAATTAAAGAAGTGATTGATCAATCTGATAGAAACGGTGTTTCAATCTTAATTGAATTAGAAAATGATGCAAAAGTTAATACAATTTTAAATTATCTTTTGCAAAAAACAGAAATGCAAATTTACTATTCTTATAATTCAATTGCTATTAAAAATAATGCTCCTAAATTAATGTCATTAAATGATATGATCGAATCTTATTTAAGCCATATTAAAGATTTTAAAACTAAAGAACTAAAATATGATTTAGAAAAAGATGAAAGAAAATTAGAAATCACATTAGCTTTAATAAAGGCAGGGGATATTACAGAGGAAATTATTAAAATAATTAGAAATTCAGATAATTCTAAAAAGGGTGTAATTGAAGCATTGATGAATAATTTCAATTTTAGTGAAATTCAGGCGACCGCTATTGCTGAAATGAGATTATACCGTTTATCAAGAATTGATCAAAATTTATATATTAGCGAAAAACAAATGTTAGAAGACAGAATCGCCTTAAATAAAAAAATATTGAGTGATGAAAAAGAATTTAATAATTATTTAATAAATATTTTTAAAGAAATTAAAAAAACTTATGCAACTGAAAGAAAAACTGAAATTGTTGATTCAGAATTTAAAATTGAAATTAATCAAGAAGAACTAATTAAAAATGAACAATTTTACATCGGTCTTTCTAAAGATGGATATTTAAAAAAATTTTCTTTAAGAGTTTATGAATCTAACGATTTAAGCACTTATTCTTTAAAAGAACAAGATCCTTTGATTTTTTTAGACAAAGTAGAATCTGTCAATAAATTATTGATTTTTACTAATTTAGGAAATTATATTTATTTACCAATTCATAAAATTGAAGATTCAAAGTGAAAAGACTTTGGAATTCATTTAAATAACTTTGTTTCTTTAAAAAGCACAGAAAAAATTGTTAGTGCAATTTTAGTAAAAGATTTTAATGTTAAAAATTATGTGGTTTTAATATCTTCGCAGGGAATTGGCAAAAAAGTTTTAATTAAGGATTTTGAAGTTTCAAGATTTAATAAAACATTAACTGCTATTAAATTAAAAAATAAAGATGATTATTTAATTAATGCTAAATTAAGTAATAATTATAAAGACATTTTAATTATTAATTCCGAAGGGAAGGCTGTTAAATATAGTGAAATTGAAATTCCAATTTATAATACAAATTCTTCTGGTGTTAAATTAATATCTTTAGCAAAAGACGTTTTAGTTGAAGCGTTTGAATTAATAGAAAATGATCAAGAATTAATTTTATTTACAAGAAAATCACAATTTAAAAAAATAAAAACAAATAATATAGGTTTTGCTAATAAAAATACCCAGGGTAAAAAGATTTTTGCCCAAAATAAAATTAATAAATTTCAAATTATCGATGCTATTGCAATTAATGAATTGCAACTAGATTTAGCTGTTTTTGATATTGATAATAAAATTAATTTATTAAATACACAAGTTGTTAATATTTCAAGTTTAGAAGAGGGATTTGGTAATAGTAAAAACAAAAATTCCTATTTTGTAAGTAACTTAAAATTACAAGTAGTAGGAACTGAAAATTCTTCAATAAACTCTTTAACAAACGATGAAAATGAAAATTTTGATAGTTCATCAGTTTCAAAAGATGAAAACAACACTGAAACAAAGCATGAAAAAGAGAAAAATTTTAAGTTTGAAAGAGAAAAGAAAATCTTAAAAACTGCAGAGGAAAAATTAAAGAGTTTAGATGATTTAGATATTGATAGTTTAATAAAAAAATTTAAAGATTTATAAAAAATAGTGTATAATTTACAAAATTACAAATTAAGGAGTTATATGAAATTATCGTTTACGAATTATGCGATGATTATTAAGATGTTTGTTTTCTGCGAAAACAAATATGTTTTAGCTTAATTTCTAAGATGATAATTATCATAAAAATATACAATTTATTTTATAATTAATAATTTAAAATCTCTTATGAAATTAAGCCAATTAATTTTATGAGAGATTTTTTTATCAAATTTGTAATTTTTAATTATAAGGAAAGGAAAAAAATGACAAAAAAGAAAAAAATGCTTTTCGGTTTAGGATTGCCATTAATTTTAGGTTCTGGTATTTCGTTTTTAATATCTTGTTCAGAAATTGAACCGGCATATAAAAGACAAGAAATAACAACTGTAGTTAATGCTCCATCTTCAAATTATAAAAAGTTTGCTACAGATTTTACAACAAGTATTTCTGGAATTACAATTGATGATGCATACTTTACATCAGCACAATTATTTTCTACAGTTCGTTTAAATGAACCAGTTTTTAAAAAGGTGAATAAAGCTGTTATTTCTAGTACTGACGGAGCTAAAGAAGTTGAATATGCTATTGAAACACCGACATTCCAATATGATGCTCTTGCATTGGCTGAAAAAGTTATTTTAACTGTAAATGAAGATAAGCAACTAGAAAATGGCGAAACTTTAACAAAGGGAACATATGTTTTTGATAATGATAAGCACGAAGTTACTCCTGATTTAACTAATAATGTTAAAACTATTGTTAATTTAAAATCCAATGATAAAAGATCAATTAATAGCAACTTTTTTAATGCAGTTTTAGCAAATGCTAATAAAATGCAAATTGCAATTAAAAAAGACATTCCTTGAGTAAAAAGTAACGGTGAAAAAAGTAAATATAATGTTATTCCACAAGATTTTTTCTACGGTTGAAATAGAAAGTTATTATATTCTGCTAGTTATAGATATAAAAACGGATCATCCAAAACAATAGATGAAAATCATATTAGAGATCTTTCGTTAGGTACAGCATCAATATTTGAATCTTCTAACGAAGTTCATAATGATTATTTATTTAAAGTTTTTGGAGTTGATAAAGAAAAATTTAAAAATGAATCTGAATTTTTAACTAAATATGAAGGTGGAGGAGATGATTTAGCACTAACATTTGATAGTGTAAAAAATTTAAAACCTTCATTTGGAGATTTATATTCTAAAATTATTAAAAATTCAACATATTTTACTCCTGTTTCTAAGCAATTTATTGATGATAGAAATGCTGAAAATGCTAAAAAAACTAATGATGTTAATAAGGGATTATATGGTGAAACTGGCGATTCATTAAAATATGGATATTATTGATATTCAATGGATTATGATAACGATGCTTTATATGCTTCTCCATATCTACCTAATTTAATTTCTAATGAAAGAAAAGTGTATATTAGAAACCCTTATTATAGTGAAACAGGTTGAAAAGATAAAGAAAAAAATGCTGTTTTAAAAGTTACATATAAATATTCACAATATGCAGATCAAGTGCAATTTAATAACTCAATGTATAGAAATTATTTAGAAGGATCACTTTCGTTTTTAAGTTGAGATTCATTAACAGATTCGCAAAAAACTGAACTTTTAAATGATCCATCGCAAATTCATTTAAGAATTTCACCTGACAAAAATGCTGTTAAAAATGACATGTGAAAAACATTAATTCCAGGTGCTAAAGATGCCTTTAAAGATTTTGATGATTTAAATGGTGGAAAAGTTTCTCCTAAATACTATTTTAATGATAATTATGCAAAATTAATGTATGGAAAAACTTTAGATGAATTATCGAAAGGAACTGCAGTAGTTGGAGATCATCCTTTTAAAGGATTGGCGCTTGCTTTTAGAACTACAATCGATAATGCATGAAATTACTATAGTTTTACTAAGGAAATAACTCCTCAGCTAGAACCATGAATTTCCATTTTAGGACCAGATAATTTAATTGGTGGTTCAGATCTAAAAGGAGAAACTGCAAGACAAAATTCTGCTGAATTAAATAAAACATTTGCTTTAGATTCTAATGGTAATATTTTCTATACAAAAGACATAGAACAACAAAATAAAATTTATGTAGAAAATTTAGCAAGTAAAGAACAGCAATTTAAAGGACCTGAATTTAAAAAACTTCAAGATGAAATGAAAAAAATTCTAGATGAATTTTATCAAAAAGAAAATCTAGATGCATCTAAAGATAAAATTGAGTTTGAATTAAACTGAAGATATACAAATTTACCTGATAAAGATAAGCAAGCATTAGACGCTGTAGTAAAAACAATTAACAGTTTAGATAGTAGACTAAATGTAACTGTAATGAAAGATAAAAAAGACTTTTGAGCAGGTTATGCTTACGGATTTTCATACAATTCAACTAGTTCATGATCATATGATTATGATGGAGCAGGAACAGCAATTGACGGTTCTGCTTACACTAGAGCTGGGGGATTTTATTTAGCAATGAGTGTTTTTGCTAATTTAAAAGACGACGATCCGCTTGTAAAATCATTTCCAGAATTTGTAAAATATTCCAAAGCAGCAAAAGCGTTTTTAGCTAAAATGGAAACTGAAAATTCTGAATTTGCAAGTTCATGAAAACCATTTGATAAATGAATTGAAGCACCAAATGCTTATGATGGTGATTATCAAGATATTTTCTATGAATATGAATATGAAACAGAAGCTGATGGAATTACACCAAAAGAAGTAGATAAAAATGGTAGAGCTACTCCAAAAGGTGGCAAAAAAGTTTATAAATTTGAAGGTGAAGGATTAAATAAAAAACCTGTTTGATCTCAAGATTATAAATGAGTAAAAAACAATACAACTGGTAAATGAGAAAAAGAAATACAAACTAGAAAAATTACTGGACAAAGTTTATTACATATGTGAGTTTCGATCGTTTTATTTAATGATAGTCAAACAAATAAAAATTTTAAAGATGAAACACTAGAACAAACATTTATGGAAAATGGTAAAGAAGTTAAAAAAGTATTTAGTCATGCAAAAAATAAATGAGTAAATGCTGAAAAACCAATGCAATTTTCAGAAGCTATGTCGATTTTTAACCTTCAATATCAAAATCAAATTACTCAAAATCAACTTATTGAATTAGCAAAAGAAATTAAAGTAATATCTGGAGTAACACCGCAACGAGCTAACTCAACAGTTTCTTCAAAACCAGCTATTGCAATTTGAAATAAAAACATTATGAGACCACTTACAGAAGAGGCGTTTGTTCCATATGGTGATATTTTAATAAAAAATGAAAAAGGGGGAGAGAGTGTTTAGATATTTTCTAAAAAGATTAGCATTAGCAATTATTACATTTTTAATAATTTTATTTGTAGTTTATGTAATTCAATCAAGTTTTGGAAAACACCCTTTTACAGAAGCTCAACTTGCGCAAGTTTCTGAAAGACTTTCTCCTAATTCCGAAACTAAAATTGATCCTTTAGAATTTTATGGATTTACTAAAGATCCCGTTTCAAGATTTTTTATTTGATTTAAAGACTTTTTCTTTTTAGGTAATCCTGGAGTAATTTACAGTGATACTTCTGAATATAGTCAAAATATTCCTAAATTATTTTTTGAACCGTTAAAATGAACATTTGCTGTCTCAATTCCTGCATTTTTATTAAGTGTAATATTGGGAATAACATTAGGTGTTATTTCTGCATATAAAAGAGGTAAATGACAAGATACATCAATTGCTACATTTGTTACAATCTTTGTAGCATTACCATCTTTTGTTATTGCGCCATTTATTATTTTAATAACTTCAGCAATGGGTCTTCCTTTTGAATTTAAAGATCCAAGAGATGTTAATGGTTGACTAACAGCAATATCTTTAATTAGTCCAATTTTAGTATTTACATTATCATCTTTAGCTGGATATACAATTTTTGTTAGAAATCAAGTTGTAACTGTTTTAACTTCTAACCAAGTTTTAATAGCTAAAGCAAAAGGGCTATCAAAATGAAATATTTTTAGAAAACATGTTTTAAGAAATGCATCTGTTATTTTAGTAGGATCTTTATTATTTTCCTATTTATCATTACTATCAGGAAGTATTGTTCTTGAAAGATTTTTCAGAATTCCTGGATCATCAACAATCATTGTTAGCTATACTGAAAGAGGAGAAATTAATGTAATTATGTTCTCGCTAGTATTTTTTACAGGACTATCAATGTTAACAAGTATTTTTGCAGATATGTCATATGCTTGAATGGATCCGAGAATTAGAATTGCAAATTCTGATAATTCTAAAAATTACTTTAATTTATTTAAAAAATCAAGATTGAGAAATAAAAACTATAAATTACTACTTAAAAATGCTAATAATCAAGAAATGGAGGTAGAAGAAAATGAGCAACTTTAATGAGCAGAAATTTGAAAATAAATATAAATTTTCTGAAGCTGATAAGCAACTTTTAGTTTTTTCTAAAGCTAATAAAGATATAATTTCAAGTCAAGTTACTGGAAAACCTTCTAAACTATTTTTTGATGTTGTTAAAAGATTTTTTAAAAACAAAGTAGCTGTTTTTTCATTAGTAATTTTACTTGCTATAATTTTAACAGCAGTAATTTCATGAGCGGTTTCGCCTAATCAAACTGACAAACCAATTTCAAGTGCTTCATCTGTTTTGGTTAATGAATTAAGACCGAGTTTCCAAGGTGAAATTGAATATTCAATTTCTACCGAAATTTTGGATAAAATTTTAAAAACAAATCCTACATTAATTAAAAATACACCAGTTAATATTGCTCCAGATACTTGGATGATTAAAGCCAATCCTTATGAGATATTAACCGAATTATCAAAACCAGAAAATGCAAAACCTGGAGATGTTGTTAAACCAATTGTTGCATTTATGGGAACAGATAGTTATGGTAGAGATATTTGATTAAGAGCTTGAGTTGGTACATTAAATGCATTAGGTGTTGCTTTTTCAATTGCAATTATTGAAACATTTATCGGAGTTGTAATTGGATCATATTTAGGATTTCATGTTGGTAAAAAAGTCGATACTTGAGGAGTACGTTTAATTGAAATATTTAGCTCCATTCCTTGAGTAATTATCTTTATTATTTTAATTGGAATATTTGGAACAAGTTGATTTTCAATTATCTGAATTTTCGCAATTACAGGTTGAACTGGAGCAGCTAGTTCAACAAGACAATTTACAATAATTGTTAAAGATGAAGAATATATTTATGCTTCTCAAGCAATTGGAGCATCAAAATTAAGATTAATTTTTACACACATTTTACCTGCAACAGCTGGAAAATTAGCAAATAGTTTTGTTTTAAGAATAACAGCCGGAATTCAAGCGGTTGCTGCAGTAGCATTTTTAGGATTTTTAAAAGAAGGAGTTGATTCAACACCTAATTTAGGATTATTAATAACCAACTCTGCAACTTTAATTAATCAAAATCCTTGAGCGCTAGTTTTCCCATCATTAATTTTATTAGTATTATCATTGTCATTAAGATTTATCGCTTTAGGATTCCACGATGCTTTAGATCCTAAAATTATCAAGAAAGGAGCTTAAAAATGGAAACAAACAATAAAGACGAAATTCTTTTGCTAGTTAAAAATTTAAGAGTTTCTTTCAAAGAAGGAAGAAAGAAAATTATTAACATTGTTCGTGGGATTGATCTAAAAATTAAAAAAGGGCAAATTGTTGGTTTAGTAGGCGAATCTGGTTCGGGAAAAACAGTTACTTCTAAATCGCTTTTAGGAATAAATGAATTTGCAAATGTTCAAAGTGATGTAATGGAAATTTCTGGAATTGATATTTCTAATTATAAAAAAGATAAACAATGACAGCAAATTAGAGGTAAAAAAATTGGATACATTCCTCAAGATCCACTAACTGCTTTAAATCCAACTAGAACTATTGGAAAACAATTATTAGATGTTTTACATAAAGATCCAAGATTTAAAACTAAAGAAGAAAAAATTAATTATTTAATTGAACTGCTTGAATCGTTTGGAATTCGTGATGCTAAAGAAAAATTCAATGCTTATCCTCATACATTTAGTGGAGGAATGAAACAGAGAGTTGTAATTGCGATGGTAGTAGCAATGCAACCTGAATTGATTATTGCCGACGAACCAACAACAGCTTTAGATCCAACTGTACAAGCATCGGTATTAGCATTATTTAATGATATTAGAAATAAATACGGAATTTCTTTAATATTTATTTCACACAACATTTCAGTTATTGCTAAATTCTGTGATTATATATATGTTTTATATGCTGGAAAAGTTGTTGAAAAGGGAACGAGGGCTGATATTTTTACCGATCCAAAACACCCTTATACATGAGCATTAATTAGTGCAATTCCCGAAGAGAAAAATCAAAAATTATTTAATATCAAAGGAACTCCTCCAGATATGGCAAATTTACCTGCAGGTGATCCATTTGCTCCAAGAAATGAATATGCTTTAGAAATTGATTTTGAAAAAGAACCACCATTAATAGATGTTTCTGAAACTCATGCAGCAGCAACTTGATTATTACACCCAGATGCTCCTAAAGTTGAATTAACTGAACAGTTAAAATCCAGATTAGAATTATTTAGAAAGGTTTTTGAAAAAGATGAATAAAAATAGTGAAAAAACAATTTTAAATGTCAAAAATTTAAAGAAATACTTTTACAGTAAAAAAGGAATTGTTCAGGCTGTAGATAAAGTTAATTTTAAACTTTATGAAGGAGAAGTTTTAGGTTTAATAGGTGAATCTGGTTCTGGTAAAACCACAGTTGGTCGTTCGTTAATTAGACTTTATGACAATTACAATGGTCAAGTTAGCTTATTAGATAAAATCATTTCTGGTAAAAAAGTTTCTAAATCTAAAAATAGATTTATGAGAAAAAATATGCAAATGATTTTTCAAGATCCGCATGCATCATTAAATGGACAAAAAAATGTATATTCAATTTTAAAAGAACCACTTAAAGTTAATAATATTATTAAAGATAAAATGAAAGATACTTTTAGTGATTTTTCAACAATTATTAAGAACTTTCATTATTCATTTTTAAGAAAATATAAAGAACAAAAATTGATGAATCAATTTAGTATTATTAATGAAGCTAATGAATATTTTAAAGAATGAGAAACTCACTTTGATGATTTTCAAGATTTTGATTTAATGTTTGAAAATAATAGTTATGAAGATATTTTTAATTCATACTTTTCATATTTAAATAAAAGACAATTTCACGAATCAAAAGCGATTAATGAAATTTATCAAGGAGCAAGTACTTTATATAACTACTATTTTGAAAAGCAACAAGAATACCGTGATGGTAATTTATCATTTGATGAATTGGCATTAAGAGAATCTGAAAGAGGATTAAAAGAAGCCGAATTACTAACTAAAAATTCTCGCGCTAATGTTGCATTAAAAAAACAGATAGCAGAACTTGAAAGTAAATTAAAAGAATTTTTAGAACTATCAAAAGAAAAACATATTAACTCACAAAATTATGTTAAAAGTTATATTTTTGAATATAAATCTGAAGAATTATTAAATAAAAATGAAGCATTAAAAACTGAAGATTTTAAAAATTATTCTTTTTTCATGAAAAGAAGATATGTTAATAAAATCACTAAACAATTTTTAAAAAATAAATCAAATAAATTGAGTTTAAGCGAAAATGTTTTTTATTGACTAACTTTAGAAGAAATTGATCAAATGATTAATGAATTTAATGAATTTAACAAATTTATTATTGAAAAATATGAAAATAAATTTGTAAAAATTGCTAATGACAATAATGAAAGTTGAAAAAACAAAAAACAAATGTATGAAGAACTTTTAGCCGAATATGCTGAAATGGATCTTTCTAAATACATTGAAATTGCTCATTCAAGAAAAGAAAAATATCAAGAGCAAAAAACTACATTAGAAAATGAAATTAAAAATTTAAAATCACAAATATCAAGAAAAAAAGAAATTTTAAAAATTGATGAGATGAAATTAAATTTAGCAAAATTAATTCATCAAAAAAATGAACATGTTTTCCAACATGAATTAGATAAATATATTAGCGAATTTAAAAAATGAGAAATTGATATTGATGAAAAAATAGAAAACGGAAATATTTTAATTCAAGAAATTTCAGCAAGACAATTAATATTAGATCAAAAATTTAAAGAAGTACATTTAAACTTTTTAAAATGATATGAGCAAAAATTAACTGCTGATGGTTTAAATAAAAAACAAGTTAAAAAAGAGTTAAAAATTTACGAACAAAAAGTTAGCGAAAAAGAAGAAATTCTTAAAAGTTTTAAATTAGAAACCAAAATTTTAAATAAAATTTACTATCAAATTATGTTCTTACTAGGTCTTCATAAAAAAACTAGAATTTTCAAAGCGAAGAAAAAAGTTAAAAAAGTTATGTATGACCAAGCAATTTATAATGCACTAGAAGAAGTTGGATTATTAAAGCAATTTGCTTATCGTTATCCACATGAATTTTCAGGGGGTCAAAGACAAAGAATTGTTATCGCTCGTGCTTTAATAAGCCAACCAAAAATTATTATTGCCGATGAACCAATTGCTTCACTAGATATTTCTATTCAAGCACAAATAGTTAATTTATTAAAAAGTTTAATTGATAAAAAAGGAATTGGAATGATTTTTATCGCTCACGATTTATCAATGGTTGAATACATTGCTGATAACATCATTATTATGCACTTAGGAAAAATTGTGGAAAGAGGAAAAACTCACGAAATTTATTCCAATCCAAAACATCCTTATACAATTAACTTATTTAAATCAATTCCAAAAATGTCCAATGCTAACGAGCCATTTGAGGCATCTTCATTTGAATTAAATTATTTAAGTGAACAAAAATTCCCTAATCAAGTAATAGAAAAATTAGTTGGCGATTCACAAAGTCACAAAGTGTATGGAACTGAAAAACAACTAGAACAATGACTTGAAAATGAAAAATAAACTTTTATTTTTTTGAAAAAACCGAATAATAGGTAATATAAGAAAAATTGACTGAATTTATTTAGGAATATGAACAGTAGTTTTTATTATTTTATTTTGTTTAATGACTTTTGCATTTAACAAATTAATTTGATCCACATCACTATTTACTGTTGGTTTTTTAATTCTTGCTCTGGTAATTTTAACTTTAGTTATAAAATGAGGACTATTTGATATTTATAGTCGCGGAATTAGAAATTGAAGTATTAAACGCGAAAATAAAATGCGTAAAGAAAACCGCTTACCAGAAAAAGAATTATGAACGGCACAATCATATGCTCAAAAACGCAGCCAAAGTTCTTATTTTACTGTTTTTGTTGGTTTTATTTTTGCATTAATATTAATAATAATTAGTGCTCCATTTGTTTTTTAAAACAAAATAAATAAAAAAATTAAATAGTCAAAAATATTTTATTTAAATGATTATTTAATTTTTTTATTTTCTTTTTTTTCAAATAAATAGTTGCTTTAATTAAAGTGCTAAATTTTAATTTTTGCTTGTTTATTATAATTTCAATTACAATATTATCAATTTTTAGCTTTCATACTGAAATATTAAATAAAATTGAAAAATGCAAAAAATAAATTAATTTAAGTAAGTTATTAAAAAAATAGTGATAATTTGTTTTTTCATTATCTATATTAATTTTCAGTAAAAAACTATTATTTTTAGGTTTTTTCAATTTTTAAATAAATTTTATTTTTTAAAAGTAGTATAATAAAAAATATATATTTTAAATAAAACAAGGAGTAACAATGGAATATAAATTTGTTAAAGCGGGAAAAGTTATGTTTTCTAAAGATGAAATTGTTCGTTTTTTAGACATTGATGGAAAACTAATTAATCCTAAAAATGATACTAAATTAACAAAAGAAGAATTACTTAAAGCATATAAAGTAATGGTTTTATCTAGACAACAAGATACTTATATGACACAATTACAAAGACAAGGTAGAATGCTTACTTTTGCGCCTAATTTTGGGGAAGAAGCATTACAAGTTGCTTCTGCTATGGCTTTAGAAAAAGATGATTGATTTACTGCAACATTTAGAACAAATGCAGTTATGTTATATATGGGAATGCCGGTAAAAAACCAATTATTATACTGAAATGGAAATGAAAAGGGAAATATGACACCAGAAGGTATTAATTTACTTCCAGTTAATATTCCAATAGCAACCCAATGTTCTCATGCGGCGGGACTTGCATATGCTATTAAATTAACAGGTAAAAAAGCTGTTGCAATGTCATATGTAGGAAATGGTGGAACTGCTGAAGGTGAATTTTATGAAGCTATGAATACAGCGGGAATTTGAAAATGACCAGCAGTATTTTGTGTAAATAATAATCAATGATCAATTTCTACACCAGAACATTTAGAAACAGGTTCAGAAACAATCGCTGCTAAAGCTGCTGCAGCTGGAATTCCAGGAGTTAGAGTTGATGGAAATGATTTATTAGCTTCATATGCCGTGGTAAAAGAAGCTGTTGAATATTCTAGAGCAGGAAATGGTCCGGTTTTAGTTGAGTTTATGTCGTGAAGACAGGGACCACATACAACCAGCGATAATCCAAGAGTTTATAGAACTGTTGAAATGGAACAAGAGCAAGAAAAATGAGAACCAATGCATAGAATTGAAAATTATTTATATTCAAAAAAATATTTAACAGAAGCAGAAAAAACAAAAATTTGAGAAGATGCATTAGCTCAAGTTAAAGAAGCTTACAATGAATCATTAAAAGAATTAGATGTGGATATAAATGAAATATTTGATCATACATATGCTGAATTAACACCTGAATTAAAAGAACAAAAAGCTGAAGCATTGGCTTATTATTCAAAGGAGAATAAATAATGGAAGATAAAAAAATAGCATTAAATAATATCGGTGCAGTAACAAATGCAATTGATTTAATGATGGAAAAAGATCCTAAAGTTGTTTTATGAGGTCAAGATGCTGGATTTGAAGGTGGTGTATTTAGAGCAACTGAAGGATTACAAAAAAAACACGGTGTTGAAAGAGTTTGAGATGCTCCTATAGCAGAAGCATCGATGATGGGAATTGGAGTTGGGGCTGCAATTTTCGGGTTAAAACCAATTGTAGAAATGCAATTTCAAGGATTTGCTTATCCAGCTTTTCAACAATTAATGACTCATGCTGCTAGATATAGAAACAGAACAAGAGGAAGATTTACCGTTCCATTAGTATTGAGAATGCCAATGGCTGGTGGAGTTCGTGCTTTAGAACACCATTCAGAAGCAATTGAAGCAATGTTCGCTCATGTTCCAGGATTAAAAGTTGTTATGCCTTCTACCCCTTATGATACAAAAGGTTTATTAATTTCAGCAATTAACGATCCAGATCCAGTTGTGTTTTTAGAACCAAAAAAAATCTATCGTTCATTTAAACAAGAAATTCCTGCTGGAATTTATGAAGTTCCAATTGGAAAAGCTAATGTACTAGTCGAAGGAAATGATATTACTGTGGTAACATACGGTGCTCAAGTTCACGATTGTTTAAAAGCATTGCAAGAATTAAGACAAACTAACCCAGAAATTAGCATTGAATTAATTGATTTAAGAACAATTAAACCTCTTGATGTGGAAACAATTGTAAATTCAGTTAAAAAAACAGGAAGACTTTTAGTAGTTCATGAAGCTGTTAAATCATTTTCTGTATCAGCAGAAATTATTACAGTAGTTAATGAAAAAGCTTTTGAATATTTAAAAGCCCCATTATCAAGATTGACAGGATATGATATTACAGTTCCGCTAGCACGTGGAGAGGGATATCATGCAATTGATGATAAAAAAGTTGTTGCTAAAATTAAAGAAGTAATGGCATTTAAATTTTAGTAAATAGAAAGGAAAAATATGAACAAAATAGTTTCAACTCCATTAGCAAGAGCATTAGCTGCAAAAATGGGAATTGATATAAATTTAGTTAAAGGTACAGGACCGTTTGGAAGAATTTTAAAAGATGATGTTTTATCTTTTAAACCAGAAGCATCACAATCTTCTGTTAAAAAAGAAAGTTCTGAAACTGTGCAAAAAGTTAAGCCTGTTGCTTCACTTGAAGCTAAAAGAGAAAAAATTACGCCAATTAGAAAAGCGATTGCTAGAGCAATGATTAATTCTAGAGATTCTGTTGCTTATTTTAGTTTAGTTAATGAAATAGATATGAGTAAATTATGAGATTTAAGAAAATCAATTGTTGATGATGTTCTATCAGCAACAGGTGTTAAATTAACATTTTTACCATACATCGCCAAAGCGATTTTAATAGCTTTAAAAGAATTTCCAGTTTTAGCGGCTAAATATGATGAAGCAGCTGGAGAGATTGTTTATCCTGAAACATTAAATTTAGGAATTGCAGTTGATACAGAAGCAGGATTAATGGTTCCAGTTGTTAAAGATGCTCAAAATTCAAATATTGTTGAATTAGCAAAAGAAATTAATAGATTAGCATTAGCCGCTAGAGATAAAAAAATTAAACCAAATGAAATGAGTGGTGGTTCATTTACAATTACCAATTATGGTTCAGTTGGAGCATTATTTGGAACTCCAGTTATCAATTATCCTGAATTAGCAATTGCTGGAGTGGGAGCAATTGTTGATCGTCCAGTTGTTAAAAATGGAGCAATTGTACCAGGAAAAGTTATGAATCTAACAGTTTCAGCCGATCATAGATGAATTGATGGAGCTACAGTTGGAAGATTTGCAAATAGAGTAAAACAATTACTGGAAAAACCAGAAATTTTAGGAGTATTTTAAAATGCATAAATTTAAATTTGCTGATATAGGTGAAGGACTACATGAAGGAGTAGTTGCCGAAATTTATAAAAAAGAAGGGGATATGGTTAATGAAGGTGATTCTTTATTTTCTGTTGAAACAGATAAAGTTACATCTGACATCCCATCTCCTGCAACAGGAAAAATCGTAAAAGTTTTAATGAAAGAAGGGGACACCATTCATGTTGGTCAAGAAATTTACCACATTGATGATGGAAGTTCTAATTATGAACCAGAAGCTCCAGTAGAAACTAAAAAAGAAGCAACATCTAGTGAAGGCGGGGCTTCAGTTGTTGGTGAAGTTAAAGTTTCAAACGAATTATTTGATTTATCTGCCTTTACTAAACCAGCTACTAAAGTCGAAGTTAAACAAGAAAGTTCTAAACCAGCAGTTGAGCAAACTGTTTCTGAAAAACAATCAAAAGAAAAAGGTAAAGCTTATGCCGGAAAAATCGAAGAAGATTTTGATTTAATAGTTATCGGTTCAGGACCTGGTGGATATTTAGCAGCTGAAGAAGCGGGAGCATCAGGATTAAAAACTTTAATAATTGAAAGAGAATTTTGAGGTGGAGTTTGTTTAAATGTTGGATGTATTCCAACTAAGGCGTTATTAAAAACAACTGAAGTATTACACTCAGTTAAACACGCTCATGAATATGGAGTTATTGGTAAACTAGATGCAAAAATTGATTGAACAAAAATGCATGCTAGAAAAACAGAGGTAGTTTCTAAATTAACTTCTGGTGTACAATCATTAATGAGAATGAATAAAGTTAAAACAATTTTTGGAGAAGCAAAATTTGTTGGTTCTCATGAAGTTGAAGTTGATTCGAAAGTATATAGAGCAAAAAATGTTATTATTGCTACTGGATCAAGTGATAGAAAAATCCCATTACCAGGATTTGAAAAAGGATATCAAGAAGGAAAATTAATCACTTCAAAGGAAGCGATTAATTTAGAAAAACAACCTAAATCATTAACCATTATTGGTGGAGGAGTTATCGGGGTTGAATTCGCTCAAGTTTTTGCTTCTGCAGGAACAAAAGTAACCATTATTCAAAATTTACCAACAGTTTTAGGGATGTTAGATAAAGACATTATCAAACAAGTTACATCTGATTTATTAGAATTAGGAGTAAATTTAATTACTAATGCTAACACAACTAAATATGAAAAAGGTAAAATTTACTATGAAGTTGATGGAAAAGAGGATTCAGTTAAATCTGATTTAGTATTAGTTTCTGTTGGAAGAGTACCAGAATCACTAGGTTTAGAAGAAGTTGGAATTAAACTTGGAGATAGAAAACAATTGTTAGTTGATGAATATTGTGAAACAAATGTTGAAGGAGTTTATGGAATTGGAGACGTTGTTGGACAAGCAATGCTAGCACACGTCGCTTACAGACATGCTGTAGTTGCTGTTTCTAATATTTTAAATAGAAAAGTAAAATACTCTTCAAAAACAGTTCCAGCATGCATTTACACACACCCAGAAATTGCTGTCGTAGGAATTACTGAAGAGCAAGCGAAAGCTGAAAAAAGAGATTTTATTGTTGCAAAACATCAATTTAGTTTTGTTGGAAAAGCATTAGCGGCTCACGAATCAAAAGGATTTGCTAAATTCATTATTGATAAAGAATTTGGAGAAATTATCGGTTGCCACATTATCGGTGGTGCAGCAACTGATTTAATTTCTGAAGTTGTTTTAGCAATGGATTTAGAATCAACAATTTATGATATTGCTTCAACTATTCACCCTCACCCAACATTCAGTGAAGTTTTATGAGAAGCGGCAAGAAACGCAGTTCATCAATTAAATAAAATTAAAAACTAATTTTAAATAAAGAAAATCGCTAAAATGGCGATTTTTTTTAATTGAATTTGTTCTTTTTATATAATATTTCAAAAAAATAAAAAAGTAAAATAGTAATATAGTAAATCGAAAGGATAAATATACGAAAAACAAATTTAAAAATTATTATTAACATTAGGATGAACACCTACATTTATTTCATCTCTAGCAATTGTGGTGTCGTGTAGGAAAAAAGTATAAACAATTCAGCCAGCACAATCAGTGCCAACATAGTCAACGCCGGCGCAATCAGAACCAAATAAAACAGATGATACTAAAAAAAGGAAACTGGTCTAAGCTAAAAAGATAAAAAAGAGATGAAGCAATTGAACAAGTGGGTAGTGTTGTAGCGGAATTTGTTTCTGAAAAATTTCAAGATGGAGTTGATTAAAGCGGCTGATGTAATTGGAAATTATGTAGCCGATTAAAACATTCAAAAAGCAAAAGAAAAAGGTAAATAAACACTAAATAAATTAAAAGACAAACTTAAAAGAAAAGATAAAAAACACGAAGCTGAACAACAAGAAGGTTCAAACTAAGTAGAAAATTCATAAGAACCAAATCAACCATAATTAGTAATAAAAAACTATAAAAATTCAAAATTTAATTTTGGGTCTTTCTTTTTATTTAAAAACATAAAAAATAGCATTTTTTTGGTATAATTTTAAATATTTATAAATTATATTTATAAAATTTATAAAAACTCAAAGGAGTATTAATATGTTTTTAGATGAAAAAGAAGAAAAAGATAAATACATAATTGAAGATGAAGAAATTAAAACTGTTTTTAAAGAAGAAAAAATAGTTCAAGAACAAGATGATGAAGAAATAGCACCACAAGATAAAGATGAATATGTTGTTAGTTCACAAATTATCGATTCTGAAATTAATGGAATAATTCCTAAACAAATTTCAGATGAAATGCGCTCATCATTTTTGGAATATGCAATGTCAGTTATTGTTTCAAGAGCGCTTCCTGATGCTCGTGATGGTCTTAAACCAGTGCATAGAAGAATTTTATATGGAATGAGCGAACTAGGTATCACCAGTTCTGTGCAACATAAAAAATCAGCGAGAATTGTTGGGGATGTACTAGGGAAATATCACCCTCACGGTGATTCTTCGGTATATGATGCTATGGTTCGTATGGCTCAAGATTTTTCTTTAAGATATCCTTTAATTGATGGGCATGGAAACTTTGGTTCAATTGATGGTGATCAAGCAGCAGCAATGCGTTATACTGAAGCGAGAATGTCTAAAATTGCTATGTTAATGGTTGAGGGTATTAAAAAAGATACCGTTGATTTTATGCCTAACTATGATGGCTCTGAATTTGAACCAACAGTTTTACCTGCTAAATTTCCTAATTTACTAGTTTCAGGTGTATCAGGAATTGCCGTTGGAATGGCAACAACAATTCCTCCACACAATTTAAAAGAGGTTATAGATGCTACAATTGCATTAGCTCGAGATCCGGAAATTAGCATTTATAAATTAATGGATCATATTAAAGGTCCAGATTTTCCAACTGGAGCGATGATTTTAGGTCAAAGTGGAATTGTCAAGGCATATGAAACAGGTAAAGGTGCATTTACTTTAAGATCAAAAGCAAGAATTGAAGAGTTAAAAAATGGAAAAAGTAAAATTATAGTTTATGAAATTCCATATGAAGTTAAAAAACCTGTTTTAATTGAAAAAATTGCACAATTAGTTAAAGAGAAAAAAATCGAGGGAATTGCTGATATCCGTGATGAAACATCAAGAGAAGGAATTAGAGTAGTTTTTGACATTAAAAAAGGATTTGTTCCTGAAGTTGTTTTAAATCATCTTTATAAACAAACTTCATTACAAATTAGCTATTCAGTAAATATGACTGCAATAGTTAATGGTGAACCTAAATTAATTAATTTAAAACAAGCATTAGAAGTTTATTTAGAACATCAAGTGGATGTTTTTACTAGAAGATTACAATTTGATCTGAAAAAAGCAGAAGAAAGAGTTCATGTTTTAGAGGGTTTAAAAATTGCAATTGAAAACATTGATGAAGTAATTAAAATTATTAAATCATCTAAATCAGATGCTGAAGCTCAAGAAAAACTTGGAACAAGATTTGAATTGACTTCTATTCAAACCAAAGCAATTATCGATATGAGATTAAGTAGATTAACAGGATTAGCTGTTGAAAAACTTGAATCAGAAATGCAAGAATTGTATGAAAAAATCGCTGAAATTAAAGATATTTTAGCATCTAGAGATAAATTAATTGAATTAATTATTAAAGAATTAGAAGAAGTAAAACAAATTTTTGGAGATGAAAGAAAAACTGAAATAAGTTCCACAGAAATTGGTTCAATTGATGATGAAGATTTAATTCCATCGCAAGATGTGGCAATTACATTAACTGATAATGGTTATGTTAAAAGAATTAACATTGACGAATATCGAACACAAAATCGTGGAGGTGTTGGTTCTAATACAGCAACAACTTACGAGGATGATAATTTAAATTCAATTTTAATTACTAATACTCATACTGATTTATTAATCTTTACAAGTTTAGCTAAAGTTTATCGTTTAAGAGCATATGAAATACCAGAACAAAGTAAACAAGGAAAAGGAATTCCGTTTATTAACTTAATTAGCATTGAAAAGGATGAAAAAGTTATTTCAATGCTTTCAATAAATGAATATAAAGAAAACGATTATTTAGTAACTGTTTCTAAAAAAGGAATTATTAAAAAAACTGATATTATTAACTACCAAAGAATTAATTCTAATGGAAAAATTGCTTTAGGATTAAAAGAAGGCGATGAACTTCAAAGAGCATTTATAGTTAATGATAATGACGAAATTATTATCGGCGCTTCTAATGGACATGTTGTCCGTTTCGCTTCAAGCGATTTGAGAGCAACATCAAGAAAAGCAGCAGGAGTTAAAGGAATTAATTTAAATTCAGATGATTATGTTGTTGGTGCATCGCCATCATCTGAAGGAGAATTTATTTTCGCACTAGGTGAATACGGATTTGGTAAAAAAACTTTAATTGATGAATATCGAAAAACTTCTAGAGGAACTAAAGGGGTTAAAACAATTAATAGTTCTAAGGCAGGAAAATTAACATATATAGGAAATGTTAAAGGTG
The DNA here is from genome assembly GCF_029854295.1 of Mesomycoplasma lagogenitalium. Taxonomy (NCBI): domain Bacteria; kingdom Bacillati; phylum Mycoplasmatota; order Mycoplasmoidales; family Metamycoplasmataceae; genus Mesomycoplasma; species Mesomycoplasma lagogenitalium. The sequence goes on from NZ_CP122979.1 coordinate 223,395, forward strand.
ATGAAGAAATTTTAATTTTAACAAAACAAGGAATTGCTATTAGAACTTCATTAAATCAAATTCCTGAAACTTCAAGAAACACCAAGGGTGTTAAAATCATTTCGTTAAAAAATAAAGATAGTATTAAAGCCCTGGCTAAAATTGATTTAATAGCCGAAAAATAGCGAAAAAGTAGCCAAAATGACTACTTTTTTTTTTTTTTTCATTTCACTATGATAATTAATTATATAATTAATATATAAAAATAAAGGAGGAAAGTGAGAAAAAAAATATTAAAATTTTCTTTAGTTCCAATTATTGTTGTAGGGATTTCGCCATTAGCAATTTCTTGTTATGAGCAAGAAAAGTCAACTAATTTAGATGAAAAACCAAATTTAGACAAAAAACCAAAAATTCATTGATTAGATTCTGAAAATAACAAAACAATTATTAAATGAAAAACATTTTTAGAAAATAATGAATTTGACAATTTACAAAACCAAGTGTTTAAATTTTCAGAAGATTTAAATTTTTTACAAAAAGTCTATTCGGTTAACAAAGAATTATTTGAAGAAGCAACTAAGTCATTAAAATTCGTGCCAATTCCCATACCAGAAAAGGCAATTCCTTTTTATACTGCCGAATCGTATAAATGATGAATGTATGCTCAAGTACACTCGGTAAAAGCGGAACAAAAAGAATTTAAACAGTTATTTGATAAGTATTATGAAGTAAATGGAGATAAATTTAAATTAAAAGACGGATTTGATATTGATAATCCTGATGTTAAAAAAGATTTAGATAGATTAGAATATATCGGAATTACAATTTATGATAAACAAATTCCATTAATTCAATATCATTATCAACAATTATTAAAAATTAGCAATGATTTAAATAAGATAAATTCGCAATAAAATGTGATTTTGCTATTTAAAAGTAATGCTAAATTGATAAATAATTATTTAAAAAAATAAGGAGAGAAATGAAAAAGTTATTAAAATTTTCTTTAATTCCAGCAAGTGTTTTGGGCGCATCGCTTTTTGCAATTTCTTGTAATAATGAAAATAAAGAAGAAATTAAAACACAAAAAGGTTCTTCTGTTTCAGTTAAAGATCAAATATATGATTCCCCACTTAAAGGATTAGGACAAAGTGTTCAAGATGTTGTTCTTTCATCTGTTAATGGTTCGGGTCAAAGCGTTGAAGATGTTGTGCTTTCATCAGTTAATGGATCAGGACAGTATGTTGAAGATGTTGCATTTAATTATGAAAAAGGAACTTCTGTTTCTGTGCAGGCTGAGGTGTTTGAAGAATCTCAAATAAAACTTGAAATAATCGGAAAATGAAAAACATTTTTAGAAAATGATGAATTTAGCACATTAACAACAAATATTTCAACATTTTCAAATGATTTAACCTTCTTACAAAAAGCTTATTCTATTAACAGTTCACTGTTTGCAGAGGCTGAAAAATCATTAAGTATGCTTCCTTTTCAATTACCACCTCAATTAAAGGGTTACTATACAGCCGAATCGTATAAATTTTGAATTATTGCACAAATAAAATCGGTAAATTCTGAAAAAGAACAATTTGAAAACTTATTTAATAAGTATTACCAAATAAACGAAGATGGTGTTTCATTAAAAAATGAAATCAATATTGAGGATGAAACTACTAGAAATGAATTAGCTAGATTAGAATATATCGGAGTTACAATTTACAACAAACAAATTCCATTAATTCAATATCATTATGAGCAATTATCAGCAATTAATAATTCTTTAAATAATCAAAATTCTTAATAATTTTAAATTAATAGTTCTAAAAAAACAAAATGTTAAAATAATTATGTATAATATTATATTGTAATTATAATAAAATTAGTGTTTTATAAAAAACGAGGAGAAATATGAAAAAAATATTAAAATTTTCTTTAGTTCCATTAACAATTTTTGGAGCAGCAACAATCGCTATTTCTTGTGGTGATGGAAATAAAGATTACGATAACGAAAAAGCTAAAAAAGCGTGATTAGAAAATTCAGAAAAAGGTCAATTAGTTAAAAAACAAAAAGTATATTTTAACGATGCTACTAAATTTGCTAATTTAAAAAATGAATTATTGACTTTAATGACAAGTGAAGTTGATCAAAAACCATTTTTAGAAAAAGCATATGAAACTGAAAAAGATTTTTTCAAAAATTTTGAAAAATTTGTAACAGAAAAACTATCTAATTATCCAGAAGAGAAAAAAGGGATGTTAGTTGTTATTAATTATGTTACATTTATGTCTGTTCAAATTGCAGCGGCTGAAGAAAAACGCGATGAATTAAATGCATTATTTGATAAATACTTTACACTCGAAAATAATGAAATGAGATTTAAAATCGATGTAAATGGTAATTATCCAGAACTCGATAGTGATTTAGCAAAATTAGAAACATATGCACAAGCTTTAGAAAAATATGTAACTTTAATTAATCAACACTCAGATAAATTAAAAGAAATTTCTAAATCATTAAATACACAAGCAGCCACAACTACAAGTAGCACTAGTGCTTCTTAATAATGAAAATGAAAAAGTTATTAAAATTTTCTTTAATCCCCATTAGTATATTGGGGATTTCTTCTTTAGTCATTTCTTGTAAAGAACAAATTTCAATTAAAGGATCAGGGCAAAGTGTTCAAGATGTTGTTCTTTCATCAGTTAGTGGATCAGGACAGTATGTTGAAGATGAAATATATGCCACTTCAAAAGGAACTGGACAGTATGTTGAAGATAGAATACTTTCATCTGTTAATGGGTTAGGTCAATTTGTAGAAAATGAAAAAGTTTATACAATCTCTGAAGAAGATCAACAAAAATTAAATTTATTAAAAGAAGAAAAACTTTTAAATACTCAAAAATGATTTACTTTCATTTCAGAAGGAAAAGTGAATAAATTAGAAACTGATTTAACATCAATTTTACAATCCTATTCTGGTGGAATGATGTTTATAGCAAGGGCATTTATAACTTATCCAGATAAATTTAAAAAATTTGAAGAAGAAGTTGCTAAAAAAATACCGAAATACGGAATTAGTACTCAAGTTTTAATACTTCTTTATAATCAATTTCTAAGTAGTGATTTAAAAATAGTTAAAGAACATATAACTGAATTTAATAATTTATTTAATAAATATTTTGTCATTGAACAAGAAAAGGTTAAATTCAGAAATTTATATAGTGAAATTGAAAATAAAGAAGAATTTAATAAAGAATTAGAGAGATTATTTACTATTACTAATGATGTTTTTGAAATAAGATTAGCATCACTTGAAACCAATTTTGCTAAACTTACTGAAATTAAAAAGATGTTAGATGAAAATTAGTGGTATGAAAAAACCAATTTCAATTGCGAAATTGGTTTTTTTATTTATCATTTTTTAAAACGAAGTTATTTTCTTTCAATAAATTTAATAAATCTAATTTACTAATTCATTCATTTATCTCTTTTGAATTAAATTTTAATACTTGATTTTTATCTGGTAATTCCTCTTTTTTATCAAAACTTTCGATTTTTGATAATAATTTCATTATATTAATTTGATCAACTGAATTTTCTTTATTAATAATTTCAGTTCTTGAAGGTAAATTACTTTTATCATTTATTTTTTCTCAATTTAGTAAAATTAAAACAATTCTATTTCATTTTTCAACATTACTTTCATTCATTTTAAGTATTTCATTTGTTAAAGGAATATCGTTTTTATCTTTTAGTTGAGAAACTAAATTTAATAAAATTAATTTATTAATTAATTCATCCATTAAATGTTCTTCCAAATCTAAAATCTCTGTAATTTTAGGTAAATCGTTTTTATTTTCTAATTTATTTGTAATACTTAAAATTTGTCCGATTTTTTGTAAATAAATTGCTGGGGTAATGTTTTGTGAAACTAAAATTTTTTCAGGAATTTTTAAGTTATTTTCCATTAAATATTCAAGAGCATCAATAATATAATCTTTTTTAATTAAATCATTATTTTGTAGCGAATCATTAATTAATATTAGTAAAAAATTTAAAATATTTGCATTTTTATTTGAATAGTCATATCTATAATATTTATAAATAGAATCTAATAATTTTATAAATTTAGAATCATTTTCAATTTTGTTAAGAATGATTTTATTATAATCAATTTTAGAAGTTCCTTCGTTATATTTTATAAAATTTCTAAAATTGCTTAAAAATAATTTTTTATTATCTTTTAATAAGCTAAATAAATTATTTTGATATTCTTCAATAGCATCATTATTACGATATTCTAAAACTTCACTTTTGCTAGGATAATTACCGTTATCATTTATTTGTTTATAAAGTTTTAATAATTCTAATTTAATATATAAATCAATATGAGTTTGGTAATTTGTTTCTATATTTTGTAAAACATTTTCTCTAGTTGGTAAATCAGCTTTATCTTCTTGTGATTCAATTAAATTTAATAATTTTATTGTATAAAATCACGAAAATACAGTTTGTTTAGTGCTGTTTGATTCAAAAATATTCATAGATAAAACTTTATCTAGATCAGGTAATTTACCTTTATCCTCTTCTTTTAAAATTAAATTTCATAATTCTAGTCTTGCGATCATATTTTTTACATCAGTATCATTCATTTCTAAAATCACTTTTCTAGTAGGCAATTTATCATTAGGATTTTTAGAAATAAAATCAATTAATTGCATTTTATTTTCTCAAAGATTTAATTCTGATATATTTAAATTTAAAATTTTTTCTCAAGTAGGTAAATCAGTTTTATCACTTTGACTTGAAACTAACTTTAATAAATATAAGTATTTATCATAAGAATTATCGATTGTATAATCATTTTGCTTACTAAAAATAAAATCTTTTTTTAGAACCTGTTCAATTTTAGGTAAAAATGTTTGATCTTGTTGTTTTTTCATTCATAAAACAAAATTAATTTTATTTATTCAATCATAAGATTGTTTAGCATCAAAGTTTAAAATTTCTTTTTTATTTAATTCTAAAGTATTAGAATTTGAACCAATTTCAACAGTATTGGTTTGCTCATTTCCTTTCTCTTTGTTACATGAAACAATTGTGTAAGATGTTGTTAATAGTGATGCAACAATAATTGCATTAAATATTACTTTTTTCTTTAATTTCATGCTCCTATTATAAACAAAAATGTAAAAATTAAAATTTTTTCTAAAAAAGTTAAAAATTAATAAAATTTTATGATTATTGAATTATTTTTTAATAATAATCTGCTATTTTAATATAATTCACTAATAATAATTAACATTTTACAAATAAAATTCATTTATTAAGATATTTATTAAAAATAAGATTAAAAATTACTAATATTTATTTTATTAAGTTTATTTTAAATAAAAGTTTTATAATTAATATATATTAATATATATAATTAAAAAAATAAATTAAGGAGAAAAAAATGAAAAAAAGAAAATTATTTATTCCATTATTAGGGGCAACAACTGTAGTTGCTTCTGTTGGTACTGTAATATCTTGTCAACAACCTCAAAATTCAGAAAGTCAAGCTGTTGTTGATAATTTAAGATGAAATTCAGGTGTTTGAAATACAGTTTCAGCTGAAAAAGATGCTATGACTATTAATTTGTATAATGCCGCTAAAAAACAATTTGATGAAATGATTAAGCAAACTGATATATTAGAATTAGATAAAGTTAAAGTGGAAAATGATAAAGTAGTAGTTTCTAATACAAGCGATAATAAATCTATTCCTGTAGTATTTATGGATATTGATGAAACAGTTTTAAACAATTTTGCTTTTCAAAATTATTTAGTTTTAAATAAAGATGTTTATAACTCTAAAAATTGAAACGCTTTTATTCAAGATAAAAAAGCAATTAAAATAGCAGGAGCAATTGAATTTATTAAATATGTTTATTCAAAAGGTGGAGTTGTAATGTATAACTCAAATCGTGAACAAGAAAATCAGTTAGTTCCTACTAGAGAAAATTTAATTTCAGAAGGTTTAGATGCTAAATACTTACCAGATTGAGTATTTTGAATGCAAGGAGTGGATTTAAGTAAAACTGAAGCACCTTGAAAACACATTAAAAAGGATAGTAACGGAAAAAGAATAAAATCTGAAAAAGAAGAAAGAATGAATTTAGTTAATGAAAAAACTTGAGATTTAAGTGAATATAATGGCTCAGGTAATAAAATTTCTTTTAAAACCGTTATGAGAGTTGGGGATAATTTTGATGATTTTAACGATATTGCTTCTGGTAAAAAATTAAATCCAGAACGTAATAAAGTTTTAAATGACACCGGAAAATTATTTGGTAATTTCGACATAAGTGTTAAAGGTGTTAAATATAAGAAAAACGAAAATGGTCAAGTTATTAAAGAAGATGAAACTTGATCTGAATCATATGTTTTAATAGGTGGAAATTCCTCTTATGGAGGTTGAGAATCTGGTCTTGCTCAAAACTTTTATGGAATTGGTGCTGATAAACAAGTAGAAGCACTAACAAATGCATTAAAAACTAATTTATGAATACCCAAAACCCCAGTAAAATAAAAAATAAAACTAGCAAAATAAATACACACATTTTTTGCTATTAAGGAAAAAATGAAAAAACAACAATCAAAAAAATTTCCTTTATTATTATCATCAATGTCAATTCCGTTGATTTTAGTTTCTTGTTCAACTATTGATGATGATAAAAATAAAGATGAAAATATAAGCAATGTTGATAATAAAAAAAATGATCAACCAAAAAAGGGAGAATTAACTCAAAATCCTAATAAAAACAAAACTAAAATTGAAGAAAAGCCATCTGAAAAAGATTATGATTTAACTTTAAAAAATAATCAAAACAATTTAAGTTTTGAAAATAAAGATATTCCAAAAACCAAAGACGAATCAGATTTAAAAGATAAACAAGAACAAGAAAACAACCACAATATTTTTTCTAATAGTCAAAAAAGCGAACAAGATAATACTTCCAAAAGCGAAATAAACTCAAATCCCGCTATAGATAATAACGAAAAAATAGAAGAAAAACAAGAAACTAATAGTGGTGATAAAAAAGAATCAATTGAAAGCAAAGAAAATTTCAATGAAGTTAGCGAACAAAAAGAGCAAGAAACAAAGGATTTAACTTCAAAAAACGATCAAAACATTTCCAGTTCAGAAAATAAAAATATTTGAGATACAAAAGAAGAATTAGATACAAAAAATCAAATCGAAAATAAAGAAAAAGTAAATCAAAATACTGAACAAAATAATACTTTTAAAAGCGAAATAAGTTCAAGCCCTGATATAGATAATAACGAAAAATTAGAAGAAAAACAAGAAACTAATAGTAGCGATAAAAAAGAATCAATTGAAAGCAAAGAAAATTCAAATACTAAAATAGAAAAAGAAAACGCCAATGAAATTAATAATCAAGAAGAACATAAAGATAGTAATTTAGTTTCGAAAACTGATCAAATCAGTTCTAGTTCTGAAGATAAAAACACTCAAGAAACTAATGAGAATTTAAAAACAAAAACTGAAATTGAAAATCCTGAATTATCAAATAATAATTTAACAGCTAAAGAAAACCAAGAAAAAAAGGATGAAAATTCAGACAAAGTAAAATCAAAAGTTGAAATTAATCCGTATTGAGCTCCTAAATATGATGAAGATAAAACTATTCACTTATCTACATTAAAATCTTATGAATCTGAAAAAAGAAGATTATCTCAGTATTTTGGGTATTCAAATGCCGTTCCGACTGGTTATTATTTAGAAGCGGGTAAAAAATATGAATTTCAAGTTACTTTAAGTTCAGTTCCAAAATCAAGTGGTAGCGTTTTACTTTATTTAAAACAGGTTGGATTAACTGAAAACAGTAATTTCACTTCATTAAATCCGAGAAACTATTATTTAAGTCAATTAGAAAACAAAATCGTTGTTGATTTAACTAAAGATAAACACGGATATGCAGTATTTTTAAGTAATTTTTCAAATGAGCCTCTATCTGTAAAAATCACTAATTTAAATAATGAAAATTCTTGAATTGAATATCCTTTTTACATTCACGATGAAGATCATCCTGAACTTTTTTGACAATACATTCAAAAAATAAAAGAACAAGTTATCATTGTTGATGGTAAAGATGGTAAAAAAGATACACAATTAAAAGCTCCAGCAACCTTTTTACAATTTTCCAACCCAATTAATGGAGGGTTGCAAATTTCGTGAAATTTAAAATGATCAATATCAACATTTATTGAAAAATTAAATTTAGATACAGAACAAAAAGCAACTGAATATGCAAAAAATCTTAATTCAGTTATCAAAAATTGAGTTACAGAATTAGATTTATATAATGGTTTAACTGTAGATGATGAAGATGAATTACAACAATCAACAAATTTACCATTATTTATTTCAGCTAGCGACACAGTCGTTCAACCATCTTCATACTATGCCTATTTTAACTACATACATTTAGCACCGGCATTGGTGAAAGATATTCTTGTTGAACCTATGAAAATTTATGATTGAATTATTAACCATGAAAAAGGCCATACAATTGACCAACAAAGAATCGTTATTTTAGAAGTAACAAATAATATGTATGCATTATATGCATCTTATTTAAAATTAAAAAAATTAATAGATGAAGGTAATTACAATCATAAAAAAGATTATAATTCTGTATTCAATAGTAATTTTTGAACACAACACAATATTTTATATAGATATTTAAATTCCAAATTTGATAATAAACCGATTAATACACCGTTTGTAAAAAAATCATCAAAAAACAATACTCCATTTTATCCCGTTTATTCTTGATTTATAACATCACAATTTGTTAATAAATTAGACTATAAAACATATGATTATAGATCAAGTCCATTTACAGAAGAAGATGCAAAAATTCTTGAAAAATATGGAATTTGAGGAGCTGTGCAAAGATTATTAAGGGATCAAAAAAATATTTTAAAATATGATTCTGATAATTTAATTAATAAAATATCAAAAGAAGATTTATTCCCTTATCTTTTTACAATCGTTAGTGGTTATGATTTTTCAGATATTTTTACTAAATACGGTCAAGATGATATTAATCCTGATGTTATTAAATTCACCTCTAAATATCCTAAATTAGATAAAAAGATCGAATATTATAATTCCAATGGTGAATTATTTTGATTAGAAAATAAACCAGCTTTTAATAAAGATACTAAACCAGTAATTAAATATGAATATTCTTATGAAGCAATTGTGTTAGATGTTGAATTTGAAAATAAAACTGATATTGATAGTGCAATTGCTTATGAATTGTATGTTGATGGTGTTTTAAAATCAATAAATAGTGGATATAAAATCGTTTTACACGATACTAACAAGGATTTATATGGTAAGAAAATAACTGTAAAAGCATATGATCACAAATTAAACGAAAGTTTAATGAGTGAACCCATTATTTATAATCAAAAATAAGCACAAATAATTGTGCTTTTTTATTATTTTTATTGTAAAAAAAAAAAAAAAAACTCAAATAAAATTATTTAAATTCCATAAGAGTTTTTTATTAATATTATTTTCTAATTTTTAGTTTTTCAATTGTAGATTTATATGAATTAAAATTAGTTTCTTTTAAATAAGCTAATAATTTTTTACGCTTATTAACTTTTGCCATAAATCCACGTTTTGAATGTTTATCTTTTTTATTAACTGTAAAGTGCCCTTTTAAAGATTCAATATCTTCTGTTAAAATAGCGATTTGCACTTCAATTGCTCCAGTGTTTTTTTCATTTCCACCAAATTCAACAGTTAATGCTTTTTTACGTTCTTTTGTAACCATTTATGATTCTCCTTAAATTTAATATTTAACCCCAGCAAAAACTCGAACACTGTTTAAACCGAGAGAAAATTTTTTTATAATTATAACATATTTTTTTATTTATTTAGAGTTAATAATTTAATAAATGATTCTGGTTTCAATGAAGCCCCACCAACTAAAGCCCCGTCAATATCTTTTTGATTCATCAATTCTTGGATATTGGCCGGCGAAACTGAACCACCATATTGAATAGTAACATTTGCTGCAGTATTTTTTCTAATAAATTCACAAACATCTTGTGCAATTTCGGCAGTAGCGGTTTTTCCTGTTCCTATTGCTCAAACTGGCTCATACGCAATTATTATTTTTGAAAAATCATTAACATCTTTTAATGATCCTTTCAATTGTTTTAAAATAACTTCTTTAGTTTTCCCTGCTTCATACTCTTCTAAAGTTTCTCCAACACAAACAATTGGTGTAATCCCTTCTTTTAATGCTTGGTGAGTTTTTAAATTAACAGTTTCATCTGTTTCATAAAAATATTGTCTTCTTTCTGAATGTCCTAAAACGACCATTGAAACATTTAAATCCTTAAGCATACTTGCTGATATTTCTCCAGTATATGCTCCTGAACTAAAATTCGAAAAGTTTTGTGCTACAGATTTTAATTTATCATTTTTATTAAATAAATATAAATTAGTAAAAGGTGCAGCAATCCCGAAAACTATTGAATCACTAATTTTTTCTTTATTATTTAAATATTCAGTGTTAAAAACATCTAAAAATTCTTTTGTTTCTTGAGAATTTTTATTCATTTTTCAATTACCAATAATAGTAAGTTTTTTCATTTTTTATCTCCTTAATAAGCTATAAAAATTATACTAAATTTTCATAATTTTCTATTATTTTATAAATTAATTTAAAAATCAAAATATTTAAATAATAACTTTATATAATTTATTTATAAAATTTAAAAAATAAGGAGATAGAATATGAAAAACTTTAAAAAAATTTTAACATTAGGATCAATTTCATCAGTTGCAGCAATCCCTTTTTTAATTGCTAGTTGTCAAAAAACAGATACAGAAGATTCGCAAAAGAAAATTAAAGAGTTAGAAGAAAAACTTAAACTTTTAGAGCAAAAAACTAAAAATCTAGATGCATCTAAAGTTAGAGAATTATATTTTTCTACTAATGATCAATACAATAATTTATTAGAAGCGTTATCAAAAAAAACTGGAGAAATATTTAAAAAACTTGATAAAGAAAAAGATAAAAATAATATCGACAAATTAAATCAAGAGTTATTAAATATTTATTTTCAAGCTAAAGTAGAATTAACCCCTTTAGTTCAAGAGATTAACTATTTATTTAAAAAACTTAAAGAACTTGAAAAAGATAGTAAAGTTAAAACAGTAAAAATTTTCCATACTAACGACGAACACGGAAGATTAAAATATGATGCTGGTAAATATAATTTATATTCAGGAATGGAAAGAACGGGAAAATATTTAAAAAATATAAACCGAGATTTATTAATTTCTGCTGGAGATATGATTCAAGGATTGCCACTATCAGATTCGGATAAAGGTGAAACAATTAGCAAAATTGCTAAATACACAGGTTATGATTCAGTAACAGTAGGAAATCACGAATTTGATTATGGATTAGATCATATTAGAAATTTAAATGAACAAACATCAAAATCAGAATTTGGTAGAACAATGCCATTTATTTCTGCAAACATCGTTTGAAAAGATTTTAAAGATGTAGAAACTAAACCAGATGGTTATAGTCAAGAAAATGTTGGAAAAAGAGTATTTAAACCATGAATTATTAAAGAATTAGATAACAATTTAAAAGTTGCAATTATCGGTTTAACTACACCAGATACTCGTTATACTTCCCATCCAAAAAATTCAGAATTGGTAGATTTTGTTGAACCGGTTGATGCAGCTAAAAAGGCTATTGAAGAACTTAAAGTTGCTCATCCAGAAATTAATTTTGTAATTATTTCTTCCCATTTAGGAACAGGAAGAAATACAGTTGAATGAACTTCAGAATATTTAGCTAAAAATGTTGAAGGAGTTGATTTGGTAATCGACGGTCATAGTCATACTTATGTAAAAATTCACGATGTTGAAGGAACAAAAGTTAAAGTAACACAAACGGAAGCTTATACTAAATATTTAGGCGATATTGATTTAACTTTTGACACAGAAACAGGAACAATTGTTGATGTTAAACAACAATTAAGAGATATTTATCAAATTACTGTTGCTACAGCGGATAATAATGATTTATGAATTGAAGAATTAGAGAAAAAATTTAATGAAATAAATAAAGTAATTCAATTTACTTCTCCTGGACATTTTAAACATGTAGAAAGTCAAATTATTGGACAAACACCTTATTGAATAGGAAGAATTAAGCCGACATCTTTAGGGGTTTTGGCATCTAATGCTCTTGCATGAGAATTTGTAAAACAAAAATCATGAGAAGCAAAAAGTAATTGAGAAGCTGCAACATTAGATAATTTAGTTGGACTAACTAATGGTGGTGGATTAAGAACAGATTTAAAAGAAGGGCAAATTTCTAGAGGTGATATTTTAGGAATTAGTCCATTTGGAAACAGAATTTCTGCCGTAAGAGTTAAAGGTGATACTTTACTAGAAGTAATTAAACACGGTGCTTCTAAAGGAAAAAGTGGAGCTTACGGTCAATGAAGTAGTAATGTTTCCTTTACAATCAATGTAGAAAAAGAAGAAAAAGACAATCAAACAAATTGAGTATGGAAATTAGATGAATCATCTGTTAAAATTAATGATAAAGCAATTGATAATAATAAATATTACTACATTGTTACAAATGACTTTATTTTAGCAGGTGGTGATGGTTATAAAATGCTAGATATTTCAAAAGCTAACGAAAAAGCAGAATTAGCATATGAAGGAAATGAATATATTAAAACTTTAATTGAATATGCTAAAATTTATTCTAAAGATTCATTAACTCAAGAAGAAAGTCAAGCATTATATGGTCACAAATTAAGCGACTATTTAACAGGAACATTATTTAATAAACAAGTTGTTAATATTCCTCAAGAAGCAAATCCGGAAGCAAAAGCACTTGAGGCAAATTAGAAAAAGTATACATATGTAAAAAGCATAAACTTCTTATTTTTGGATTTTTATGCTTTTTTAGTTCAATTTCTTTTATTTTTTATATTTTTTTATATCATTTATACAAAAATAGAAAGGAGAGATAATGACTAAATATTTTAAAAATGCTAAGTTATTATTATTTTTTGCAATTGTTGTTTCGTTAATTGCAGTTGCATTGCCATCGGTTTTAATTTATTTTATATCAATATTTATCGATAATGTTACATTAAATAAAATTACTGACTTTGAAAATAATTCAATTATAATAATTGCAATTTTAGGTGTTTTAAGCATTTTATTTTTATATTTATCTTACTTTTTAAAAGATAAATTAAAAATGAAATTTAATGTTCAATTAAACAAAAATATTACAAATGTAATTTCTAATTTAAGTTCTAAAGAAGTTGAAACAAATAAATCAGGAACATATTTATTTTGATTAAAACAAAGATCGCAAATTATTTCACAAACAATTTTTGATTTAGGTTTTACTTTTATTAATATGAGTTTTTCACTTTTATTTTCACTTATTGTTTTATTTTTTTTAAGTTGAAAAATCGCCTTAATCGGGCTATCTATTACAATAGTTTGTGCATTTATTCCGTTATTTCTTTCATCGCTTGCTGGAAATTTGCACGCTAAATTTAATGATGAAAGTGAAAAAAATATTTCATCTTTAAAAAATTGCTTTGATAGTTTTATGATGCTTTATTATTTAAACAAAGAGGATAAATTCACCGAAAGAGCTAATCAAATTTTTGAAAAAAATTTAAATTTAGTAAAAACTAAACAGAATAAAGTTATTTTGTTAGAAATTATAAATTCATCATTTTTATTGATTGCTGATATATCATTTTTTATAGTTTTAGGATATTACATTTATTATGAAAATGCAGGAATTGGTCTTTTATTTACTATCCCATCAGTTTTTTCAACTTTAATTTATTTTTTCAGAATTACTATTTATTTTTTCCAGCAGTATGTTTCAACTAAAGAATACATAAAATTATTTGCTGATGTAAAAGAACATAAAATTGAAAATAAATTGTTGGAATTTAATAAACTAGAAATTAAAGATCTTCATTTTAATTACGAGGATAAACAAATAATTAAAAATTTCAATTTTGTTTTTGAAAAAGGAAAAAAATATGCTATTATCGGACCATCTGGAAGTGGTAAATCTACTTTTTTAAAAATACTATTAAAAGAAATAGAAGAATATCAAGGTAAAATTCTAGTTAATAATCAAGATTTAAAAAATGTTGATCTAAAAGTTTGAAAAAATAGTTTTACCTATTTAGATTCAAAAGATTTTATCTTTAACGATACTGTTTATAACAATGTTTCATTGTGAGAAGAAAACAAATTTGAGAAAGTAAAAGAAGCACTTATAAAAGTTAATTTAAAAAATGTGGATATAAACGATAATGTTGATAAAATCATTAATTTATCAACTGGTGAAAGACAAAAAATAAATTTTGCTAGACATTTTTTTAGAGACAAAAAAGTTCTTTTTTTAGACGAAGCCCTTGCTAATTTAGATAAAGAAAATGTTATAAATATTGAAAATTTATTACTAGAAGATCCATCACTAACATTAATTAATGTTACTCACCATTTAAAAGAACCACAAAAATATGATTATGTAATTAACTTGGAGGATTTATGAAATTAATTTTTAAATCTAGTTTCAGCACAAGCATTTTTTTACTATTATTTAAAATTTTAATTTCATTATTGCCTTTTGCTATTATTATTTTAACTGGTATAGCAATTGATGTGCTAATTAAAGAAAAAACAATTAGTAATATTGAACCTTTTTACGGATTTTTAATAATTATTGCAATAGTTTGTTTTACATATATTTTAGATTTAATAAATAATTATTTTTATTATTCTTTAAGCAATAAAATGCAAATTCTTTTTGCTAAAAATATTGCTAATAATTTAGTAAAACAGTATAAAGAAAGTACATTTAAAGGAATAAAAAGTTATAATTCTTCAGAATTTTTTACAAATGTATTTCAAAATTCTAACAATTATTTTACTTCTATTTTTGATAATTTTAGTAATATTATCTCTTCTTCTTTAATTTTAACAATTTCATTAATAACTTTAGCAATTGATAGTTGAATGGCACTTGTAATTTTATTAGTTGCTTTGATTTTAGTTTTAATTCCTAATATAATTTCATTTAAAAAAACAGAGCAATATCAACTGGAATTACAGGAAAAATTTGCAAAATTATTAGAAAAAACTGATAATTTATTAAACGGTTATTCTAGACTTTATTACGCAAATAAAGAACATTTATTAGAAAAATTTTTAGCAACATATATTTATGATTTTCATAAAACAAATTATCTTAAAAATCGTTTAGAAACTGTTAATTCGTTTTTTTCATCAGGAATATTAAAGGCAATAGAATATGGCGGAACTTTGGTATTAGGGATTTTAATATTAAAAGGTGATTATGGAATATCTTTAAGTTCATTATTTATTTTTAGAAATATTTTAAATGAAAAATTTAGTAATGAACTTACTTTAGTATTTAGTTCTTTTAGAGTTTATTTAGCATCTAAAAAACTTGTAAATGCTTTTGATTTAAAATTAGAAAAAGAAACAAAAGAATCTATTGATTTAGAATTTAATACAATTGAAATAAAAAATTTAAATTATAAAACAAGCGAAAAAATTATTTTTAATAATTTCAATTACAAATTTGAAAAAGGCAAAAAATATTTAATAATAGGACATTCTGGCTCCGGAAAATCTACTTTATTAAAATTAATATTAAATGAACTAGAAAATTATGAAGGAACAATTGAAATTGATCAATTAAATATTAAAAATATTGATTATAAGCAGTTAAAAAGCAATTTATGTTATTTAGATTCGCAAAACTTTGTTTTTGACGATAATATCAAAAACAATTTAAGTTTATGAGAAAATGATGAAACAAAAATTGATAAAATTTTAAAATTTATTGAATTTGATAAGGAACTAGAAAAAGAAATTATTGATTATAATTTTGATAGTTATAATCAGTTATCGTTAGGGCAAAAACAACGACTAGCGTTTGCAAGATTATTATTTTATGAAAAAGATTTTCTTTTATTAGATGAATCTTTTTCTAATTTAAATAAAAAATTATCAAATAATTTACTAAATAAATTAATTGATAGTGATAAAACAATTATTTACGTTTCGCATCATATTGACGAACAGGAACAACAATTATTTGATTATGTAATTAATCTTGATAAATTAAATAAATAAAAACAAACTACTAAAATTCGATAGTTTGTTTTTTTATAACTAATTTTTAAAACTATTACCTAATGTAATATTTAATACTCTTATAAATTCATCAAATGTTTCAGGTGCTTCTCCGTCTGCAGTTTTGTTCATATATGCTCCAAATGCTTCATCGATTGATCTTTTAAATGTTTGCGATCTTGAATCAGCCGGATCTTCATAGATGGTGTATTTTGCTTTTGTTTTAGGATCTGAAGCCAATTTAAATGATTCAAATGCTATTTTGTTAAAATCATTGTATCAAGATGGTGTTTCTTGTAATAAAACATCTTTAGTTGGTACAATAAAACTTGCGTGAGCTGCAAAAACTTCTAAAGGAGTTAGTTGATTGTATTCTTTATGTCCGATTTGTCAATCTAATTTTTCTGAAATATATCATTTAACAAAGTTTATTGTAGCCAAATCTTCTTTTTCATTTGCATGTATTGGTATTAATGATGGACCTTGTGATAAAACGATATTTTGTTTATCATCTTTTTCAGAAATAAACGCATCTTTAAGTGACAATAATTCATTTTCTTGTAATTTTTCTGTATTATTTGCTTGGTATTCTCTAAATCCACTTTCAGTTAATGAATTTGGATCATAATCACCTTTAAATCATTTAGCATCTATAAGATATATATCATAACCACGTTGTTGTCCGGCTGGGATAATTCAACTTTTAAATTTTTGACCCATTTGATCAGGTTTTAATCCACCATCGGTTGAATAATATCCAACAACTGTATTTGCACTTTTTCCTTGTGTTAATTTTTCAACTTCTAATTTTGTTTTTTCATCCGCTTCTTCATTATATTTATAATCGTAACTATTTTCTTTTCCTTCGGGTTTAAAATTATTTTTACCTTCAGATCCAAAAAATAATGTATATTTTCATTCTCTGTTTACTGGTTTAATATAAGCAATTGCCCCTTTATTTTTATCTTCGGCGGTAGGTGCTATCAATTCATAAGCATATTTTGCATCGACTATTTTTTCAATTATTTTTCCTTTTTCATCAATTGATGTAAAAATTCAGCTATAGGACTTATCGTTATTTCGATAGAAATTATGGACATACCCGGCTGTTGAGTTAATAGCAAAAGCAAGTTTGTGTGCTTTTAACATACTGGATGAATAATCTGCTGATGTTCTAATAAATAATGCTTGTTCATTTAATAATTTAGCAATTTTATTAAAATTTTTCTCAAAGATTTTATTTTGTTCTGTTCCCTTTTTTCTAACATCATTATAGTTAACTGAGGTTTTATCATCAGTTAGTCCAAAAATAAATTTGCTATAGTCTCCATCAACATCAGATAATGCATTTTTATATAAAACATTTGAAATTGTATCAATACCTAGTACATAATCAGCTTTTTTATTAATTGGTTTTCCAGCTTTATCGGCATCTGGAAATGCTTTTTTAATTCTTGAAGCTAAATCAAATAGACCATCATAACTTTCAAATGATTCTTTTGAAAATTCAAAACCAGCTAATCCGCCATTTTCTTTATTTACAGCTTTATATTCTCCTCAAATTTCTTCTACTGAAACTTCATCAGCTGTACCTTGTGTTTTAATTTTGTTGAAAAATTCTTGATCTGAAGTTTTAATTGTTGCTTTAATCCCATTATGTTCAGTAGCTTGTTTGATAATATAAGCAAAAACTGGCATATTAACTGTTATAGCTTGTGAATATTTATTAAAAGGAATTAATCATAATGAACTTTTTGGATCTCTTCCATTTTCTGTGCTTTGTAAACCAGCAATTTGATAGTTAGAAGCTAAAAATTGATCTGAAAATATTTCTTTAGCCTTTTCCAATACTCCAACTGCTTTTTGCGCCTCGGTTTCACCGGCTAAATCTAAATGCATATTGTATTTTAATAATGTTGCAACTACATTTGGATAATTTAATGTTAAGTTATATAAATCATCTTTTGATTTTGCAGGTAATTTTGTATTTAATTGACTTTCTAATTCTTGGTATCCGCCATTTAATTGAGTTATTTCGATTGGTAAATATCCATCTTTTTTATCTTTTACTTCTTGTTTGTTGTTTCATGCTTCAATTACAGCATCAAGTGCGGTTTTTAGCACACTTGTGCTACCGAAAGTAGAAGCAAATTTAATTTTTTCATCATTAATTTGGTCAAATCTGGAATAAGTATAATTTATATTTTTTGATTCTGTATCGGTGTCAATGCTGTTTTTATTATTTTTTTCCTCTTCTACATTACCAGAACCATTTAATTTGTTTTTATCAGGATCATTTTTTTTAGTATTCGGATCATCGGTTTCTGTTTTGTTTTTATCTGGATCGCCTTTTTTAGTATTTGGACCATCAGTTTTTGTTTTGTTTTTATCTATAAGATTTACAGTAATTTCTCCATTTTTAATTGAATTTAAAATATTTTGATAAGCTCTTTGATAAGCTTTATCATAAATTTCATTTTCATTAGTTGAATTACATGAAATTGTGCTGTAAATCGATGCACACATAGCAGAAAATGCTAGTGAACTTAATAAAATTTTCCTTTTAATTTCCTTATTTCTTTCTTTTTTCATACTTTAATTATATGCAAAATAAAATAAGCTAAAAAAAAAAAAAAAAAAGTCGATTTTAGCCATTTTATTTAGCTAAAAAAGTAAATAATTTTTAATTCTATTTTTCTAAAATTGATTTAAAATTATTTGAATAACTATAAAATAATATTTAGAAAAACAACTTACTGGTCAAAAACCCAGATTTTCTATAATAGAAAAAATAATAAAAAATATAATCATTATGCAGTGATTGATGTGAAAACAGGTGAAGTTAAATAAATATAAGGAGAAATTTTGAAAAAATATAAAATAGCAAGTTTTTTTGCGGGAGTCGGCGGAATTGATTTGGGTTTTCAAGAAATAGGTGAAATTGTTTATGCAAATGAATATAATTTAAATTCAATTAAAACATATGAATTAAATTTTCCTTTAAAAGTTGATTTTAAAGATATAAAAGAAGTTGACGAAAATAAAATTCCAGATTTTGATATTATGTTAGCAGGTTTTCCGTGTCAAGCATTTTCGATTGCTGGTAAAAGGCAAGGTTTTGAAGATGAAAAAGGAAGAGGTAATTTATTTTTTGAACTAGAAAGAATATTTAAAAACAAAAAGCCAGAAATAATTTTTTTGGAAAATGTTAAAAATTTATTTTCCCATGATAAAGGCAATACATTTAAAACGATTATTAAGCATTTAGAACAAGAAAATTATTATGTAAAATATCAAATTTTAAATACCATGGAATATGGCAATATTCCTCAAAACAGAGAAAGAATTTATATTGTAGCATTTAAAAATAAAAATCATTATGACAATTTTACTTTTCCTAAAAAAGAACAATTAAAAATTACAATTAATGATATTGTTGATATAAACGAAAGAGTTAATCCTAAATATTTTTATACAGAAACAAATTTTAAATATTATGAAAATTTAAAATCACAAATAGTAAAATTTAATACCGTTTATCAATGAAGAAGACAATATGTGAGAGAAAATAAATCATCAGTTTGTCCGACTTTAACAGCAAATATGGGAACTGGCGGTCATAATGTTCCTTTAATTTTAACTAATTATGGAATTAGAAAATTAACTCCTAAAGAGTGTTTTTTGTTTCAAGGATTTGATAAAAATTATAAATTAGCAAACATAGCAGATTCTCATTTATATAAGCAGGCGGGTAATTCAGTTTCAGTTTCGGTAATAAAAAAAATCGCTAGCGAGATTGAAAAAGTTATTAAAATGCATTCTTAAACTACAAAATTAAGTCAATCAGCAGTAAAAAACTTAAAATTTTGCATTTTTTACTGCTGATTTTACTTTTATTTGGAATTTAAATTCTTTTATTCTGTATAATTATGACATGAAAAATACACACGATTTTATCACTATTAAAGGTGCAAGAGAAAATAATTTAAAAAATATTGATGTTGTTATTCCTAAAAACAAATTAGTTGTTTTTACAGGAGTATCTGGATCTGGAAAATCCTCTTTAGCTTTTAACACAATTTACGAAGAAGGACGAAGAAGATATGTTGATTCGCTTAGTTCCTATGCAAGACAATTTTTAGGAGGAACTAAAAAACCTGATGTTATGTCAATTGATGGACTTTCACCAGCTATTTCAATTGAGCAAAAAACCACCAATAATAATCCTCGTTCAACAGTTGGAACGATTACTGAAATTTATGACTATTTAAGATTATTATATGCGAGAGTTGGTCGCCCTTTTTGTCCTAAACATAAAAATGAAATTACAAATCAAAAAACTAAAGAAATTGTTGATGCTATTTATAAATTTCCCGTTGATTCAAAACTTTATATTCTCTCTCCAATTGTAGTCAATGAAAAAGGAACTCAGCAGCAAGTTCTAGCAAAATTAAAAAGAGAAGGATTTATTAGAGTTAAAATCGATGGCGAAATTTATTTATTAGATGATGAAATTAAATTAGATAAAAATAAAAAACATAGTATTGAAATCGTGGTTGACCGTTTAATTTTAAATTCAGATAATCGCAATCGAATTACAGAGGCAATTGATTTAGCTGCTGACTATTCAGGAGGGATAGTTAATGTTGAAATAATTGATCAGCAAATAATAACTTTTTCTAAATTACAAGCATGCCATTTTGGTGATTTTAATATGCCAAAAATTGATACAAAATTATTTTCATTTAATGCACCAAGTGGAATGTGTTCTGAATGTAAGGGAATTGGAATAACTTTAAAAGGTGATTTTCATTTATTAGTACCTAATAAAGAATTATCTTTAGCGCAAGGAGCTGTAAAAATTTTTGGAACTCCAATTAATAAAAAATCAATTGAATGAAAAGAATTTGAAATATTAATGAATGAATATGATATTGATATTAATAAACCAATTTATAAAATGACTAATGATGAACTCGAAATTATAAAATACGGTGCTGATAAAGAAATTAGCTATTCAATTGTTTCTGAAAGTGGAAATTTATATAAAAGAGAAAGAAGAATTGAAGGTATTATTGATAGAATTGAAGAAAGATATTTATCTACTAGTAGCGAAGATTTAAGAACTTGATATAAAAAATTTATGTCAGAATTTGATTGCTCCGCTTGCAATGGATCGAGATTAAATAAATATGCATTAGCTGTAAAAATTAATGATTTAAATATTTTTGAATTTGTTAATTTATCAATTGAAGATTCACTAAAAGTGATTGAAAATTTAAATATTAACGAATTTGAAAAAGAAGTTTCTCAAATGGTAGTTAACGAAATTCAATCCCGTTTAACCTTTTTAAAAAATGTTGGCCTTGAGTATTTATCTTTACATCGAAAAGCAGAAACTCTTTCAGGTGGCGAATCGCAAAGAATTAGATTAGCAACACAAATCGGTTCCAATCTAACTGGAGTTTTATATGTTTTAGATGAACCTTCAATTGGTTTGCACCAAAAAGATAATCAAAAACTTATTGATTCACTAAAACAGATGGTTGAAATTGGAAATACTTTAATTGTTGTAGAGCATGATGAAGAAACAATTTGATCAGCTGATCATATTGTTGATATAGGTCCTTTAGCAGGTAAACATGGTGGACAATTAATTGCTCAAGGGACAGTTGAAGATATTATTAATAGTCCTTTATCAGAAACTGGTAAATTTTTATCTGGTCAAAAACAGATAAAAATTCCTGCAAAACGAAGAGCAGGTAATAATCAATTCATTGTTATTAAAGGAGCTCAAGAAAATAATTTAAAAAACATTGATGTAAAAATTCCTTTAGGTAAATTTGTTGCTATAACAGGGGTATCTGGTTCTGGTAAAAGTACTTTAATAAATGAAATTTTAGTTAAAGGAATTGAAAGAAAAATTTCTCAAGAACCAGTTAAAACTGGTAAGCATAAAGATATTGAAGGAATTTATAATATTGACAAAATTATTCAAATTACTCAGTCTCCAATTGGTAGAACACCTAGATCTAATCCCGCTACTTATACTAGTGTATTTGATGATATAAGAGATGTTTATGCTAATTTAGAAGAATCACGAAGTCGTGGTTATTTAAAAGGTAAATTTTCTTTTAATGCTTCTGACGGAAGATGCGAAAAATGTTGAGGAGATGGTTCTTTAAAAATTGAAATGCATTTTCTACCTGATGTTTATATAACTTGCGATCATTGTGAAGGCACCAGATATAAAAGTGAAATATTAGAAATTAAATATAAAAACAAAAATATTGCAGATATTTTAAATATGACAGTTGAAGATGCTTATGATTTTTTTTCCAATCGTCCTAAAATAGCTCAAAAACTAAAAACATTAATGGATGTTGGTTTAGATTATATAACTTTAGGTCAATCAGCAACTACCTTGTCAGGCGGTGAAGCGCAAAGAGTAAAACTAGCAAAATTTTTACAAAAAAAACCAACTGGCAAAACACTTTATGTTCTAGATGAGCCTACTACAGGATTGCATTCGCTTGATGTTTTAAAATTAATTGATGTTTTAAATCGTTTAGCAGATCAAGGTGAAACAATTTTAGTAATCGAACATAATTTAGATTTAATTAAAGTTAGTGATTATATAATTGATTTAGGACCTGGAGGTGGTATTAATGGAGGGACAATAGTTGCAACAGGCACACCTGAGCAAGTGGCATTAAATGAAAATTCATTTACTGGCCAATATTTAAAAGGAGTATTATTAAATAATGGAAAAAAGAGTTAGTGTCGATAAAATAATTAAAGATTTTTATTTAATTAAACTTAATGAATTTCCTAATGCTTTTATTGAAAGACCATCTATTAATCGGGCGGGACTTTTATTAGGTGGTAATTTTAAAAGAGAAACTTTAACAAAAAATATTGTTGGTTGAGGAACTAACGAATCAGAATTTCTTCTTTCATTAAGCGAAGAAAAAAGAAAAAAAGCTTTAAAAACAGTTATTGGTGCCTTGCCGCCACTGTTATTATTATCAATTGGTTTTTCAGCAAATTTATATCAAGAAGTATTACAAATTGCTGAAAAATATAAAGTTCAAGTTGTTAAAAGTCAAGAACATTTATCAACATTAATTGCTAATATCGGTAGTTATTTAACTGAATATTTTGCAAAAACTGTTTCTGTTCATGGTTGTGCTGTTTTAGTAAATGGAGTAGGGGTAATGATAATTGGCCCTTCTGGTGCTGGTAAATCGGAAGCCGTTTTGGAATTAATTCAAGAAGGACACACATTTGTAACTGATGATACAGTAGTAATATCGCGACTTGGAAATCGCTTTATCGGTAAACCAGCCACAATTACTCAAGATTTTCTAGAAGTAAGAGGGATAGGTTTGATTGATATAAGACACACTTATGGTTCAAGTATGATTAGAGCAAAATTAGACATAGATTTAGTTTTAGAGTTAGTACCAGATAATGAAAATATTATTTTTGATCGTCTAGGAAAATGAGACTTGGAGTATAATATTTTAGACGGTGCAATTCAAAAAATACAAATCCCCGTTAAGCAAGGGAGAACTATTTCTTCTCTAGTTGTAGCAGCAGTAAATGCTTATTTAGTAAGAAAAGATGGTTTAGATCCGTTACAAAAAATTCAAGAAAGGATATTAAAAGAAAATGAATAATCAAGAATTAATTGAAAAATTCGGCAGACCATTTTCAGTCGGTGAAGCTTATGAAATATTTCCTGGATTTCCAGTTTATAGTTTTATGATCTTTTTAGGAATGGTATTTGCGATTTTAACAATTGCCTTTTTCTGAAAACGTGAAAATCTTAATTTTGATCATTTATTTGTTTTAATTATCATTACAATCCCTTCATCAATTATTGGTGCAAGATTAGGATTTATATTTGAACAAATATCTGTTGGAAATGGTGGTTCATTAAAAGATAATTGGTGAAACATCCGAAGTGGAGGACTTTCGATTCAATGAGGAGTTATTCTTTCCGCTTCTTTAGATTTAGTTTATGTTTTTATAAAAAGAAAAGAACTAGATTATCGTAAATGTTTATCAATTATTTTGCCAACAGTTTTAATTGGACAAGCAGTTGGTAGATGAGGTAATTTTACAAACCACGAAGTTTATGGAAAACAGGATTTAACTGGAGAATGAACATTATGATTGGGGCCAATTATTTCCAAAAATATGTTTATTAGTGATGCTGTTTATCCTAATGGAGCATTAAGAATTCCGCTATTTTTCTATGAATTTTTAACTTCATTAATCGGTTATATAATTATTGTTTGAATTTTAAATTTCTTCAATTGATTAAAACCGGGAGTAACAGCAGGATTTTATTTAATATGGTACGGTATAGTTAGATCATCGATGGAATTTTTAAGAGAAGAATCATATGTAATTTACTTTGTATTAGCAATTTTTTACATCATTTTCGGAATCGCTCTTTCCGTTTATTACCAGTTTTTTGGTAATTATGTTTATAAAATTGTTGATAAAAAACTTAAAATTGAAAAACGAGAAAGATATAAAGCAGAGAAAAAACCAATTGGTAAAGCTTATTGAATTTTTTATGAAAGAATTAATTATGAAATTCAAGAGCAACAAACAGACGCTCAAAAGCAACTAAAATTAGAAAAAAATACAAACAAAATGTAATAAAGGAGAAAAAATGGAAAAAATTTATGATGTAATCATTATTGGAGCTGGACCTTCAGGATTATCAGCTGCAATTTATGCTTCAAGAGGTAATTTATCAGTAGCAATTGTTGAAAAAGGTGCTCCAGGTGGAAAAATGGTAGCTCAATCAAAAATTGAAAACTGGCCTGGAGATAAAATGGTTATGGGAGCTGATTTAGCTTTAAGAATGTATGAACACGCCATTGAATATGGTGCAGAACATTTATACGGAGAAGTAGAAACAGTTAAATCACTTTCGGAGTTTGAAAAAGAAGTTCATTTAAAATCAGGAAATGTATTAAAAGCAAAATCAGTAGTTATTGCTACTGGAATGAACGAAAGAAAACCAATGGATGTTGAAGGAATTTTAGAATTTGAACATAAAGGTGTTTCTTATTGTGTAATTTGTGATGGACCATTATATGGAAAAAATCCTGCCATTGTTATTGGTGGTGGAAATTCAGCAGTTGAAGAAGGGGCATTTTTAGCTTCAATCGCTTCTGAAGTTCATGTTTTCGTTCGTGATGCAAAATTTATAGCAGAACCAAAACTAGTTGAAGAACTAATGGCTAGAGACAATGTTAAGGTTCATTTCAACTCGAGAGTTTTAAAATTAATGGGAACTAACTCACTTGAAAAAGCACTTGTAGAAATTGACGGAAAACAACAAGAATTAAAAGTTGCATCTGTTTTCCCATACATAGGATTTATTCCTGCATCAAGTATGGTTAAAGATTTAGGAATTGTTGAACCTAATGGCTTTATCAAAGTTGATCAATTCCAAGAAACCAAAGTTAAAGGAATTTATGCTGTTGGAGATATTACTCAAAAAGAAATTCGTCAAATTATTACAGCTACAAATGACGGTGGTATTGCTGGAAAAATTTTAACTAACAGATTAGGAAAATAATTTATAAATTAATATTTTATAAAAAAAATAAGTTGGAAAGCAACTTATTTTTTTATGCAAAAAATTACTAAAATTCACTTTTTTATGCAAAAAATGCCTCTTATTTCCAAAAAAAAAAAAAAAGTATAATGCTAAAAAGGGGCATTAAATGAAAAAGAGCAAACCAAAGTTATTTTTTTGAAAACTTTTATTAGTTTTTAGTTTTATCTTTTTTACATTTTCTTGCAATTCAAATAAAAATGATAATATCAATATCAATATTTTAAATTCAGATTTAAACAAAAATAAAAACAGCGATAGTCAATTTAATAATAATATAAATTTAATAAATGATGATAAACAACAAAAAGAAGTTAATCAAATTATTAATTTAACTTTAGAAAAAAGAGTTTCTGCAAATAAAGAAGCACAAAGATTAAAACAATCACATAGTGGAACTTTTTCTAATACACAAGTTTCAGGTATTTATTTAGATCCTCAAAAAATTTATAATTTCAAAATAACTATTAATGAAAAAATTGAAGAAAATAGTTTATCAATTTTTTCATTGCAAAGTTATTATGTTGATCCAGTTGATAAAAATGAAAGTTTTAAAGCAGATTTTAGAAGTTTAGCTAAAAATGCTCGATGATTAAAACAAGGGGTAAATGAAATTACATTTGATTTAACTAATAATAAATATGGAACGAGTTTATTTTTTGACAATTTAACTGAAAAAGATATTAGTTTAAAAATCGAAAATTTATCCACTTTTAATCGATGAAAAAATATGAGTTTTTATCAATATAAACCAAATGATCTATCTTCATTTTTAATTTATATTAATAGTTTAAAGGAAAACTATCAACAAGTGCCTGTAACATTTTTAGAATTTATCGATCCATTAAAAGGCGGAATTCAAATTTATGTAGGATCAAAGCAAGTAAAATCACTTTTTATCGACCATTTTCAATTAGATAAAAAAGAAGAGGATGCAAAATATTATTTAGAAAATTATTTTACTAAAACATTATTTAAGTGATTGGATGAACTGGGATTATACAATGGACAAACTACTGATAAAAATGATTTTCAAAATAAATTAACAACATTACCAATGTTTATAATCGCTACTGAAAACATTAAAAATCCTTCTCCATATTTTGCTTGGTATCAATTCATTCATTTAGCACCTGATTTTGTAGATAAATTTTTAGAAAATCCAATGTATTTATATCATCGCTTATTAAACCATGAAAAGGGGCATTTAATTGATAATCAAGACATAGAAATTTCTGAACAAACAAATAATTTATATGTCTTATATGCAAATATAATTTGAATGAAAAAAGAATTAAAATTTGATGGACAAAATTCATTAAAAGTAAATCAATTAATTGAAAATGTTATAATGGATAAAAGGTTTTTAAAAGCCCAAAAAATGTATGAACAATATTTTAATAAGTTATATAAAAATGAAAAAGATGCTCAATCATTTTTATATAATAACGATAATAAATCATTTAATTTACTTTCATTTTGATTTTTAACAACAGAATATTTAAATAATTTAAATTATCAAAATTATAATTATCAATTTAATAATTTATATTTTAGTGAATTAAATGAATTAAAAGAGAAATTTGGTATTTTCGGCTTATCGCAAAGAATATTAAGAGAAAATACTTTATTAAAGCAATTAAATATTGACAAATTGTTTAATAAAGTTGATAAATACAATCGCTTAATTTTAATGTTTACAATTGCTAGCGGATTTGATTTTGCTAACATCTTTTCTCGTTTTAATTTTCTTGATATTGATTTAGAAGTGATTAATTTTACTAGTCAATATCCAATTATTGACAAAAAAATTGAATATTATTCAATTAGTGCTATTAAAAAACTTTATCAAAATTTAAAAATTTTTGATAAAAAAACAAATATAAAAATTAATTTTACAAATGAAATTAATAATGAAAATCAAATTGAAATATCTTCCACCTTCGAAAAGCAAGAATACCAAAATTCAGCAATTGCCTATGAACTTTATGTTGATAATGAGCTTAAATATTATTCAACTAAAAATCAATTTATTATTAATAAAAAAAATTTATTAAATAAACACATTTTTGTTAAAGCATACGATTATCAATTAAATGAAAGTGCTATTTCCAATATTTTGTTTATTAAATAATTTAAATAAAATTTTAATCCCCTTAATTTTAAGGAGATTTTTTATTTTTTCTTATCTATATTTTGAAAATTTAATTAAAATAGGTTAAAAATGATAAAAATACTGCATTTTTTAACCATTTTTCCTGATATATCAAAAAAAAAAAAAAAAGTAGATTTTCTTTTAAAATTATTTCTATTAAACGAAAGGAAATTATGACAAACAAATTAAAAAACTTATTATTCACTTTAGGTGGAACAGTAACAACTATTTCTACATTGGCAATGGCTGTTTCATGCGGTGATACAGTTAAAAAAGATGAAAAAGGAGAAAAAGTTGAAGATCCAGCAAAATCTACCACTCCAGCTAATCCTACAAATCCAGTAGATAATAAAGTGTATCAACATAATGATCCTGTTATAACTGAAATTATGAAATCAGACGATATTTCAGGACAACCAAATGCAAAAGTTCCCGAAATAACATCAAGTACAGAAAGTTATAAAGATTGAACATTTAATTTTGAAAGATCTTCAGTAACATCAGACTCTATAACATTTGATTTATATGTTGGAGATAAAAAATTAGCTGATAATAAATCGTTTAAATTAGTTTTAGTTGAAATGGAACAAAATGGAACTAGTGCAAAAACAAATGGTCAAACATTTGAAGTAACAGGAACATATGTTGAAGAAAAAACATCTAAATTTATGGGAAGAGATTTAACAGTTCCTGCTCACTATTCATTTAAAGTTAACACAACTTCAAAACAAGGGGATTTTAGTGTTTTAGGAATTAAATCACTTTCAGTAGTGGATAGTAGTAGTAGTAGTAGTAGTAGTAGTTCAAGTGAAACAACTTTAACATTAACACAAAAAACAGTTTAATAACTTAATTTAAATTATTTTTACTGCATTCATTAATTTATTAAAATAAAATAATGTAATTTTGAATTTATTTATATATTTGTTTTCGTTTTAAATTTAAAATAGTGAAATTTTATATTATTTAATTTTGATAAGAATTAAATGATTTATGTCAGAGATATAATTTAATTTAATAATTTAATTAAATGCCTATATAAATTGGGCATTTTTTTATATTTTATTTAGCAAAAAACAGCTATAAAATTACAAAATTTAGTAAAAAAGTGTAAAAACTAGCAATTTTTCAACTCTTTTTATTGATATATCAAAAAAAAAAAAAAAAAGTAGATTTTCTTTTAAAATTATTTTTATTTAAACGAAAGGAAATTATGACAAATAAATTCAAAAAAGCATTATTTAGTTTAGGAACACTAGCTTTAAGTGCTTCTACATTATCTATGGTAATCTCATGTGGAGATAAAACCAAAGAAGAAACTAAAAAAACTGAAACTCCAAGTCAAGGAGGATCTCAAACAACAACTCCAGGGCAAGGAGGAGATCAATCAACAAATCCAAGCCAAGGAGGATCTCAAACAACAACACCTAAAGAAGGAGAAACTCCAAAAGAGGGACAAAATCCAGGACAAAGCGGTTCTCAAACAACAACTCCAGCCGAAGGTCAAGGTTCAACTAGTGGAAATCAAACAACAGCACCTAAAGAAGGAGAAAATTCAGAAAAAGGCGGAACTCAAACAACAACTCCAACTGAAGGACAGGATTCAAATAACGGAACTCAATCTTCAAAATCTCCAGAACAAGGAGATTCAAGTTCTGAAGCACAAGCATCTAAAAATGAAAATGGTACTTCAAGTTCAGAATCAAAATCAGAAGAGGCTTCTAAAAAAGAGGGAGAAACTTCAAGCGAAGGAAGTCAAACTTCACCAACTCAAGGACAAGAAAACTCAACCGGAGAAGGACAACAAAGTCAAGAAGGATCAACTTCTTCAACAACAGGAAGCAGTGAACAATCACAAGATTCTCAAGCAACAGGAACATCTTCAAGTTCTACAGAAGCAAAATAAAAAATTTATAATTTAATTTTTAAAAAATAAATTAATTAACTTAAATTAAAAATAAAATTTAAATAAATTTATCTTTTTTCATATCAAAAAAGAATACTTTTGTTATAAAAATATATAAAAAGGCGAATTTTTAACTAAAAAATCGCCGTTTTTGCTATGAATTTATTTTTTTAATTAAATAATAATATTAATAATGTAAAATGTTTCCATAATTTTTAAAATTTAAAACGAAAGGAAATTATGACAAATAAATTTAAAAAAACATTATTTAGTTTGGGGACATTAGCATTAACTGCTTCTGCAGTATCAATGGTAATCTCATGTGGAAATACTGTTAAGGAAGATAAAACACCTAAATCTGAGGATCCTAAAAATCCTGGTACTCCTAGCACTCCAGTTGCTTCAACAAGCAAAGTACTTCAATTAGTGGAAAAAAATAGAGAAGAAATGATTTTCACTACAACCGACTCTGATTTTGCTAATGTTGATTTTAAATTCGAAAAATCTTCATCAAAAACCGAAGTTTCAGGAAGTACTACTACAAAAACAATGGTTTATGATTTATATTTAAGCGGAAATAAAAAATTAGCAGAAAATGAACAATTTAAAATTACATTTTATGAATTAAATCAAGATGGAAGCGAAAAATCAAGTGGACAAAAATTTGAAGTAACAGGAACATATGTTGAAGAAAAAACATCAAAAGTTATGGACAAAGAATTAACAGTTCCTGCTCATTATTCATTTAAAGTTTCAACAACTGCTTCTGGAAACTTTGAATCATTAGGATTTAAAAATATTGAAGTTGTTAAATTAGCAAATAAATAAAATACAAACAAACCAAAAAATAGATATATAAATTAATAACATTCGCTTGGATGTTATTAATTTTATAAATGGAGATATTTATGAAAACAAAATTGAAAAAATGATTATTTTATTTTGCATCTATAACTACTATTTTTTCATTTGCTAGCCTTTCTATTTCATGTAAAAAAGCAGAAAGCACAGAAAAACAAAATGATATAGTTAATCCAAATTTAAATGACAAAGATTCGCCTAATAAAAATAAGGAAAATCCATCTGAAAATCCAAAAGATAAAAAGGATGATGTAAATAAAGTTGAACCACCTAAAAATACAGAAGAACCAGTTAAAAAAACTACTGAGATGGTTACGACGGTATTACCACTATATTTAAAAGATGAAATGTGAAGTTTATATAGTACAAAAAAAGTTGGTTTTGAAAACTGAGACTTTACAATTTATAAAGGTGTTAAAAACGGAAATAGTATATTTGATTTAGAATCAAATGTTTTACAAGCAAAAAAAATTAATGAAATTTATTTAAAATTTGCTCAAAAAAATGAAAACGGACAAATAAATGAACAGAGCAATACTGTTACAGTTAAAGGTACAAAAGTTGATAATAAATATACATTTATTGTTGAAAGAGAAAATCAAGATATTATATATGAACTACTTGAACCATATGAATTAAAATTAGTTTCAGAAGAATTTAAATAAAAATTATATTTGGTAAAAACGGATTTTTAACAATTGAAAATCCGTTTTTTATTTATTTTTTTTAAAAAAATTTATTTCTTATTTAAACTATTTCTTTTAGTTGTTTAAATATTGTTTAATTTGCTTAAATTTGTTTATAAAAAAAGTATAATTATTTTAATGAAAGGAAACAATGAGTAAAGAACAAACATTAATGATTGTAGGATTAAGTTTAGGGTTGTTTTTTGTTTTACTTGTTTTTTGTTTTGTAGTTTTTTTTAAAATAAATTATTTAAGAAAATGAAATCAACAAGAAAAATTAGGAAAACAAGCCGAAATAAAAATAAATGAAATTTTAAATAATTGAGCTAAAAGACATAATTTTTTCTTTATTTTTAGCAATTTATTTAAATACGGCGATCGACAATTATTTGAGGTTGATGGAGTTTTATTAACTGATAAAGCTGTCATAATAGTGGAAATTAAATCTATTAACGGAATAATTAAAGGAAATGCAAGTGATAAAAAGTTATTAAAAATTTTAGGAAAAAGAAAATATCCAATAACTAATCCAGTTTATCAAAACGATAAACACATTTATCATATTGATAAAATGTTAAATGGAAGATTTCCAATTTTATCATTAATTATTTTTTCAAATCGTGTTGAAAAATTGGAAATTGAAAATAATTTAAATCATGTAGTAATAATTACAGAATCGCAAATCGAACAAGAGTTGCATAATTTAAATTCTCAATTAGATGTTAAATTAGATTCGCAAATGCTTTTAAATATTAAAAATTCTTTTGAAAAGCATATAACACAGGAAAAAAAAGATTATTTAACTTTAAAGGCTTTTTCGAATGAAAAATAGTATTTTAAAAGAAAAAAAACCATTAAAGCCACCGACGAGAAAAAAAGAAAAAAAGTATCTTTTTGAAATCGAAAATCAAAAAGTGGAAGTATTTTTTAGAATTAGTAAAAAACATTTTTGTACTTTAAAAATAACAAGTAATAAAATTTTAGTTTTACATAATAAAACTTTACAAGAAAAAGAAATTGAAACACTTTTAAAAATTTTTTCAGAAAATATTAAAAATCATTTAAAAGCACAAAGAATTGATTTTGATAATCTTTATTTTTATTTTTTAGGTCAAAAATATGATTATCAAATTGCTCAAAAGGGACAATCTTTTTATTTTTCTAAACCAACATTTTTAAGTAAATATACTTTCAGAAATAACGAAGAGGAAAAAATAAAAGATAAACTAAAAGAGTTACTAGAAAGAGAATTTTTAAAATATTTAACTTCAAAAGTTAGATATTGAGAAAAGATAATGGAAATAAATTATGAAAATGAAATTGCATTAAGAGAAAAAAACTCAACCTGAGGAACTAACTACATTAAGCAAAAAAAGATTATTTTCTCCAAAAATCTATGAGCTTTTTCGCAAGAAATTATCGAATCGGTAATAATTCATGAATTATCACATTGTTTTTGGGGAGATCATTCTAAAAAATTTTGAGCAATTGTTTATAAATTTTGTCCAGATTATCAAATTTTAACTAAAAAACTTAATAAAAAGGAATTTAATTAAATGAAAAAAGAAAATTTATATTTATGCGGTCCGACTGTTTATAACCATGTTCATATTGGTAATATTCGTTCTTTAATGTTTTTTGACTTATGAAATCGGGTTAAAAAACATTTTAACTACGAAATTAATTATTTACATAATATTACCGATATAGACGATAAAATAATTCAAAAAGCAATTGAAGAAAATAAAAGCGAAAAAGAAATTAGTGAATATTACTATCAAGAATATTTAAAATTATTTGAAATTTATAACATCGAAAAACCAACAACGATTTTAAAAATAACTGATAAATTAAACTGAATAATTGAATATATCGATTTATTAATGAAAAATAATAGTGCATATAAAAGTGATGAAAATGTATTTTTTGATGTTTCTAGTTTTAATAAATATGGAATGATTTCAAATCGAGATTTAGAAAACAGTGAAGATAAGATTGATCAAAATTTTAATAAAAAAAATC
Source organism: Mesomycoplasma lagogenitalium (assembly GCF_029854295.1). Lineage (NCBI taxonomy): Bacteria > Bacillati > Mycoplasmatota > Mycoplasmoidales > Metamycoplasmataceae > Mesomycoplasma > Mesomycoplasma lagogenitalium. The sequence goes on from NZ_CP122979.1 coordinate 256,933, forward strand.
CGCAAGACTTTGCTTTGTGAAAAAAAACGGATGTAGGCATAAAATATGATTCTCCTTTTGGTTTAGGAAGACCTGGATGACATACTGAATGTTCAGCAATGATCTACTATTATTTTAATAAACAGACAATAGATATTCATGGTGGCGGAATTGATTTAATTTTTCCTCATCATGAAAATGAAAATGCTCAGCACTTTTCATTAACTGATAAACCAATTACTCACTTTTGAAAGCATTCCGGTTTTTTAAATAAAGATGGACAAAAAATGTCTAAATCTATAGGTAATGTTTTATTAGCTAAAGATTTTGCAATTGAAAATGATCCTGATGTTTTTCGTCATTTAATTTTAAGTACCAATTTATCTAGTCCTTTAAATTTAACTAAAATATTAATAGAAGAAAATAGTAAAAAAATAGAACAATTTAAAAGAATTTATAATAAATATTATTTAGAAAAATTTGATTTAAAATCAGATGAAAATTTAAAAGATAAAATTTTAAATTCAATTTTAAATTTAGATTTTGCTTTAGCTAATAAAGAAATTAACAATTTACTAAAAGATTTTAATAATAGTAAAACTTTAATAGAAATTTGAAGAATTTTAGGTTTTAAATTTGCATTTAATGTGATTGATAATCAAGAAATCGAATTATATGATAGTTGAAAAAAAGCACGGAATGAAAAAAAATATGTTTTAGCAGATCGATTAAGAGAAAAATTGGCACTAAAAAAATTGATATAAAGGATAAAAATGAAAAAATATATTTGTGGTAAAAATTCAGTTTTAGAAGCAATTGAAAATAAATTGCCCATAATTAAAATTTATAGTTCAAAAATTAGAGAAATTAAAATTAAACATAATTATCAATTAATTGAAGTTGATAATAACTTTTTAAATAAATTGACTAAGGAAAATCATCAGGGATTTGTTGCAGAAATAAAAAATATTGATTTTGATGATCCTGAAATTATTTTTAAAGATAAACCACAAAAAATTTTAATTTTAGATCATATTCAAGATCCTCATAATTTTGGCGCAATTATTAGAACTGCTAACGCCTTTAATATCAAACACATTGTCATTCCAAAAGATCGTTCTGTTGATTTAAATGCAACAGTATTAAAAGTATCTTCAGGTGGCTTTGTGAATATGAAGTTTATTAAAGTTGCTTCAATTTCAGCATTTATTACTAAGTTAAAAAATCATAGTTTTTGAGTTTATGGATCGCTTTTAAACGATAAAGCTAAAGAAATTAATGATATGCATTTTAACTATCCTTTAGCTGTGGTTTTAGGTTCAGAATCTAAAGGAATTAGTAAAAGTGTTGAAAATTTATGTGACGAAAATTTTTACATTAAAATGCAAGGAACTGTTCAATCATTAAATGTTTCAGTTGCAGCAGGTATTATTTTATTTAAAATATAATCAAAAAAAGAAAAAGAAGGTGAATTATTAGAAAAAGAAAGAAAATTAATCGATTATTACTAGAAAATCAAGAACTGGTTTCAATAGCGGCAAAAGCAATTTTAAAAAAATTTAGATCTGTTCCTTTAAGCTATGATGATTTGTTTATTGAAGGACTTTCTAATTTAGGCGAAATTGTCAAAAGAGCAAATAAACAACGTTTAAAAGGAGAAAAATACAAATCATATTTATATAAATGAGTTTATTATACAATGTTATCAATATGCAGAAATTTTACCGACCAAAATAATCGGCTTTTAAATTTTTCATATGAATATAGTGATAATTTTCTTAACGAAAGAGAAAAAGAAGAATTTTATGATAATTTTTTAAAAATGGAATATCATGATTTTTTAAAAAATATACCAACAAAAGATTTTAAAATTTTATATCGTTTTTTTGTCGATAAATGATCAACTAGTAAAATATCAGCAGCTTTTAATATGAGCTCACAGAAAGTCAATGAAATTATTGATAATGTTAAAAAAATGGCCGCTATTTATCAAGAATTTTAATTTTAATTTAAAAATGATATAATTAAAAAACTATGTCTAAAGAGAAAATTACATTAAGTTGTCAAGAATGTAAATCGAAAAATTATGTTAAAAATAAATCAGTTAGTGCTTTAAGATTAACAATTAATAAATTTTGCAAAAAATGTAATAAAAAAACTCTTCATAAGGAAGAAAAATAATGGCGAAAAAGAAAATAGCGAAAAAAGAGAAAAAATATTATTTTAGAAACTGGGTTAAAGAAATAAAAAGAGTTAAATGACCAGATGCCAAAACATCTGGAAGCAATTTCTTTTTAATTATTTTATTTACAGTAATAACTGCAATTTTATTTTTAATAATAACTTTTGTGGTTACATTTATTTGAGCAAAAATGGGGGTAGGATTTTAATGGAAAAGGAAAATTTTAAATGATATATGGTTTCAACAGTTTCAGGAAAAGAAGACAAGGTAATCGAGTCATTAAATAATGTCGTTAAATCAGAGTTATTAGATGATCTATTTGAAGAAATCAAAATTTTTGAAGCACCACATCTTAGTCAAAAAGAAATTGAAAAGAAAATAAAAGGTGAACCTTTTAAAGTTAAAAAAGAAAATCTTTATAAAGGATATATATTCGTTAAAGTATTAATGGCTGATGATGTTTGATTTAAAATCAGAAATACCCAGTATGTAACAGGTATTATCGGTTCTTCAGGAAAAGGAGCAAAACCAACTCCAGTTTCTGAGCGTCAAATTAAAAAGATGTTTGAAGCAGAAAAAAAAGTTTGAGAAAAATTCAATTTAGGAATTATCGATTCGCCATTTAAACCAAATGTAATGGTAAAAATTTTAGAAGGTAGTTTTGCAGGAGAAATTGGAAGAGTAATTGAAACTGATGATCGTTTAGGAGAATCTTGGGTGGAAATTGAAGCATTTGGTAAAAAAGTTCCTACAAGTTTTTCTCATAGTGTTTTAGAATTAGTAAAAGAAAAGTAAAAATAAATTCATTTTGTTCAAAAATTTTAAATATTTTTGAACAATTTTTAATAAAAAAATGAATTTAATAACAAATTAAGAATTTTTATTATAATTTATTTATTCAAATAAAAGAAAAAAGGTGAAATATGAAATTAAATAAAAAACTATTTTTAGGACTAGGAAGTACTTTAACTGGTCTTTCGACAGTTGCAATGGTTGTTTCTTGTCAAGAAGAAATTGTTGATGTTAAAGCTCAACAAGATCAATCGCAACATTACCATAAAACTAATTATTCAAATATTAGTTCATTAGTTGAAAGTAAAAAAGCAGAAGTTGAAAAGGCAAAATCTGAAAATACTTTTAAAGAATTGAGAATTGGATTAGTTACTGCAGGTGGTGATGTTAATGATAAATCATTTAACCAATCAATGTGAGAAGCTGTTTCACAGCATTCATTACAAGTAGGTGCTACTTGAAATAGATCAGTAAATAGCCCTGGTGATAAATTAGCAAATACATATAATTCATTTATGGGGACTAATTTAAATGTTTGAGTTTTAACAGGGTTCCAACAAGCAGAAGCATTTGAAACATGATATAAACAAAATAAAGATTCATTTGATTCTAGAGATATAACAGTTATTGGTGTTGACTGATCATTGCCTGATGGTGTAGTTTCTCCAGGAAAATTAATTACTTTAAATTATAAAACAGAGGAAGCAGGATGAATGGCTGGTTATGCAATTGCTGACTATTTATCAACAAAAGAACAAGATGATAACAAAAGAAAAGTTGCAACATTTGGTGGAGGAACTGGAGCTGGTGTTCTTGATTTTATAGCTGGATATTTACAAGGTATTCATGACTATAATGCTGAAAGCGGAAATTCTAAAAAAACTAAATTAAATACTAGCAACTTAGAATTATCAACTGGATTTGATGCTCAAGATGCTTCAAATGTAAGAAAAGTTGAAGTAACAGTGTCTTCAGAGGATCCAAAAGCGGTGTTTCCAGTAGCTGGTTCATTATCAGGAACTGCATTAGAAGCAATTAAAAAAGCAAATAAAGGTCAATTAATTATCGGAGTGGATACTGACCAATCTAAAGCATTTGAACAGGATGCAAAATACTTCTTCACTTCCGTAGAAAAAAGATTAGGATCTACACTTTACCGTGTATTAACTGATTTATGATTACAAAAAGGCGCAAATTCAGATATATTATCAGGATTTAGTGCCACATCAAATGCAGCAATTAGAGATGGATATTTTAATGGCTTTGTTGATTTATCAGAAACTACACTAGCAGAAACTGATAAAACAGTAGCAAAAGCATCAATTGAAAAAGCAAAACAAAAATTTACTCAAAAAGTTGAAGCTGTAAAAAGCAAATATGAAAATGATAATAAAAAAGTTGATGTTAAAAAAGAATTTAATATCCCTGTAATGACTATTAGTCCTGATCCAAAAAATGCAGAAGCACTAAATGCTCTAGCAGCTAAAATAAATGCACAATAATAAAAATTTAAAAAATAACTTGTTATGAGTTATTTTTTAATTGTAATATGGAGAAAAAATGGAAAGAAATAATGATTTTGCTGTCCAGTTTATTAATATTACAAAACAGTTTGGAACAATAATTGCCAATAAAAATATAAATATCGACATTAAAAGAGGTACCATTCATGCTCTTATAGGAGAAAATGGTGCTGGAAAAAGTACGTTAATGTCTATATTGTTTGGATTATATTCTCCAACAAGTGGAAATATTAAAATAAATGGTCACAGTATGTACATTAAAGATCCTAACCAAGCTAATGAACTGGGTATCGGTATGGTTCATCAACATTTTAAATTAGTTATGGCATATACTAATTTAGAAAATATTATTTTAGGTGATGAATTTGTCCAAAAAGGATTTTTAGATAAAAAAACAGCTATTGAAAAAATTAAAACGATTCAAAATAGATATAATTTACACTTTGATTTAAATCAAAAAACCGGGGATGCAACAGTTTCTACACAACAAAAAGTAGAAATTATGAAAATGCTTTATCGTGATGCGGAGATTTTAGTTTTTGACGAACCAACAGCCGTTTTAAATCCGCAAGAGATTGATGGTTTATTAGAAACAATGAAAGTTTTTAAAGAAAGTGGTAAAACAATCATTTTCATTACTCATAAACTTAATGAAATTAAGGCGGTAGCAGACGAAGCAACAGTTATTAGACACGGTGAAGTTGTTAAAAAATTCGAAACATTAGAAGATGTTACTTCTTCTATGATGTCTGAAGCAATGGTTGGTAAAAAAGTTGTTATGCCTAAAAACGATTTAGAAGAGCCGATAAGTGATGAAATAGGTTTTGAATTTAAAAATGTTAGTGCCAAACATTTAAAAGGTATTAATAATGTTTCATTTGCTATTAATCGTGGAGAAATTTTAGCAATTGCTGGTGTTGAAGGAAACGGTCAAGAAGAAATTGAATTTGTTGCATCAGGAATGTTAAAACCAACTTCGGGTGAAGTTCTTATCTATAAGAAAAATGAAAATGGTGAAAATATTGGCAAAAATATCACTAAATTTTCAGTTATGAAAAAATCTAAGGAAAAAATTTCTTATATTCCAGGAGATAGACATAAACACGGTTTAATATTGGATTTTTCAATTGGTGAAAATTCTATAATAAGAAGATTATATGATAAAGAATTTAATAAATTTGGAATTTTATCAAATAAAAAAACTAAAAACTTTTATAAAGAAATTGAAAGTCAATTTGATGTAAGGGGCGGTAGAAACGGATCATCTTTAGCTCGTTCTCTGTCTGGTGGTAATCAGCAAAAAGCAATTGTTGGTAGAGAAATGCTAACCGATCATGATTTTATTATCATTATTCAACCAACAAGAGGACTTGACGTTGGGGCTATCAATTCAATTCACAATAAAATATTAGAAGAAAAAAAACAAGGAAAAACAATTTTATTAATTTCATATGAATTAGATGAAATTTTAAGTTTAGCGGATTCTGTTATAGTTATTAATAAAGGTGAAGTTTCGGAAAAAAGATCAATTAAAAACATTACTAGAAATGAAATAGGTCTATTAATGGCAGGAGTTAAAAATGAATAATCAAGAAATTAAAAAAGATAATGTATTTACAAAAATTTCTAAATTCTTTTATGAAGAAGAGAATATTTCTGCTAGAAAAAAAGTTTTTAGATCTTTATGAGCATTAACTATCGGAATTTTAATTGCACTTTTATTCATTTACTTATTAGGTTCTAACCCCTTAACTATTATTAGAAGAATGATAAACATTGTCTCTTCCAATAGACATTCAACTAAATTTTTAATAACAATATCGATGTTTATTTTTAGTGCCATAGCCGTCGGTATCGGATTTAAATCTTCAATGTTCAATATTGGAGTACCGGGTCAGATGATGACATCGGGATTAGTTTCGATAATTGTCCTATCTTATTTAAATCCAGTTCAAAATTCGATAATTGAAGTTTCTAGTCCGACACTACTAGCGGCATTATTAGCGGGTGTGGCATCAGCTATGATAGTTGGATTTATTGCTGGTATTTTAAAAGCTTATTTAAACATAAATGAAGTTATTAGTACAATTTTATTAAACTGAATTATTTACTTTATTTGTTTTCAATTATTTCAAGGTATAGGAGAAAGCAACTTTGCTGTACCTAATGGTACATTTAACACACCAACAAGTAAAGAAATAATCTTTTCAAATCCATTTTTCAGATCAGTTTCTTTTGGATATATAGTTTTAGCTATAACAATTTTATTTGCAATTGGAATGTGATTTGTATTGAAAAAAACATCCATCGGTTATAAAATAAAAATGACTGGTGTTAATAAAGATGCGTCTAAATATTCAGGAACAAACGAGAAAAAATTAATAGTTTCAGTTTTATCCTTTTCAGGTGCTCTTGCGGGTGTTGCTGGATTTTTATGATATTTATTTGCCTTTAAGAAAATGAGTATAGGAGTTGGTCCAGATGCAATTGGATTTGACTCAATTGCTATTTCATTAATTGCACAAAATTCTCCTTTAGGTTCAATTTTTACTGGTATATTTTATGGATTTATTACTATCGGATTTGAAGGTGTTGAAGTTTTAAATAAACAATTAAATCAAGAAGCAATTCAAATGATTTCAGGAACCATTATTTATTTAGCAGCAATTTCGGTTGTTTTTGCTAAATTTAGACCAATTTCTAAATCAGTAAAATATCTACTATTATTAAAAAGTTACTATTTCTTAAATAATGAAAATGAATATTATTTATATAAAACTAAACTACAAGAAATTAAAAAACTAAAAAGTAAATACAAAGATAATAGAGAAATTTCGGAAAAATTAGAAAATGATATTAAATTTTTAGAATCATTTACACAACATTTAAAATCTCAACATAAAGATTCTGGAAATTTATTTAAACAGGAAAAAGAAAAATATTTAAATAATATTAATTTACTTGAATCGGAATTTGCTCAAGATAGTAATAAAAACAATGATGTTAAATATTTAAATAAAAAATCATTAATCATTACTCAATATGCAGATACTTTATCTAAATTATATAAAGAAAGAAGAATCAGCGGATTTAAAGCATATTGATTAATTAAAAAACTTTTAAAATCGAAATATAAAATTTCTAAAAAAGCTATTAACATTGCTAATGCTGAAAATCGTCCAAGATGAAAAGAACTTAAAAATGAGTTAAAAGAAGACTTTTTCAAAAAAGCAGAAAAAAATAGCAGTTTATCAAAATTATCATTTAAAGAATTTTTCAATTCATATAATGAAAGTGTTAAATTATTAGAGGAAAAATATAAAGAAAATTCTGAAGATTTCCAAACTGATCAACAATTTTTATTAGAAAAAAATTCTTTAATCGATGAAAATATTGAAAACTTATTAAATTTATATAAAAATGAACAAATTTCAATTAAAAAAGTTAATGAAATTTCATCTAAATTACTAAAAGAGAAACAAACATTATTAAATTCAATGCCTGATCAAGAGGTTGATTTTAATCTTATTAATGAAGAATTTTCATTAAAATTAAACGACATTACTAAATATTTAAATGAAAATAAAGATTTAAATAAACTTAATTTATATAAAGAAATTAATGATAAAAAAAGACTTATTAATCGTGAGTTAACTGAATTAGGATACTACGATAATAAAATCTTAAAAGAGCAACATAAATCACTTATAATTGAAGTTAAATCAGATTATAAAGAATATAAAAATAAAGTTGCTAGTGAAATTCAAAAAAGATATAAATGACTTAAAATGGAGGTAAACTAATATGAGTATATTTTGATTAATATTAATCCCTTCATTGGTTTATTTTGTAATTCTTTCAATTTCTTCTCTTTCGGCAATGTTTTCAGAAAGAGCCGGAATAGTAAATGTTGGAATTGAAGGTATGATAATTATCGGGGCAACATTTTACGGTATATTTGGACAAATATTTAAAGTTTCTTCGCCTTGAATGCAAATTCCTTTATTTTTAATAGCGGCATTGGCTGGTGGACTGTTTTCAATGCTTCACGGTTTTGTTACTATTAAGTTAAAAGGGGATCATACTATTTCTGGTATTGCATTAAATTTATTAGCACCAGCAATAGCAATATTTGTTTTAAAACGTTTTGGAAATGCAAATAAAATTCAATCATCAGTTCAAGAATTAGCATTATCACAAAACTCAATTAACGATTGACAAAACATTATTTCTTTAAAATTATTAATTGTTATTTTAGTTTTTGTAACAGCAATTATTTTAATGAATAAAACTAAATGAGGATTAAGATTTAAAGCAATTGGTGAAAATCCTCAAGCAGCTGATGCAGCTGGAATTAATGTTAATTTCTTTAAATGACAAGGAGTTATCATTTCTGGAATATTAGCAGGATTAGCAGGAGGAGTTCTTTTCCAACAAAAAGGAGTGTCCTTTAGTGGTTCAGCAGATGGAATGGGATTTGTCGCTTTAACTATATTGATTATGGGACGATGAAAATCTTCATTAATTTTAGTTTTTGCACTATTTTTCTCATTAATATTAGGTCTTGCTTCCGTGATCGGAACTGGTGCTGGAATATTTGAAACGGTAAAAGAATATGGAAAATTAATTAATACAATTCCTTATATATTAACATTTGTTGTATTAATTTTCTCTTCAAAACGAGTTCAAGGACCGGCTGCAGCTGGACAACCATACGACAAGTCAAAACGGTAATATTAAAGTTATAAATACCACTTTATTGTGGTATTTTTTTATTTAAATAACAATAATATAAAACAAAATAATAGTTTATTTTTATCACTAATAAATTTTAGATTTAAAGATATTTATAAATAAGTGATGGTTAAAATAAATAAAATTTAAATTAATATTAGATAAAAAAAGTAGATAATCATAATTTAAGATTATCTACTTTAATTATTTATTGATTTTGTTCTATTTTTATTAAAGGTCTTGAAATATATTTAATAGCTGCTATCATTGAAACTAAACTTATAAACATTCCAATTAAAAATAGTTTTATATAAAGGCTATTATCTATTTCTTTTTCTTTGTAAAAATTATAAATTACTATAGCACTTAAAATTGAAACTATTAATATATTTGCTGATAAAAATTTAAATAATAATTCACTTGTTTCTAACAAAAGCGGAAAAATCTCTTCTTTAGGTACAATAGCACTTTCTTTATTATTAAATTCAAAATTTATTTTTTGAATAAGACCGATAAAAAACAATATAGTTGCAATTAGTGCAAATATTATTTCAAAAATTACAAAAACTATAATTGCAATTGATAAGTTTTTATTAATATTTGTTTCTCTATTTTTCATTAAATTGCTATCTCTTTTTTAATAAATGTGTATTTTATAGGGAAAATGGCATTAATTAATTTATTTTCAGGCAAATTTAAAAGCTGAATATTTTCTTTGTTTTTATTTCTAAAATTGATAACTTTTATTAAATTAATTATAAATAAAATTAAAAATGTCAAACCTATACCATTTAATAAAACCGATCATAAAATAAGAAACACTAATCAACCAACAGTTTTAGTTTTATCATTTATATTGGCACCTAATACAAATGTTAAAATGTAAATTACAAGAAAAAAAGTTGCTATTCATTGAAAAATTCCGGTTGTTTTTTTCATTTTGGTTTTCTCCTTTGTTCATTAAAATGTAAATTTAAAATAATTTTATTATTAAATATTTACAACATAATTATATTTATTTCCAGACATTAGTAATATAAATTTTTTGATATATTAAATTATAAAATCAAAAAAAAAAAAAAACTATATAGCATATCATTATTTTGTTATTTTTTTACTTTTTATATTATAATTTAATACATTTTTAACACAATTAACAAATAATTATTTTTAGTTAGTAACATTTTTAAAAATGATCATAATTTAAATTAGTAATTTAAAAACAGAATCGCCACTTGATTCTGTTTTTTATTTAAAATTATAATAAAATTGATTTACCAACTATTCATGCAATACCAATAATACATAAAGTTAGTCCGCCGATAATTGGAGCAAATTGTTTAGTTTTTTCTCAAATTGGTAAATACATTTTAGTATCTTCGTATTTAACTATTGTACTTTCTTTAATTCTATTTTGCTTTTTATATTCAATCAATTGTTTGTTTTTATATTTTTCAGCATTACTTTTAGTTTTTGAATACAGAAAAAATATTGCAATTCCCAAAATTAAAAACAAACTACCAAATAAATAGTTCATTCAACTTGGTAATCCTGAATAATCATTCGGTCTTAAAGGTGCAACTTTGCTTGTGCTTTCAAAAAGTTTTAATATCATATACTTATAATTATAAACATTTTTTAAAAATTATTATATAATTTAAATAGTTTTTAGGAGGAAAAATGTTTAATGTCAATGATTTTAAACCTGGTATAACTTATCAGGAAAACGGAGAAATCTTTATTGTTTTAGAATCACAACACTCAAAACAAGGAAGAGGTCAAGCGACAGTAAAGGCAAAAGTTAAAAATTTACGAACAGGCGCAACAACAATCAAATCTTATACAGGTGGTGATAAAGTAGAAAAAGCCCACATTGAAAAAACAGGAATGAATTATTTATATAATGACGGCACTGCAATTGTTTTGATGGATGAAGAAACATTTGAACAAATTAATATTGAAAATTCTAAAGTTGAATGAGAAATGAATTTTCTTAAAGACGGACAAAAAGTTATTGTTAGAAAATTTGAAAATGAAATTTTAGATATTGAACTACCAATCAATGTTGAATTAAAGGTGATTGAAGCTCCTGAAGCTGTAAAGGGAAATACTACAACTAACCCACAAAAAAAAGTTGTTTTAGAAACTGGATTTGAAGTTGAAACTCCAATGTTTATCAAAGAGGGAGAAATCATTGTGGTTTCTAGTGAAACTGGTAAATATGTTGGAAGAGCGGGAAAATAATGGACTATGTTATAGTAAATTATGGATTAAACCAAATTTATACAGTTCACAAAAAAACATTTGAGCAAACAGTGGAAGCGATTTTTAGTAAAAGTACAAATTTTAAATTAGGTAAAAATTTAAAGATTATTGTTAATAGTACTAATACTAATGTTTCAATTGAATTTGATTTTTACTCTTACCAAAGTCAAAATGAGTTTTCACAACGATTAACTAATTTAATCGAAAAAATAAAAGATGCAGTCAAATTATTAATAAGAGTAGATGTCGAAAATATTTCGATGAATTATTTAGGAAAATTAAATAGAAAGAAATAGTGAAAAAATATGAAATATAATAAAAATCTTGATTTGTTATCCGTTAACACTCTAAAAGTTAATGGAGTAGCAGCAATTAATAAAGCTAATTCAGGGCATCCAGGGATAGTTTTAGGAGCAGCAAAAATAATGCATGCTTTATTTTCAAGACATTTAGTATTTAATCCAATGTCTCCAAAATGAATTAATCGTGATAGATTTATTCTTTCAGCAGGTCATGGATCAGCATTACTATATGCTCAATTAAGAATTTTAGGTTTATTATCAGAAGATGATTTAAAAAACTTTAGACAATTAAATTCATTAACACCAGGACATCCTGAATATGGACATACACTAGGTGTAGAAGCAACAACTGGACCATTAGGGCAAGGAATTGGAATGGGGGTTGGATTAGCATTAGCTGAAAGTCATTTACATGCTAAATTCCCTGAAATTAATCATTATACATATGTACTTTGTGGTGATGGTGATTTACAAGAAGGGGTTGCTAATGAAGCATTATCATTGGCAGGAAAATTACAATTAAATAAACTTATTGTTTTACACGATTCTAATGAAGTTCAATTAGATACACCAGTTGATGAAGTTAGTGCTGATGATTTAAGATTAAAAATGGAATCATTAGGCTTTAAATACTTTTCAGTAAAAAATGATGTTAATAAAATTTCAAAAGCAATTGCAAAAGCTAAAAAATCTAAAAAACCTTCATTTATCGAAGTTAGAACAGTTATTGGAGAAGGAGCAACAAAACAAGGAACAAGTGATGTTCACGGAGCACCTTTAGGAGAAGATTTTGAAACTGTTAAAGAAAATTTAGGATGAACATATGGTGATTTTGAATTACCAGAGGAAGTGGAAAACTACTACAGAGAAACACTTTTTGTTCGTGGTGAAGATGCATTTAATAACTTTGTTGAATCTCAAGAATTAAGAGATTATTTAGCAAATGCTTCAAAAGCAGTTAGTTTAGATTTAGAATTGAAGAAAAATGATGCAACTCGTAATTCATCAGGAACAGTTGTAAAACATTTAAATACTGTAGTTCCTCATTGAATTGGAGGTTCAGCTGATTTAGTAGCATCAACAAAAGTTGGTGGAGCTGATGGAGTATTTTCAAAAGAAAATCGTTTAGGAAGAAATATTCTTTTTGGAGTTAGAGAATTTGCAATGGGAACAATTGCAAATGGTATTGCGCTACACTCTGTTTTAAGACCGTTTGTATCAACATTCTTTGTCTTTTCAGATTATATTAAACCTGCAATGAGATTATCTTCATTAATGAATTTACCAGTTACTTATATTTTTACTCATGATTCAGTATTTGTAGGTGAAGATGGTCCAACTCATCAACCAATTGAACAACTTGCAATGCTTCGTTCTCTTCCTGGATTAATTGTTTTAAGACCAGCTGATGAAAAAGAAGTGCTTGGAGCATATGAATTAGCAATTAATGCTATAAATAGACCTCATGCAATTGTTTTAACAAGACAAAATATCGTTTCATTAGAAACAACTGATAAAGAATTATTTAAAAAAGGAAGTTATTTAATTCATAAAACTGATTCCCCTTATGCTTTAATTGCAACAGGAAGTGAATTAGCCAATGCTTTAAAAATAGGGCAAGAATTGAATTTAAATGTTATTTCAGCATCTCACTGAGATAATAGAGTATTATGAAATCCTTCAAAAGCAATTTCAATTGAAGCATCTTCAACATTTGGTTGATCAAAAGTTGCTCGTCACAACATTGGGCATAATTGCTTTGGATATTCAGCACCTGGAGATTTAGTTTATAAAGAAATTAAATTAGATTATGATTCAGTTAAAAAATATGTAGTAAAACATTTTAATTTAGAATCCAAAAACTAATTTAGGACGTTAATACAAACTCAATTAAAAGTCAAAATAGTTTTATTAACTATTTAAAAAATAGTAAAATTTTTAAAATAACTACATATGATATTACTTTAAGCGCAATTCTTTTGGCAATTTATTTAGGGTTAAGTTTTTTATTAAGATTAACAATTTTAACTAAAAAATTAAATGTTAGTTTTGAAATTCCCTTTAATATAATTCTCGGATTGATTTTAGGACCATTTAAAGGCGCTTTTTTAGCAATACTAGCTGATACTTTAAATTTACTAATAACTTCATCAATTGCTACATGAATGATTGAATATGCGATTATTCCGCCTTTTACAGCAATTTTATCTTGATTGTTATTTTATATTTACCAATTAAAAAATAAATTAAGTTTTATAACGATATTTTCAATTTTTATCATCACGATTAGCACATTGATAATAATTTATTTTTCTGAAGTAATAAATGGTGCAAATCAAGTAAAAATTGAAAATTTATCTAAAGATATTAGACAAATATTTACCAAAGAATTAGTTTTAATTTTAATAATAAGTTTTTCTTCAATTTCATTAATAATTTTAATATCATTTTCAATTTTGTATTTTAAAACTAAAAAAGAAATTTATTATTTAATTATTTTTATTTTTTCTGTTGTACTAACAATTGTAATTTTATTAAGATGATTATGAGGACCGTATGCTTTTATCAAATATTACAATCGGTTTATTGGAATTAAAAATAATAAATTAAGAGAAATTAATCAATACTTTTACTTTTATTTAACTCCAATAATTTTAAAGGGATTAATTACAATTCCAATTTATTGTGTCTTTTTAATTTCCTTAACACCAATTTTAATTAAATTGAAAAAGCGATATGATACAAATAATTATGATAGTTATCATAAAATAAAAAGTACTTATTATTAATAGTAGAAAATCATTTAAAGCATACATAATAATGTATGTTTTTTTTATTTTAAAATAAAAAAAACATTTATATTAATTAAAATATAAATGCCAAATTGTATTTAATCAGTTTTTGCTAACTTATTTTAATCATTTTTGAAGTTTTAATTTCTTTTAAAAGTAAAATTGCACCAATAAAATCAACTACGGAAACAAAAGTCCCAATTAATGCTAAAATATAGTGACTTTTAGCATTTTTTAATGGTGAAAGTTTAATAGTTAAAATAATTTGCAATATAAATAGTTTTATAATTGTAATTAGTAAAAATACTAAAAAAGTACTCATAACTATAAACGTATTATTAAATAAGATAAAATTTTCATTATTAAAATTATTAATAAAATTTATAATAAAAACAATAGCGCAAATAACCGTTATAAGTCCAAGCATAAAATTTACAATATTTGTTCAAAATATTAATTTAGCCAAAGATTTTAAACTATCAATTTTATTTATGAATTCCCTTTGTTAATTATTATTTGCATAAATAAATAATCTTACATAAATGATTTTAAAATTCTAGCTAATTGATCATATGATCTATAACCAACTTCCATTGAAGCTAATTTACCATTTTTATAAATAAAAGTTGTTGGGGTTCCAGAGATTTTCATTTCTCTAGCGAAGTTAATATCTTGATCAACATCAACTTTAAAAACTTGAATATTTAATTTATCAGCAACTTCTTTTAAAACTGGAGCCATCATTTTACATGGACCGCATCATGTTGCGTGGAAATTTAAAAGTTGAACTCCATTTCCATCTTTAATTTGATTTTCTAATGTTGCTTTTGTAACATCTTTTACGAACATATTTCTCCTTAAATAATTTATTGAACAAATTATATTATTTTTTTTAAATATTTTTCAAAAAATAAAAAATCAATGAAAAAAATGCTAAATTTCACATTTTTTTCATTGATTATAATAAAAAGTGATTATCTTATTTACCGTTAATTTCGCCTTTTCTTGAAAGAGTAATTGAACCTGTTTTAGTAACAAGTAAATCATCTTCAATTCTTGCTCCGCCTAAACCTTCAATATAAATTCCTGGTTCGACAGTAATAACCATTCCCTCTTCTAAAATAAAATCAGAAGATGAAGAAACATTAGGTAATTCATGTACATCAATTCCTAATCCATGTCCTGTAGAATGTAAAAAGTATTTCCCATACCCTTTAGATTGAATGTAGTCTCTACATACTTTATCAACCTCTGAAGCTTTAATTCCGGGTTTAACCATTTGTCTTCCTTTTTGTGCAGCTTCTTTAACTATTTGTAAAATTTCCTCCGCTTTAGGATCGTTTGCTTTATCGCCGAAAATAAATGTTCTAGTAATATCAGCACCATATCCGTTATAAACTGCTCCAAAGTCGATTTTCAATAAATCTCCCTTTTTAATTTTTCTATCAGTTGGATGATGATGAGGAATAGCCGAATTACTTCCTGTAGCAATGATTGAATCAAAGCATTCTTTTTGAGCGCCTTTTTCTTTCATTAAAAAGTTTAATCTTCTATCGATTTCTCTTTCAGTTTGACCCTCTTTAATTTCTGCAATTAATTGATTATAAGCTTCCAAAGAAATATCAATCGCTTTTTGTAAATTAGCAATTTCATTTTCATCTTTTAAAATTCTTAATTTTTGCCCTGAAATTTCAACAAATTCTGCATTAGGAAAGAATTTTTTAATTCTATTAAATTCACCTAAAGTTAAATAATCTTCTTCAATTCCAATTCTTTGATATTTTTTATTTTCTAATAATTTTTTCAAATTATCGGCTGTTAACAAAATCAATTCAGCATTTTTAACTTGTTTTTGTGCATATTCTATATATCTTGAATCTACTAAAACGTATGATTTACTTTTTTCAATTACAACCATTCCGTCTGTTGATTGAATTGTTGTTAGTCATAATCTTGTTTGAGGTGAATATGAAATAATAGCATCTAAATTATTTTCATTGATTATTAAATCTAAATATTTTCTATTCATTTTTCTCCTAAATAAAAAAAAGAGACTTTATTTTTTCTCTTTATGTGATGTGTGTTTATTGCATTTGTGGCAATGTTTTGACATTTCTAATTTTTCAGTTTGAGTTTTTTTATTTTTTGTTGTAATGTAATTTTCCATTTTACATTCTGAACATCTTAATGTAACACCTTCTCTTGGCATTTTTCCTCCTAAAATTTATTAATTATTTAATAATTTTAAACTATTTTATAAAATTAAAAACAACATTTATTAATTTATATTTAAAATTATACAATTATTTTCAAAAATAACTTATTTATTTTTTAATTTAATACTGTTTCTTTAATAGTTAATAAAAATAATTTCCTTTTTACTGTTATTTTTAATATAATTTATTATATAAAATATAAAAATATAAAGGAAAATATGAAAACATTAAACGACAATACTTCTAAAAAAGAAAAACACAAAAAAGCAACAAAAAATAAAAAAAATTACGAAAGAATTTATGATCCGAAAAATGATTATGATGAAATTTTGTTAAAGCATAAAGAAATGCTACAAGATCAATATTACAATAACTTACATTTATCAGGATTTGCGGGAATAATTAGCAATCCTAATGGGTTAGGTGTTCACAAGGATAAATTTCATATTTTTCATCAATGAAATCCTTATTCAATATCAGAAAATTCTTTAATGCATAAAGGACATTTTTATACAGAAGATTTTGTAAAATACTTTAATAATGATTTAGTTTTAAAACCAGCGATTAAAGAAGATATAGATGGAATTTATTCAGGTGGTTCAATTGAACATGATGGTAAATTTTATCTATATTACACTGGTAAAGTTGACAAAGATAATAAACACGATGCAGATGAAAATAATTCATACACTATTGTTGTTGAATTAGATTCGGAAAATAATGTAATTGAAGAAAGTAAAAAAGTTTTATTTGCAGTTGATAGAAATAGATATACTGAAAAATTTAGCGACCCTAAACCGCTATTTATTAATGGTAAATTTTATTTACTTCACGGAGCACAAAAATACAATAGTCAAGCAGCACTTGTTTTATATTCATCAGATTTTCCTGATAAAGACTTTGTCTATGAAGGGGAAATTAAATTAAGCGATCCATTACTATTATGAGAAGCATTAATGTATGAATCGCCAGATTTTTTCAGAATTGGTGAAAAAGATGTATTTTTATTTTCAACACAAGAAGTTAAATCAAGATGAAAAAAATATCAAACTTTAAATAATTCTTACTTCTTGATTGGAAATATGGATTGAAAAAATCTATCTTTTGAAATTGAAAAAGTTCAAAAAGCTGATCTTGGATTCGATTTTTATGCACCACAATTATTTTCTAATTTAGATGAAAAAATTATGATGGGGAAAATAGGACAATCGGTAGATAATGAAAGTCACTTTTTAGATCCTAATTGAATTAACAATCTTTCGTTGCCAAGAATTTTAAATTATCAAAATGGTGAGATAACTCAAAAAATTCATCCTAATATTTACAATTTAAGAAATAAATATGCAAAACTAGAAAACGAAGCAAAATTAGAATCAAGATTATCCAATTTAGTATTTAGAAATATAAAAGGAGATTTTGAAGTTGTTTTACAAAATGATAGTAAACAAAAAATGAAAATTTCTTACCATAAAAATACTTTAGTGGTTGACAAAAGTAAAAACAATATTGTTTTAAACAAAAAATTTGGTAAAAAATGAAAAATCAAAATTGAAAATATCCACTTTATGGAAATCTTTTTAGATAAATCAATTATCGAAATTTTCATTAACCACGGTGAATATGTATTTTCATCTAAATACTTTATTTCAGGAGATTTATCGATAAAAACAAATAATTTAAATGATAATCATATTTTTTATCTAAAACCAATTCAAGTTGATTGAAACTATAAAAAAATTGTTTTGGTTTCAGGTGAAGTTTTTATTGATAATGTTAAAAATGATGAAAAAGAAGCAGAAATAAAAGCTGCTAGGATCGGCGATTGACATAACGTCGACTTTGAACAAGAATAATATTTATGCTAATTTTTTAGGAACCATCGGCCTAGATGAATATACTAAAATTATTAAAAATGAATTTATAAAAAGAAATTTAAATACCAAATATCTTTTTGTTGTCGAAAATAAAAAAACTTTAATTAATGAAACTATCATTGATAAAAAAGGTCAAAAGAGCTTATCTGTTATTAAAACAGATAATAAACCAGTTGATTTTTCTGTAAAAAATATTTATTTTGATATTTTAATTCTTCCATCGTTTATTACCTATTTTGATGAAGCATTGCATGATAAATACTTAAAATTTATTGAAAAAGCAGTTGAAGAAGAAAAAATTTCTTTATTTTCGCCGTCCATCCAAAAGGAGTGGATAAGTGAAAATGATTATAATTTTATTGAAAAAATTCAGTTTTTTATAGCAAAATCAACCATTACTTTTTTATCGGTGAATGATGCAATTTCATTAACGAAAAAAGAGAATTTAAACGAAGCAATTCGTGATATAAGAGAATGAAAATATCGTTATTTAATTATTTTAGCCAAAGAAGAAATATTCATTATGGATAAAAAACACGATGAAGTTAGAATTGTTGAGGCTCCTAAAATCAAAAAATACGAATACGAACAATTTAATGATGTTTTAATAAGTTTTATTGCTTTATATTTAGTGGAAAATAATGAAACTTTAGAAACATTAAGTAAAGAAAAAATTAAAAATTATGCCACAAAAAGCCTAATAGGTGCAGCATTGAGTTCATCGAGAAAATGAACAATCGAAAATGTTGTATCAATTGAACAAATTGAGAAAAAGCAAAAAGAATTGAACAATAAAAAAGAGGTGTAAAATGAACAAAATTACCATAATTGGTTCAGGAGCAATGGGAAGTGCTGTTGCAAAAGTTATTTATGATTCTGGATACAAAAATATTGTAATTTATGGAATTGACAAAACTGAACTTTCGCAATTGAAAGAAGGTAAAAATTTAAAATATTTTCCTCAAGACACAAAACTACCACATTTTCAAACTACTGATAATTTAAAATATGCACTAAATAATGCGAGTTATATAGTTATAGCAGTACCATCAAAATTTGTTGATTCAGTTTGTAAAGATATTTTAAAAAATTTAAATTCACAAGTTATTATTATTAATGTTTCAAAAGGATTTTATCCTAATAGTAATTTGTCTTTACAAGAAGGATTAAAACAAGCTTCAAAAGATAATGAAAAAGTAATGGGTGTAGTTTCTTTATTAGGTCCATCTCATGCTGAAGAAATAGTTAAAGAACAATTAACTGTTGTTTCGTTAGTTGAAAATGGAATGGAAAATGCTAAAAAAGTTCAAAAATTATTTAGCAATGATTATTTTAGAAATTATTTACAAGAAGATGAAATCGGTTCGGAAGTTGGCGGTGCTTATAAAAACATTTTAGCAATTGCATCAGGAATGCTTTTTGGTAGCGGTTATGGAATTAATACAGTTGCAGCTTTATTAACTAGAGGACTTGCTGAAGCAAGAAGATTTAATAAACAAATGGGCGGAAAAGAAATTACATTAATGGGATTAACTGGAATTGGTGATTTAATAGTAACAGCACTTTCACCTTTATCTAGAAATTATAGTTTTGGTCAAGAATTTGCTAAAAAAGGAAAAGAAGCTTTAAACACCTTATTAACTGTTGAAGGATTAACGGCTATTAAATCAGTTTTAGAAATTGCCCAAAGAAAAAAAATTGATTTACCCATTGTTTTCGCTTTAAACGAAATACTTTTAGGTAATATCACTTTAAAGCAAGCTATAAGCGAAATATGAAAACGAGGATTAAAAGCCGAGTAGATGCCTAAATTAATTCAAAAAAATAAAATTGTTAATTTTGACTATCAAATTATCGAAAAATATGAATGTGGCATCTCTCTTATGGGTTGGGAAGTAAAATCAATTCGTGCTCAAAACGTTAATTTAAAAGGTTCTTTTGCTAGTTTTAAAAATGGTGAACTATTTTTATCTAATATGCATATTTCACTTTATATGGCAGTTAAAGGTGATGAATTAAGAGCTAGAAAATTATTAATGCATAAAAATCAATTAAAAAGAATTGAATTAAAGCAAAAACAACAAGGATATACACTAGTTCCTTTATCAATTTACTGAAATGAAAGAAGCAAAATAAAAATTGAATTAGTATTAGCTAAAGGTAAAAATAAAGCAGATAAAAGACAAAGCGAAAAAGAAAAAGAGATTGATAAAAAAATTAAATTATATATAAAATAATTAATAATAAAAAAGCAAGACATAAATTAGCTTGCTTTTTTTATGTTTATTTTTGAAAATCATCATTAACAGCAAAAATATAAAAAAAATTTGAATTTTTAACATTAAAATTTATAAAATTGTTTTTAATTTTTGTAAACTTTGAAAAAAACATTATAAATATTTGTTTGTTTTTTTCTTTGGCTTCTTGTTGAACTTTTTTAATTTTTGGTATTAAACATATAGCTTCAGAGCTGGAAAAATAAACTGCACATTTTAAAGAATGAAATATAACCGCAGGATCTTTTTTATCGTCTTATATGTTATAATACTAGTATCACAATCAAGGAGACATAATGAACATTAAATACAAATTATTTTTACCACTAATGGCTACTAGTGCTACTTTACCAATAGTTGCTAGTTGTGCAGTCAATCAACCACCAAAAGAGGAAACAAAGATTGAAAAACAAATCAGATTAGATAATGAAGAGTGAAAACGAGCGATGGAACTAGCACCTAATTTAATGAAATTTCAATATGGTGATTATCCAGATTATTCAGAATATAAACAAGCAAAGGAAATAATGTGGCACACCTTTAAAAAAGCACCATTACCAGCCTATCTTGAAGATAGAAAGCAAAGGTTAAAACTCAACTTAAAAGAACTAAAATACTTAATGGGTAATATTAATCATCTTAATGACTTTGAAAAGGCTTATATTGGTTTATATCAAGATCTACAAACCTTTTTTGATAATCAAATTCACAGATATAAACCTGAGAATTTAACTTTTGAATATTTAACTACTGACCGGGAAATCTATTATGATATGTATTTGAAAGTAAAAGAAGATACTTTACAACCTGAGCAAATGTTTTATCACCAAGTTTTAACAATCATCAAAGAGTTTAACAGTTGAAGATCACAAAATCCTTTGGATGAATTTAATGTTTCTTCTAAAACTTTTCCTAGGGAACGACCATATGGTTCAAAAGAAGATGTCCGTTTTGCACATCGAATAGAATTTCTCGAAACTAGATTAAGACCAATTATTGAACAAAAACTCCAAGAATTCACTCATCAACATCAAGATTTCCAATTTAAAAACCCCCAATTGTCCTACCGGCAAATTAATGGCGGTGATATTATTGTAGAACTGTCATTTGATATCGAATATCAAAATCAACCAATCTCCAAATTTCTAACTATTCCTTTAACAGTCGATATTAATCTTAAAAGTAGCACTAGGGGTGTGAGGTTAAAAGAGTTAAGATTAGCCGACCAAAAGGAACAAATGGAAAAATATAAAAGTAAACTCTATACTGATAAAACCTTTGCAGAACTAGAAAATCTCTTAAAAAAACCTTTTAATAATAGTCAATCGAATTATGATAAATTGGAAATGGTCAAAGAAGAATATGATGCCACTTTAAAAGTGCTGGAATATGATAATCTAGAAAAATAAAAGAACTACCATTTGGTAGTTTTTCCCAAATTGAAATATAAAGTGCAACACTCTTTAAACCAATGAAAAAATGTTTTGGTTTAAAATTAAAATAAGGGGGTTGCATTTTTTATTTAATTAAATATTTGAAAAATAAAAAAATCCTCCCCAAAAAATAGGGAGAAAAAATGTACAAACATATTATAAACGAAGAACGACATTTAATAAACTATTTATTTTATTTTGAGAAAAAAAGCATAAGTCAAATAGCTCAAAATTTAAAAAGAAATAAATCAACTATTTCTAGAGAGTTGAAAAGAAATTCTGATGAATTTGGCACATAAAGCACACCAAAAAAGTAAAAGAAGATCTTATCATAAATATGCTGGTTTATTTTATAAATATCAAGAATTTACTAAAATTTTTGTAAGTAAATATGATAAAAATTTTCATGGAATTGAAGCGACTTATCAATTTATTAAGAAAAATTATCCAAACATAAAAATCCCATCTTGTAGACAAATTTTTAATTGATTTAAATCTAATAGATGAGAATTAAAAAAAACGGATAAACTAAGAAAATATTATAAAAAGGGCAAAAAAAGAAGGGTATTTTTTCAAAATTTGAAAATAAATTTGTTTTTCCGATATGAACAAGACTGAAATATGTAGATTTAAGAAAGGAATATGGTCATTGAGAAGCAGATTTAATTATCGGAAAAAGAGAAAATGGTTTTGAAAATTTGGTTTCACTAACTGAAAGAAAAACTAGAGAAAACTATTATCAAAAAATAAAGTCTAAAAATCCAATGAAAGTAAATCAAGTTTTATATAGTTTAATTAAAAATAATAATTTAAATGTTAAAACTATAACAATTGATAATGGAATAGAATTTGAAAAAAATGGATTATTAGCAAGTTGATTAAAATGTAAAATTTATTTTTGCGAACCTTATGCTTCGTATCAAAGAGGAACGAATGAACATTCTAACGGGCTAATCAGAAGAATTTATAAAAAGGGGACAGATTTCTCAACTATTTCTGATAAGGAAATTTTAGAAATACAAGAAAAAATCAACAATATGCCAATAAAAATTTTTAATTGAATGAGTAGTTATTAATATAAGAAAATAATCAAAGATGACGACGAATAAGATAACATTATTTAATTAATTTAAATTCAAATATTTTAAAAATAGTAAAAACCCTCTAATTAGAGGGTAATTTGTAATATTGCGAATTATTTTTTCAAAAAAATATTTCAAAAATATATAATTTTTATAAGTGTTGGACTTTATATTACAATATAGGAATAACTATTAAATGGTAGTTTTTTTTATATCTTTAATGTGTTTAACTTATTAACGCAACTACCAAATTTACATTAGGACATTTTTCACAAAATAAAAATTTGTTATATTTTTTATAATTTTTTAAATTTCCATCTTCTTCTTTTATTTTACTTAACAAATCTTCAAGTGTAAAAAATTCATTTGTTTTATCTTTCAAAAATGCTTTGTACATAAATAAATTATATCAAATAAAAAAAGCAATAAAAAAAATGGCGGGGTAAACAGGATTTGAACCTGCGCGGGCGGTTAAGCCCCTAACGCGTTAGCAATGCGTCCTCTTCAGCCTCTTGAGTATTACCCCTTTAATAACATAAATTATATAATATTTTTTAATTTTATAAAATATTTTCTAAATAATAAAATTATTTTACTTTTTTTAAAAAAATTTATTATAATATTTATTAATTTAATAAATGGGTGAAAAATGGAAACTAAAATTAAAAAAATTGCTATATTAACTTCTGGTGGTGATGCTCCAGGTATGAACAATGCAGTTAGAGCTGTTGTAAAACAAGCATTAGCTAACGATATTGAGCCTTTTTTAGTTTATGAAGGTTATAAAGGACTTTATTATGGAAATATCGTTTCTGCCAAAAACATCAATGTTGATGCCTATGTTTCTAAAGGCGGAACATTCATCTATTCTGCTAGATTTCCAGAATTTAAAGAGTTAAAAACAAGAGAAAAAGCAAAAGATAATCTTTTAAAAATGGGAATTGATGCATTGGTTGTTATCGGTGGCGACGGTTCATATATGGGTGCTCAATTATTGCACGAATTAGGAATTAAAACTGTTGGACTTCCTGGAACAATCGATAACGATATTACTTCAAGTGATTTTACTATTGGTTATGATACTGCATTAAATACAATTGTTGATGCTGTAGAAAAAATTAGAGACACTTCCGATTCACATAATAGATTTTTAATGGTTGAAGTTATGGGTCATGGTTCTGGTGATTTAGCATTATATTCTGGATTAGCAACCGGGGCGGAAATTATTATTACAAATGAACAAACTATGACTAAAGAAGAAATTGCTGAAGTTGTTAAAAATCAAATATATGAAAAAGGTAAAAGAAGTGTTATTGCAATCGTAAGTGAGTTTATATATCCTAACTTAAAAGAAATTGCAGCATATGTTCAAGAAAAAACTAATGTAATTTCTAGAGCAATGGCCTTAGAATATATTCAAAGAGGTGGAAGACCATCGGCACAGGAAAGAATTTGAGCAACTTTAATGGGTATTAAAGCAGTCGATTTTCTTAAAGAAGGAAAATCAGGAATTGCAATTGGAGTTACAAATAGTGATGTTGTTGCAACTCCAATTCTCAAAGCATTACAGGCGCCAAGAAAAAGTAATAAAGCTAAAACAATTAAGTTCAATAAATTAAATCAAGCATAGGAGGAAAATATGAGAAAAATTAGAAGAAAAGAAATGGCTGAAAGAAAAGCGAAAAGAGTTGAAAAAATTAGAAAAGAAGCCAAAAAAGCAGCAGCTAAAGCTCAACAAAACTAATATTATTTATAATTTTTACAGAAAATATTTTATTAGACACTTAAATCATTTTTGCATTTAGGTGTCTAATTTTATTAATAAAATAATATTGAAAGTTTTAATTAATTTATTATTTTATTTTTTTAATATTTTTAATATAATTAATTTTATGAATAAAACCTTAGTTATAGAAGTAAAGTATAAAGAAAGAATTGATAAGTATATTAGTGATAATTCAGATATTTCTAGAAATGATGCAAAAGATTTAATTTTAAATAAAAATGTAATAATCAATGATAGCATTATTGTTAATAAACCTAAATTTATAGTAAGTGAAAATCAAGTAATTTCAATTAAAGAAATACCATTTAAAGTAACTGATATTATTCCTGAAAAAATTGATTTAAAAATTGTTTATGAAGATTCAGATTTAATAGTTATCGATAAACCATCAGGAATGGTTGTTCATCCAGCGCCAGGAAATTTAAAAGGCACATTAGTAAATGGGCTTTTATATCATTTTCAAAAAAATCTATCAGATGTAAATGGACAAATGAGACCTGGAATTTTACATAGAATTGATAAAGATACATCGGGATTATTAATAGTTGCTAAAAACAATAAAGCACACACTTTTTTGGCACAGCAATTAAAAGATCATTTAATAAAAAGAAAATATAAAGCAATAGTTGAAGGGTTTGTTCAAAATGAAATAACCCATATTGATTTACCAATTGGAAGAGATCCTATGAATCGTCAAAAAATGAGTGTAATTAAGCAAAATTCCAAAAATGCTATCACTCATGTTTATTTAGAAAAACATTTTAATTACAATGATAAGCCATATTCATTAATTAGATGTGAACTAGAAACAGGAAGAACTCATCAAATTAGAGTCCATATGGCTTATATAAAACATCCGGTTTTCGGAGATCCTCTTTATGATAAAAAAGTGGATGAATTTAACCAAAGATTACATGCATATGAAATTGAATTTACCCATCCAAATGGACAAAATCTTAAATTTACAACTGAACTACCAAAGGAATTTGAAATTAGCAATTAGAATATTTGAGTGCCAAAATAAAAAAAGTGTTATAATTTAGATAACTACATTTATTTTTTAAAATAAGGAGGAAAAATGTTTTATTTACAAAAACCAGAATTTTTAAAAGCAGAACTTTGAGAAAAAGAAAAAAAAGAATATAGAATTTGAATCTTTCTATATGGTATTTTACTATCATTATTTTTGTTATTAAATTTTACACAGTGAATTTTAGCAATTGTTACTTATAATAAAGAACTTATGTCTCAAAATCAATTTACAACTCCATTGATATTTTCAATAGCAAACTTTTTACTAGTTTCTTGAACAGTTATTAATTACTTTTTAACAGTTTATAAATCTTATAAAAATAAGTCGTTTGCTTTTATAAGCGGATTTACATTATTTATATTCACAATAATTTCATTTATGAACATAATTTCATATTTAACACTTTTATTTCAAGATTTTTCAAAAACATTGGAAAATTTTAAAAGCATAACAGGAATTATGTTATTCACTTTAACTCTTATTTCACTTTTAACTATTTATCCACAAAGAAAAGTGAAATTAATTAAAAGAATGTTTTTAATTGCTGAAAACTATGAAAGAGCACAAAAAGTAGCTGAAGAGTTAAAAAATAGTGATTTTGAAAAAATGTTTGGAAATTTTGGAGCATTTGGTCCAAATGCAACTAGAAACCCTAATCAAACAGCTAGTGCGACTGGAGAAAATGTTCAAAATCAGCCAGAAGAAGATTTAAAATCAAAAGAATACCGCGAAAAATTACAATCACTATCTACTGAACAAATTCGTAAAATTGCTCAGAAATTTCAAATTTCAGGATATGAAAGTTTATCGCGAGAAAAACTTATTGAAATATTAATAAAATTGAATAAATAAACCATTTTTTTGAAATATTTAAAAACCTTGTCTTGCAAGGTTTTTTTATTTGGTAAAATTATAAAATGAAAATAAAAATAAAAGCTGTAAAAAATGGAGTATTAGATACTCAATATGGAAATGGAAATTATGAAAATAATTCAGTTAGTTTTCCAATTAAATGAGAAAAAGTAAAAAATGCTAAATCATATGCCATAACTCTTGTAGATAAAGAAGCAACTAAAGCATTTGGAGTGCCATTTATTCACTGAATAATTGCTGATTTGAAAAAAAATAAATTAGATTGAGATTTTTCTTTTAGAGAAAAAGATAATATTTTGCAATTTGAAAATTCAATGACTCATTTTGCGAAAAATCACATATTAGATCGTGTTCATAAAAATGCTTTACCAGGAGTTTTTATCGGACCTTTTCCAATTGAAAGCGATCATAATTATGAACTTCGTGTTTTAGCATTAAATGTTGAATCAATTTTACCTAAAAATTTTAATAAAACATCTAAACCTTTATTTTTTGATGATTTCCAAAATTTAATTCATAATAAAGTTATCGATCAAGGAATTTACACCTTTTTATATCGAACAAAATTTAAAGTAGAAAATGGACAAATTGTACCCAATAATAAAAGTGTTGAACAATTAAATGCTCCATTAGATAAAAATCAAGAGTTTTTTTATAAAAATAATATTTTTGAAAAAATTAATGTAAGATCTAGTGGAATTTATCAAGAAAACGGCATTAATTATTTAAATCAAGAATATGTTGGAAAACTTGAGAACAATTTTTTTGTTGCTAAATCGATGCCATTAGAATTTACAAGTATAAAACAAGCAAAAAGTTATGTAGTAGCATTATTAGGAAATGCCGAAGTAAAAACATTTGCAACGCCAACTGTTTTTTGAGTAAAAACCGATATTGAACCAACTTTACAAGAAACCATTATTATAAATTCAAAAGAAATAAATGAACAGTTTTATTCAAATAATAAAAAATTTCATTTTATTAATACATTTGGCTCTCATTTTGCTCCTAAAATCGCAAATATGTTTAATATGAGTAATGAAGTTTTTAGATTTATTAGTAATGATTATGGATTAATTAAATTACCAAACATTAGTGAGCCAACTGGAGTTTATACATTAACAGTTTATGCACTAGATCAAAAAATTCAATTTAATGAGCGTCAAGATTTTGATGTTATTACTCTAGGAGATGTTTTAAACAAAATGAAAAATCATGTAATAGCAGAGGGAAATTTACTTTTTAAAATTAAATAATGGATAATTTGCTAGAAGTTAAAAAATCAAAATTTTATTGCTATTACTATAAAGTTTTTTCAAAAGAAGAAGTTAAAAAAATAATTTCAAATTTATGATTAGAAAATAAAAAAGCAAAACATATTTGTTATGCTTTTATAGTTAAAGAAAACGATATTATCCACTATGGAATGACAGATGATAAAGAACCGCGAGGAACAGCGGGCAAACCATTATTAAACTTATTACAAACTAAAAATGAAATTAACAGTTTGATAGTGGTGGTTCGATATTATGGAGGCATAAAATTAGGAGCTTCCACCCTTTTAAGAACATATGTTAATTGTGCTAATTTAATTTATAAAAACAATTTAAATAAACTTAATTAGTTATAAAATTGAACCATTTTTACAGTGGTTTTTTTTATTTACAAATTATTAAATAAAAAAATAATTTTTAAAATATTAACAATCTATTTAATATTCATATTTACTATTTCTTTTTTTATCTCTTTTATATTAAAAAAAATATATTAAAATTTATCTATAAAACAGAAAGGAAAAAATGGATATTAAAAGTTTATTTAAAAATAAAAATCTAATTTATCTAGATAAAAAATTCAATTCTAAAGAACAATTATTAGATTTTTTTGCTAGTGAATTAGTTGATAAAGGTTTTAGTAGTGATAAACAAACAGTTTATAATGCGTTTTTAGCTAGAGAAAATCAAGATTCAACTGGTATTGGTGATAAAGTTGCTATACCACACATGAGTGATGATGTGATTAAAAATAGCACACTATTATTTGCTAGAGTAGCGGATTTAAATTGAAATTCTATTGATAATCAACCAGTAAATTTTGTTTTTGCAATTGCTTTTTCAAAAAGCGAAAGAGAAAATTCACATTTACAAACAATGGCAAATTTATCAAAATTATTAATTAACAGTGAATTTGTTAAGCAATTAAATCAAGTAAAAACTAGTGATGAGTTTTTAGAGTTAATTAGTAAATTTCAATCCACATTAAAACCTGAAAAAAATAATGATTTTAATCAAGTTTATGATGTTGTTGCTGTTACATCTTGTCCAACAGGAATTGCTCACACTTATTTAGCGGAGCAAAAATTATTAGAACAAGCACAAAAAATGAATGTTAAAATTAAGGTAGAAACCCAAGGTGCTGATGGTACTAAAAATGCTTTAACCGAAGCTGAAATAAAAAATGCTAAAGGAGTTATTATTGCGGTTGATAGAGAAATTGAAAGATCAAAATTCGCTTTATCAGATAATGTAATTGAAATTTCTACTAAAAAAGCAATTCATAATCCACAAGAGCAAATTCAAAAAATTTTAGACAAAAAAGGAACTAAATTAAATGTTTCAAAATCCAAAAATAATCTCAATGAAGAGGAACAATCAATTTCATTTAATGGATTTGGAAAAAGAATGTATCGCTCATTAATGACTGGAATTTCATTTATGTTGCCATTTATTGTTTTTGGTGGAATAATGATTGCTTTAGCTTTCATTTTTGATATTATAATTGAAAGTGCATCAGGAACCGATGTACAATCAGCAAAATTTTTACAAAGTTTTGGAAGCAATAGTTATGTTGCTAATATAATTAAAAGTATTGGTGATCAAGCAATGGGATTAGCTGTGCCAATTTTAGCTGCTTATATCACTTTTGCAATAGTAGGAAGACAAGGATTATTACCTGGATTTGTTGTTGGAGCGATTGCGAGCGGAAAATTATCAAATTCATACCAATTTTTAAGCCCGGCAATTAGTAATGCTAATGGAAGTTTTGATGCTAGTGGCTTTTTATCAACGGGATCAGGATTTGTAGGAGCAATTGGTGGTGGTTTTTTTGCTGCCTTTATGATTATTATTTTTTCAAAATATGTTTTTGGAAATTTACCAAAAACAATGCAAGGAATAAAAAATATTTTATTTATTCCGTTAATTGCAACATTAACAATTGCAATTATTTTCTGAGCAGTAAATATAATTTTAATTTTTATTAATTTAGGATTAGTATTATTTTTATCATTAATGCAAGATAATCCGTATTTAGCATGATTATTAGGAATAATTTTAGGATTAATGATGGGATTCGATTTAGGAGGTCCAGTTAATAAAGCTGCCTATATTTTCGGAACACTTACATTAGCTCAAAGTCCAATTCATTCATCGGTTTCTATGGCTGCAGTAATGGCAGCTGGAATGGTTCCTCCATTAGGAATATCATTATCAATGTTCATTAACAAAAAACTATGAACAAAAGAAGAAATCGAAGCAGGAAAAATTTCAAACATTATTTTTGGATTATCATTTATTAGTGAAGGAGCAATTCCTTATACATCCAAAAAACCAAAAATTTTAATTCCAGCTAATATGGTAGGTGCAGCTGTGGCGGGATTAATTTCAGCAGTTTTAGGTGTTACAATCGCAGCGCCACATGGAGGAATTTTTGTTGCATTTTTATTAAAAACAAATTTAGTAGCTAACTTTGGTGCTTCAATTGCAGTGGGAATCATAATTTGATTAGCGGCAATTTTAATTGGTGCTTTAACTCAAGCAGCACTAATTTATGTACTAACAAAAATATTTGCTAAAAAAGCAGTAAAAACAAATAAATAAAATGATTTATACATTGACTTTATCACCTTCAATTGATCTTTTGATTGAAGATGGACAATTTGAATTAAATCAAGTCAATCGGTACCAAAATTCAACACTTTTACCAGGAGGAAAGGGAATTAATGCTTCAATAATTTTAAATCGCCATAATTTTCAAACTAAAGCAATTACGTTTTTTGATAAAAATACTTTATATACTTTTTCTTCTTTTTTTAATAAAGAAAATTTAAATTTAATTAACATTGAAACGGAAAAAAGTACAAGAATTAATATAAAGTTTTATGGTGATAATACAAATTTTGAATTAAATGGTGCAAGAACAATAATTGATAAAAAATTAAAAGAAAAATTATTTAGTGAATTAAATAAAATTACTAGTGATGATTTATTATTAATTATGGGTACTTCTGATGAAAATTTAATTATTGAAATTTTAGATTTATTAAAGCAAAAGCAAATTAAATTTGTTTTAGACATAGATTCACCAAATTTAAAAACATTTTTAAACTATAAACCATTATTAATAAAACCAAATAAAGATGAATTGGAAAGAAATTTTAATCTTACTATTAAAAATGAAAATGATTTAATTGAAAGTCTTTATTTTATTCAAAATTTAGGTTCTGAAAATGTTATTATTTCACTTGATAAAAATGGTGCATATTTATTAACTGATAAAAATGAAATTTATAAAGCAGTTATTAAACCAATTAAAGTAGTTTCAGCAACTGGTGCAGGTGATACAATGATTTCTATTTTTAGCGCTAATTACTTTCTAAACCAAGATGCAGTAAGTGCCTTTAAATTAGCTAATTCAGCTGCAATTGGAACTGTTTTTTCAAAGTGGTTAGGAACAGAAAAATTAACTAATGATTTTCTTTCAAATGTTGAAATTATTAAAATAAAATAAATTATAATTAAAATCAATAGATCGTCTAGAATTTATAGATGATCTATTTTATTTTTATTTTATTTTAATAACAATTTTACAATTACTATTTTTAATTTTTAGTTATTTGAAAGTTTTTAATTATTTTTTTGTATAATTTTTTTTATGATTAAAGTTAAAAATGTTACCTTTGCTTATAATGAAGGGGGAAAACTTGCATTAAATGACATTAATGTAAGTTTTGAAAAAGGAAAATATATTGCTATTTTAGGTCATAATGGCTCAGGAAAATCAACCTTGTCAAAAATTTTAACAGGAATTATTAAACCAACATCAGGAGAAGTTTGAATTAAAGATATTTTATTATCAAAAAAAACTTTAAACGAGGCAAGAAAAAATATTGGTATTATTTTTCAAAATCCTGACAATCAATTTGTTGGGGCGACGGTTGAAGATGATATTGCTTTTGGCTTAGAAAATAAAAGAATGTCACCTGAAAAAATGAGAGAAATTATTTATGATTTAGCTAAAAAAGTAGATATGTTTGAACATTTAGAAAGAGAGCCACAAAATTTATCAGGAGGACAAAAGCAAAGAGTTGCTATTGCCTCTATTTTAGCACTCGATCCTTCAATCATTATTTTTGATGAAGTTACATCAATGCTTGATCCAAAAGGTAAAAGTGATGTTTTAACTTTAATTCGCGATATTCAACAAACTAGAGAAAAAACACTTATTTCTATAACTCACGATATGGATGAAGCAATATTAGCTGATGAATTATTAGTTTTATCGAACGGAAAAGTTATTGCCCAAGGATCGCCTCAAGAAATTTTAAAAAACAAAGAAATTATTGAAAAAGCAAAAATTGATTCTCCTTTTATTTATAAATTATCAAGTAAATTAAAAGGGATTAGTCCAACATATGATGCAAATGAATTATTGGAGCAAATATGCAAATAAAAGTTAATAATATTGTTAAAATTTACGATAAAGATTTACCATCAAAATTTAATGCTATTGACGGTGTTTCAGCACAAATAAATCAAGGAGAATTTATTTCAATAATTGGACAAACTGGTAGTGGTAAAACTACATTTATCGAGCATATGAACGGTTTAATATTTCCTGATGCCGGTGAAATTGAATTTGTTTTTACAGATGTAGATAAAAAAACAAATCAGGATTTTCAAAGAAAAATCGTTATTAGTAAAAAAAGATTTTTCAAAAGAAAAGTTAAGGGCTTAAAATCAATTAGAAAAAGGGTGGGTGTTGTTTTTCAATTTGCTGAATATCAATTATTTGAGCAAACAATTGAAAAAGATATTATTTTTGGTGCCATATCTATGGGAATACCAAAAAAACAAGCAATAGAAGATGCTAAAGAAATCATTGAACTAGTTGGTTTAGATCAAAGTTTTTTACAACGTTCTCCTTTTGATTTATCTGGAGGCCAAAAAAGAAGAGTAGCAATCGCAGGAATTTTAGCGATGAAACCTGATGTTATTTTCTTTGATGAACCCACAGCAGGTTTAGATCCTGCCGGAATTGAAGAAACATTAAAAATTTTTGATAAATTAAATAAATCTGGAAAAACAATTGTTATTGCTACACACGATTTAGATAATGCTTTAACATGAACAAAAAGAACAATTGTTTTTCAAAATGGTAAAATCATCAAAGATGGTGATACATATGAAATTCTTAGCGATAATGAATTTTTGAAAAACAACCGTATGCAACCTACTAAACTTCTTTCTTTTGCTAGCGAATTAGAAAGAAGAGGAATGAAAATTGGAAGAGTTACAAATATTGATGAATTAGCAGAAAAAATAAATAAAAATATGGAGGAATAATGAATATTGTTGTTGGAAAATATGTTCCTAAAAATACTTTTTTACATCGATTAGATCCAAGATTAAAGTTAATTTTTAATATTCTTTTTATTATTTTCTTTTTTGTAGTAACTCATTTATTTACACTTTCATTTTTAATTATTCCTACTTTAATCATTTTTATTTTAACTACTGAAAGACCACTTCATTTACTAAAAATGGCAAAATTACCAATTTTTATTTTCTTATTTATGTCTGTTTTATATGGTTTTTTACTGTATGACACTTCTTCTTTAAAAGAAAATGAAAATTTTATAATTAATGGTTTTAGTATTAACGATAAAAAACAGGCACATTTAGATTCTTTTAATTTTGTTGATACCGAATGATTTTCTTTTGAAATTTATTTTAAATTTAGATATACAAATTTAGTTTTTATTAGATCATTTGTTTTAGGTTTAAGAATTTATTGTATGCTTATAATTACAACTCTTTTAATTTATACAACTAAACCTATTTTATTAACTAAAGCAATTGAAGATTTAATTTCGCCATTAAAATTAATTAAAATTAATACTAGTGTAATTGCAATGATTATTTCCATTTCAATTAGATTTATTCCTACATTGTTATTAGAGGCAAATAGAATTATAAAAGCTCAAGCATCAAGAGGGGTAGATTTTAAGCATGGAAAAATCAAAGATAAAGTAAAATCGATGATAACTTTAACAATCCCTTTATTTGTTTTATCATTTTCAAGAGCAGAAGATTTAGCAAATGCAATGGAAGTCAGAGGCTATGTTCCTTACGAAAAAAGAACTAGATATCGTCGTTTATATTTAAAATGATTTGATTATTTATTTATGCTATTTTTAGTTGCATTTATTATCTTTGTAATTTTAATTGAACAAAATGTTTTTGGTCAATTGCCTCAATTTTGATTATACACAGCACAACTATTTTAGGAGTTATATGAGCAATGATGAAAAAGAAAAAATCAGAAAGCTGATTTTTGATTTAAGAAAAGAAATTGAATATCATGATTCTTTATATTTTGAAAAAGATGAACCTGAAATTAGTGATTATGAATATGATAGTAAATTCAAAGAATTAAAAAGACTAGAAGAAAAATATTTTCATTTACTTTCGCTTGAAGAAATAATGGCTTCACCAATTGAAAAAATGGCTCCTTTAAAAATGAGTCTTTTTAATAAAATAAAGCACAACACTCCAATGCTATCTTTAGATAAAGCCTATGAAATTAGTGAAATAGTAAAATTTGAAAATGATGTTTTTACTAAAGTTGGAAAAAACAATAAATTTTATGTAGAACCGAAAATTGACGGAATTTCAATGGCGCTCCATTATGAAAATGGTAATTTAGTATCAGCTTTAACTAGAGGAGATGGAAAAGAAGGAGAAGATGTTATTGAAAATATTTATAAACTAAAAGATGAAATTGTTCCTAAACAAATTAATTACAAAGAAAAAATTGAAATTCGTGGTGAAATTTATTTAGATAAAAATTCATTTTTAAAAATGAATGAACAAATTAAAAACGAATATCTTCTATATCAAGAAATTGAAAAAGAAAATCAATTAATTAAACAAGAAAACGAATTAAGAAAAAATCAAAATTTATCACTGTTAAAAAAGAAAAAAACTACAAAAATATATCGAAAAACTGAATTTTTAAATCCACGAAATGCAGCAGCAGGTATTATTAGAAGAAAAAAAGATGGTGATGACAAATTAGAAAAATTAAAAGCATTTTGATATCAAATAATCGATCCAGAAAAGCATCAGATTTTTTATGTAAGTGATTCAATTAATTTTTTAAATAAAGAAAAATTTGTGACAAATGATTTAGGTTTATTATTAAATAATAGTGCTGAAATTGAAGAACATATTAATTTAATTGAACAAAAAAGAGAACAATTAGATTATGAAATTGATGGAGTGGTAATAAAAGTTAATAGTTATGATTCTTATAATAAACTAGGAAGTACCTCTAAATTCCCTAGAGGAGCCATTGCCTATAAATTTTATGATCAAGTTGTTAAATCTAAATTAAAGGATATTGTTTATCAAGTTGGAAGAACTGGAAAAATTGCTTATGTTGCAATTTTAGAACCTGTTAATTTAAATGGTTCAATTGTTTCAAAAGCATATTTACATAATCATCAAAATATTTTAAATTTAAAAATTCGCTTAAATGAAGAGGTTTATATAAAAAAATCAGGAGAAATAATTCCCCAAGTTATTTCTTCGGTTAAAAATTTTGATTCAACAAATATAGAGATAATTAAAAAATGCCCTATATGCGAATTTGATTTATTAGATACTGACAAAGAACAATTTTGTATTAATCAAGATTGTCCAGAAATTAAAATTCAAAAAATCATTCATTTTTTCTCAAAAAATGCACTAAATGTCGAAAATCTTTCTGATAAAACTGTTAGGCAGTTTTTTGAATTTAAATTAATAAAAGACGAAATTGATGTATTTTTTTTAGAAAATCAAATTGCTAAAATAAATGAATTAAATGATAATGAAAAATTTAATAGTTTTAAAAGAACTTCGATGATAAAACTATTATCAGCAATTAATAATGCTAAAAAAATTCCCTTTTTTAGATTTATATATGCATTAGGTATTAAAAATATAGGTCTTAATTTTTCAAAAATCTTATCAAAAAAAATCAAGAGCATTGATCAATTAATTGATTTTAATTATGAACAATTAATTGAAATAGATAAATTTGGCGAAACTATGGTTCAAGAGTTAAAAAATTACGTTGCTAATCCAAGAAATATTGAATTTTTAAATAGGTTAAAAACAATTAATTTTGAGTTTTTAGATAATGAAAACGAATATGAATCAAATATTTTAGAAAATAAAAGTTTTGTAATAACAGGAACATTATCTAATCCGAGAGAATATTATAAAGATAT
Organism: Mesomycoplasma lagogenitalium; assembly: GCF_029854295.1. Classification (NCBI taxonomy): domain Bacteria; kingdom Bacillati; phylum Mycoplasmatota; order Mycoplasmoidales; family Metamycoplasmataceae; genus Mesomycoplasma; species Mesomycoplasma lagogenitalium. The sequence continues at coordinate 293,631 of NZ_CP122979.1, forward strand.
AATCGAAAAAAATCAAGGTAAATTTTCTAATGCTATTAGTTCCAAAGTTGATTATTTAATAGTTGGAGAAAATGTTGGAACTAATAAATTAGAAAAAGCAAAAAAATTTAATATTAAAACTATAACTGAAAGTGAATTTTTAGATTTATTAAAAAAAGTATAAAATTTATTTGTTTTTTAGAAAATATATAGTATAATTTTTATGCTTTATGGGGGGGTAGCGAAGCGGCCAAACGCGGGTGGCTGTAACCCACTTTCTAACGATTCGGGGGTTCGAATCCCTCCCCCCCCACCATATTGCCCCATGGCCAAGCGGTAAGGCAGCGGTTTTTGGTGCCGCGATGCGTTAGTTCGAATCTAACTGGGGCAGCCATTTCATATTTATATGACCAAGACACCTTTAGGTGTCTTTTTTTATAATAAAACATAAATGATAAAAATTTGGCACTTTATTATTGAGAGTGCCAAATTTTGTGCTATAATTATTTTATAAATATAAATTTTGGAGGTATATATGAATTTTACAGAACAAGAAAATAATAAAAATCCATTAGAACAATTTGGAAAAAATTTAACCGAATTAGCTAAATCTAATAAATTGGATCCAGTAATTAATCGTGATGATGAAATACGGAGAATAATAACTATTTTATCTAGAAAAACTAAAAATAATCCCGTTTTAGTTGGTGAGCCTGGAGTTGGTAAAACAGCAATAATTGAAGGATTAGCTAGAAAGATAATTGAAGGACAAGTTCCAGAGGATTTAAAAAATAAAGAAATTTGAGAAATAGATTTATCATCGATTGTTGCAGGTGCTAGTTATCATGGACAATTTGAAGATCGCTTGAAAAAGATTTTAAAGAAAATAGAAGAATCAAATGGTAATATTATTGTTTTTATCGATGAAATACATTTATTAATTGGCGCTGGAAAAACTTCCGATGCTCCAATGGATGCGGCAAATATTATTAAACCAATGATGGCAAGAGGGCAAATAAAATTAATTGGTGCAACTACTTTAGAAGAATATAAATTATATATAGAAAAAGATGCGGCTTTAGAAAGAAGAATGCAAAAAATAGATGTTAATGAACCTAATATTGAAGATTCTATTACAATTTTAAGAGGAATTAAAGATCGTCTAGAAACTTTTCATAATGTTAAAATTGAAGATGATGCACTTATTTCTGCAGTTAAATTATCTTCAAGATACATAACAGATAGATTTTTACCTGACAAGGCAATTGATTTGATTGATGAAGCAAGTGCTAACATTAAGGTAGAGATGAATTATCAACCTGAAATTATTGGAAAGTTAAAGCAAGAATTTGCAAAACTTGAAATGGAAAAATTTTCATTAGCTAAAGATAAAAAGCCAGAAAATAAAGAAAAAATAGATAAATTAAATGAACAAATTGCTAAAACAAAGCAAGAAATTAATAAATATAAAGAACTTTTTGAGCAAGAAAAAAATAATATTTCTTTACATTCAAAATATAAAAATGATTTAGATAATTTAAATAATAAATTTAAAATTTATCAAAGTGAAGGTAAATTTAAAGAGGCATCGGAAATTTTATATAATCAAATTCCTATGTTAGAAACAAAAATTAAAGAAATTGAAAAACAAGAAAAAGCAAGTTTATTTTTAAAAGATACCGTTTCTGAAGAAGACATTGCAAAAATTGTTGCAAAGTGAACTAAAATACCAGTCGATAAATTGATTGAAAAAGAAAAAAATAAAATTCTTGATTTAGCTAAAAATTTAAAATCAAGAATTAAAGGACAAGATAATGCAATTGATTTAGTTTATAAATCTATTTTAAGATCTAAGGCGAATATAAACGATCCTAATAAACCTATTGGTTCTTTTATATTTGCTGGTTCAACTGGAGTTGGAAAAACTGAATTAGCAAGAGCGGTTGCTTACTATTTATTTGATTCTGAAAAGCAAATAATTAGATTAGATATGTCCGAATATATGGAAAAACATTCGGTATCTAAATTAATCGGTTCGCCTCCTGGATACATTGGATACGAACAAGGTGGACAATTAACAGAAAAAGTTAGACAAAATCCATATTCAATTATACTTTTTGACGAAATTGAAAAAGCTCATTATGATGTTGTAAACATTTTATTACAAATTTTAGATAATGGTTTTTTAACCGATTCAAAAGGAAGAAAAATTAATTTTAGAAATACTATAATTATTATGACAACTAACATAGGTTCAAAAGATATTTTAGAAAATCCTAATATTAATCAGGAAGAAATAAAAGAAAAATTATTGGAATTTTTTAAACCAGAATTTATAAATCGAGTTGACGAAATCATTAAATTCGAACCATTAAATGATCAAATTTTGGCAAAAATAACTGAATTAGAACTAAATAAATTAGCAGAAAGATTAAAAAATTCACTAAATATTAATTTAACATTTGAATCTGATGTAATTGAATATGTAGTTAAAAATACTGATTCAATTAATTATGGAGCCAGACCTATTAAACATTTTATAAAAAGAAATATCGAAACATATTTAGCAAATGAAATTGTTAGTCAAACTATTAATAAAAATGATAATATTAGTGTTTTTATTGAAAAAAATCAAGTTAAACACTCAAAAAAGGCATAAAAAATGGCAGAGGTGACAGGACTCGAACCCATAACACACGGGGTTGAAGCCCGTTGTTCTACCATTGAACTACACCTCTACAGTAAGATTATTTTACCATAAAATTATTTTAATTTAAAATAAAAAATTATATCCAGATTAAATCAATATAAAATCTGGATTTTTTTATTTAAAGTGTAAAGTATTTTTGCTTGACATTTAGATTTTTTTTGGTAAAATTTATTCATTCTTAATTAAATTTTTAAGAATTGATATTAATAATTAATGATACGAAAGGAAAAAATGGTTAAAATAAGATTAAAACGTTTAGGAAGCAAATTTAATCCTGTTTATAAAGTGGTTGCTGCTGATGCAAGAGCACCTAGAGATGGAAGATTTATCGAAGTTTTAGGACATTATAACCCACGTTCTAAAGAATTAAAATTAGAAAAAGAGTTAGTTTTAAAATGACTAAATATCGGTGCTAAACCAACTGATACAGTTAGAAACTTATTAAAAAAAGAAGCAATTATTAAAGAATTTGCTAGTTCAAAAAATAATTAATGAAAATAAATTTTTTAACTCTGTTTCCAAATTATTTTGATAGTTTTAAAAATGAATCAATAATTGGTAAAGCAATAGAAAAAGGATTGATTGAAATAAACATTGTTGATATTAGAGACTTTAGTCAAAATAAACATAAAAAAGTCGATGATCAAATCTATGGCGGTGGTAAAGGAATGCTTTTACAAATAGAGCCGATTGATTTAGCGTTGCAAACGGTTTCTGGAAAAAAAATTATAGTAAGCCCTCAAGGTAAAGTGTTTAATCAAAAACTTGCTAGAGAACTTTCTAAGGAAAAAGAAATAACTTTAATTGCCGGAAGGTATGAAGGATTTGATGAAAGAATTATCGATTATTTAATTGATGAAGAAATTTCAATTGGTGATTATGTTTTAACGGGTGGAGAACTACCTGCTATGGTTATTGCTGATGCAATTATTAGATTAGTAGATGGAGTAATAAAAGAAGAATCGCATACAAATGAATCTTTTGAAAATAATTTATTAGACTATCCACAATACACAAGACCAAGAGAATATAAAGGGATGAAAGTTCCTGAAGTACTTTTTAGTGGTCATCATAAAAATATTGAAAATTGGAAAAAAGAAAAACAAATTGAAAAAACTTTAAAAAATAGACCAGATATTATAGAAAGGATTAAAGATGCAAAATAAATTAATGACTATTGTTGAAGGTTCGCAAATTAGAAAAGATTTGCCTGCATTTAGACAAGGTGATAATGTTAAAGTACATGTTAGAATTAAAGAAGGTAATAAAGAAAGAATTCAGATTTTTGAAGGATTAGTTATTGCAAGAAAAAATTCAGGAACTAGAGAAACTTTTACAGTTAGAAAAATGTCTTATGGATTTGGTGTTGAAAGAACTTTTCCAGTTAATTCACCAACAATCTCTTCTATCGAAGTAGTGCGTTCTAATAAAGTTAGAAGAGCAAAACTTTACTTTATGAGAGAAAGAAAAGGAAAATCTGCAAGACTTAAAGAAATTAGAAGAAAAAAATAACATATTAAAATTTAGATATTTTTTAATATCTATTTTTTATTTTACATAAAAAACAAAGGTAAGAATGGCGGCAATAAAAAAAATTAGTAAGAAATTAAATTATTACGAAAAAATTGAAAAGAAAATTGAGCAATTATTTTTACAATGTAAAGAAGATGAGATTAAAATAATTGTTAATGATGAATTGAATTCACCTTGAATTCCAGAAAAATATGAAAAAAAATTTAAAGCCGTACTCGAATATATCGATTACTATCAAAACTCTTATAAATATTTTTCAAAATTTTCAGGTAGAAAAAACTGAAAATTTAAAATTGATTTAGATTTGGAAACCATTGTTGATTTATTAATTGAAAAAAATTTCATTTTAAATGAAATAGGTTTAACAGCGCTTGAAATCATTAAATGAAATAAAGAAAATGTTAAAGAAGTACAATCGGTTTTTGATAATGAACAAATTCCCTTAAGTTTTAAAAAATATTTTTTTATGTTACTAATAGAAAATGAAGTTAATAGTATTTTTTCAATTGAAAATGGTAAATATATGTTAAATCCAAAATATCACATCAGCGAAGCACTTGAAGATGAATTGCGCCTATCGAAAAAATTTATAATAGACAAATTTTATAACAACCCAGAAAGAGCTGATATTGTAATTGAAAAATTGGAAAAATGATTTTTAGATCGTATATTTGAAGTTATTGATCCAGATGAACTTTGGGATAATATGGAAACTTTAATAAAAAGAGAAAAAGCGAGAATTTATTATGAAGAGAGAAAATGAAGAGAAAAATCAAAAAAACTCATTAAAAAATAAGGTATTTTTAAAACTTAAAGAGTATATGGAAATTGAGGGAGTATCAAGAAATGAAAGCGATGTTGCTAAAGCAATTATCAAAAATACTCAAAGTGAAAATCTAAATTATAGTTATGATAATTTTGGTTCATTAATTATAAGCAAAAAAGAGCATAATCAAGGTCCAAAAATTATGATAACTGCTCATATGGATGAAATAGGTTATGCTGTTTTAGATATATTAGACAATGGTCAAGTAAGAGTTGTAACAGTTGGAGGAGTATGACCTAATGTCATTATTGGAACTAAAGCAAAAATAAAAACCTCTTTAGGAAAAGAGATATACGGAGTTTTTGGTCATACTTCTATTCACATTTTAGAAAGAGAGAAAATAACTAAAGCGGTAAGTGAAAAAGATTTATTTGTTGATTTTGGTTTTAGTAATAAAAAAGAAGCGGAAGAAGTTGGTATTAAACCGGGAGATATTATTTATATTCATGGTGAAACATTTAAATTATTTAATCCAGATTTAGTAGTGGGAAAAGCGATGGATAATCGAGCGGGAGTAACTGTTTTAGATTTTATAGTAAATAATATTAAAGATTTACAACTTCCTAATCAACCTTATTTTGTCGCAACGGTACAAGAAGAAGTGGGGACTAGAGGAGCAAAAACCTCCGTTTCGCTAGTAAATCCTGACATTGCAATCGCTATTGATACAACTTCATCTCACGATACTTACAAAGCGATTGAGGGGGTACAAAAATTAGGTTTAGGAGTCGCCCTTAGAGTTCAAGATGGCGGAACAATGATGGATCCTAAATTAGTTAAATTTATTTATAATTTAGCAAAAGAAAAAAATATTTCAGTTTATAAATTCGTTGCTCAAGGAGGAGGAACTGATGCTGCTGAATTACAATATGCAAAAGGCGGGGCGGCTACCATAACTATTTCTATTCCTCAAAGATACTTACACTCACCACTAGGCGTTTGTGATTTAAATGATTTAATTGCTGTAATTGATTTATTAACTGAATTTTTAAAAGTAATGGATAGTGAAAAGTATTTAGAAATACAATATAAATAAGGAGAAAAATGCAAGATAATAAAAAAGAAAAATTATTTTTAAGATTAAAACAATATATGGAAATTGAAGGTGTTTCCCGTTATGAAGATGAAGTTGTTGCAGCTTTAAAAGAAAATACTAAAGATGCAAATGTAGAATATTCAAGAGATAGAATGGGTTCTTTAATAATGACTAAAAAAGATCATCATTCTGGTCCAAAAATTATGTTAGCAGCTCATATGGATGAAGTGGGATTTGCAGTTTTAGATATTTTAGACAACGGTCAAGTAAGAGTTGTAACAATAGGGGGAGTATGACCAAATGTTGTTATTGGAACTAAAGCTAAAATTATAACTTCTACTAATAAAGAGTTATACGGAATTTTTGGTCATACCTCTATTCATATTTTAGAAAGAGAAAAAAGAGAAAAATCTGTTAATATTAAAGATTTATTTGTTGATTTTGGTTTTAAAGATAAAAAAGAAGCACAATCTCAGGGAATTGAACCAGGAGATAGAATTTATATGCATGGTGAAACATTTAAATTATTTAATCCAGATTTAGTAGTGGGAAAAGCAATGGATAACCGTGCTGGAGTTACTGTTATTGATCAAATAATTAATAGACTAAAAGATGAAAAGCTACCTAATCAACCTTATTTTGTAGGAACTGTACAAGAAGAAGTGGGAACTAGAGGAGCAAAAACTTCTGTATCAATGATTGAACCAGATATTGCTTTTGCAATTGATACAGGAGCATCTCACGATACCTATGGTGCTATTACCGGGGTTCCAAAATTAGGTGCTGGAGTTGCTATTAATATGCAAGATATGGAAACTATGATGCATCCAAAATTAGTTAATGTTTTAGTTGATTTAGCTAAAAAACACAACATACCAGTTTATAAATATGTTGCTCAAGGAGGAGGAACTGATGCTGCTGAATTACAATATGCAAAAGGTGGAGCATTTACAGTTTGTCTTTCAATTCCACAAAGATATTTACACTCACCACTAGGAGTTGCATCACTTTCAGATATGGAAGCACTAATTAATTTAATGGTAGAATTTTTAAAAGTATTTGATCAAAAAATGCTTGATTCTATTAAATATCAATAATTATTTATTATTTTAAAATATTAAATATTAATAAAAAAGTTGATCGCTGTAATTGGATCAACTTTTTTTATTAAAAAAATAAAGACATCAAAGAAGTGTAGCACAACATTTTTACTATTTATAATAAAAAATGTTGTAATTTTTAAAATATAGTAATTTTTTTATTTATTAAATAATATCAACTTTTTAATAGTTTTTAGTACAATTTAATAGCAAACATTTGTTTGTAGTTTCCTGACTGGGATTATAACCCAACCGGATGTAAAAGCCATCGTACTCTTTGAGCATGATCAGGTGGAATTCCTGAGCCGACAGTAAAGTCTGAATATAGTTATTACTCAATGTTAATCTTGATTGTAGTTAAATACAGTGAAACTTAAAAATAATTAATAAAAGGAATGTTATGAATAAAAAGATAGATTATTATGCTGCTAATTATTTTTTTAAAGCAAAAGAAATAATTGAAAAGTTTAATCCTGATGCGATTGTTACATTACAATTTTTCCAAAGACAAGACAATTCAATCTTAGGCGGGATTAATGAAGCAATAAAAATATTAAAAGAAAATAGTGATACTTCAAAATACTCAATTAAATATTTACCAGAAGGAAGTTTAATAAATAGTAAAGAGGTTGTTCTAGAATTGGAAGGTAAATATAAAGAATTTGGTATTTTTGAAGGAATTATCGACGGTGTTTTAGCAAGAAGCACATCAATTGCAACAAATGCTAAAAGATGCATTGATGCAGCTAATGGTAAGGAAATAATTTTTATGGGCGATCGTTCCGATCACTATTTAAATCAAGAAAGAGACGGAATTGCTGTTGAATTAGCAGGAATTAAATCACATTCAACTAATGCGGGTTCTAGAGGTAATGAAAAAGTGGTTTTTGGTTCAATTCCTCATGCATTAATTCAAAATTTTGAAGGTGATTTAGTTAAAGTAATGAAGTATTATTATCAATTATGACCAAATGAACCTTTAATTGCACTAGTCGATTTTCACAACAATGTAATTGAAGATTCACTAAAGGTACTAAAAGAATTTAAAGATAAATTATTTGGAGTGAGAGTTGATACTTCTAAGGGTGTTATGGATAAAATGTTTGCTAGAAGCGAAAAAGAATATGGAGTTACACCGAATCAAATTAAAAGGTTGAGAAAAGCACTTGATGAAAACGGAGGTGAACATGTTAAAATAATTGTTTCATCAGGTTTTGATCCAGAAAAAATAAAGTGGTTTGAAAATGAACAAGCACCTGTTGATTCTTATGGTGTTGGTGAGTATATGTTAACCATTACAAATACATTTAGTGCGGATGCTACTAAAATTAATGGAAAATTATTAGCAAAAGAAGGAAGGGCTTATTCTTATAATCCCAAATTAATTAAATTATAAAATGTCAAGAAAAATTATTAAAAATTCATTAGGATACGATTCAAATTTATATGTTTATCAAGATAAGCAAATGTTTAACTATTCTGTTGATACTATTTTATTAGGTAATTTTATTACATTAAATCGTAAAGTTAATTATTTATTGGAAATAGGTGCTAATAACGGAGCTTTATCAATTTTTATTGCTGAAAGAGATGAAAAATTAAAAATTGATGCAATAGAAATTCAAGAAAAAGCAATTGAATTAGCAAAAATGAATGTAAGGTTGAATGAAAAAAATAATCAAATTAAATTAATTTTAAATGATTTTAATCTCTTTTATAAAGAGCATAGTAAAAATCAATTACCTAAATATGATGCAATTGTTTGCAATCCTCCTTTTTATAAAGTGGAAGCCAATATTAAAAGGAAAAATGCAAGTCAAGAATTATTAATTGCAACTCATGAAATTAAGTTAAACTTAGAACAAATTATTTCAGGTAGTGCAAAAATTATTAAACAAAAAGGATATTTAAGTTTTGTAATTCCCACAGAAAGAATGGTAGATTGTTTAACTTTATTAAGAAAATATAATTTTGAACCAAAAAGAGTTCAAATGATTTATCCTCGTGAAGATGAAAAATCAAATTTAGTTTTAATTGAATCAAGATTTGCAACTGGGTGAGGGACATTTTTTGATAAAAATATTTATTTACATTTAAATGATAAATTTAAGCACGAATATCGCGATGAAGTTAAAGAACTTTATAAACCAAAGAAAGTGAAGAGATAATATGAATAAAAAACAAAAAACTTTTTTTATTACAACACCAATTTATTATCCATCTGGAAATTTGCACATTGGTCATCTGTATACAACAACTTTAGCTTGAGTTTTTGCTAATTATAAGAAAAATTTAAATTATGATGTTAAATTTTTAACCGGCGCTGACGAGCACGGTTTAAAAATACAGCAAAAAGCTCAAGAAATGAATTTAAGCCCGCAAGAATATGTTGATATTCAAAGTGCTAAATTTAAAGAATTATGAAAATTAGCAAAAATAAATTACGATTATTTTTCAAGAACTACAAATGCTAATCATGCTAAAGTTGTATTAAATGTATTTCAACAATTGTTAAAAAAAGAAATTATTTATAAAGGTATTTATAAAGGTCTTTACTCAGTGAGTGCTGAAGAATTTTTAACACCAACACAGGCAAAATTTAAAGACGGAAAATATTTTCACCCTGTTAGTGAAGATCAATTAATAGAAGTGGAAGAGGAATCTTATTTTTTAAAAATGTCTAAATTCCAAGATTGATTATTATCTTCATGAAAAGAAAAAGAAAATTGAATCTACCCTCAGCAAATAATAAAAGAGTTGGAAAATAATTTTTTGGAAAAAGGTCTTGAGGATTTATCAGTTACAAGAGTTTCTTTTACATGAGGAATTCCTTTAGCAAATGATAAAAAACATGTTATTTATGTTTGACTGGATGCGCTATTTAATTATCTAAGTGCCTTAAACTTTAGTTTAGATGATGATCAAGATTATCTAAAATATTGAAAAAATGGTGATGAAATTGTTCATATAGTAGGAAAGGAAATTACTAGATTTCACTGCATTTATTGACCAATTATGCTTAAATCTTTAGATCTCAAGCAACCAACTACTATTTTATCTCATGGTTTAATAAGAGATGCTAATGGTAGAAAAATGTCAAAAAGTTTAAATAACGTTGTTGATCCAATTTACTTAATAAATAAATATGGTGCCGAGCCAGTTAAATATTATTTAAGTACACAAATAATAATGGGTCAGGATGCTAATTTCGATGAAGAACATTTTATTAATGTTTATAACTCAAATTTAGCAAATAATTATGGTAATTTATTATCCAGAACAATCGCAATGATTAAACAATCATTTACAGGTTCAGTTAAATATTGTGAAAATAAAATTGAAAAATATGAAAAAGAAATTTTCAATTCAATTTTACAAACCAAAGAAATTTATTTAGATGAAATGAATAATTTTAAAATTGATAAAGCTTTTAAAGAAGCTATAAATTTATCTAAAAAATTAAATAATTATATTGATCTAACATTGCCTTGAACACTAAAAGACAATTTAGAGCGTTTAGAGGTTGTTTTAAATACTTTATTAAATGGTTTATATGCTATAACTTGTTTTATGAGTTGTGTTTTTAAAGAAAAAACTCAAGAAGTATTGAAGCAGTTGAATTTAACAACAATCAACTTTGATGATATTGGAAATTGAAATTTATTTAATGATAAAATAGTTGAAAAAGGTTCGCTTTTATTTGAAAGAATTAAATAATAAAATTAAAAATATTTTTACTTGTAGTAAATATTAATTGAGCAGGAATTGTGGAATTTGGCACAACGTTTAACCTCGCTCCACTTACTAGTTTTACATTAAAGATGTCTTCTTTAATGTTTTTTATTTCTCTAATTTTTAAAATTACATCGTTTTTTCCATCAAAAAATTTTTTATCAATCATAATAAAAGAACTATTTTTAATATTGTAATAAATACTTGAATTTATTTCAAAACTTAATTCCTTTTTTTCATCAATATTGATATTAATTCAAATACTTTCTTGCATTTTAACTTTATAAAATAAAAACAATGTAGTTATGAAAAAAATTAAAAATAAAAAGGAAATTATAATTAAATAAGTTGGATTTTTATAATTTTTCAATATCAACCTCTTTAGATTCTTTTATGTACTTTTTAGAATGAGAAACTTCTAAAAAAATTGCATCATTTTGATAATCATTAATTAAGGTTTTTAAATATTGGAAATTTTCTAGAGAAATATTTTCAAATGCCTCATCAAGCAAAATTAAATCATATTTTTTTGTAAATAATTTAAGTAGTAAAATAATTTGCCTTTGTCCACTTGAAAAATTTATCCATCCTTGTTTTATTTCTTTTGTCAATTCTAAATTAACATTTTTTAAAAATGGATTTAAATTATAATATTGAATATTTGAAAAAAATGTTTGCATTTTTTCGTAATTTCCATCAGTAATATAAGTTAATAAATCACTAGAAATAGAATTTAAATTACTAGAAATATATATGACTCTTTTTCGATATTCTTCCTTATTTATATATTTTATTTCTAAATTATTAATTTTAAAATTTTGATCAATTTCATTTTCTAAATTTAAAATTTTTAACAAGGTACTTTTACCCGTTCCATTTTTACCGATAATATGCAAATTTTCATTGATTTGCATTTTTTTAATTTTTAAAATTGAAATAATATTATTTGGTTTATAATCTAAATTTTCAATTTCAAAGCTATTAATTTTATCAATAATTTTAATACCATTTTTTTCTTTTGGAATAAATAAAATAAATTTTAAAAGATCGTATTCATTTGAAAAAATAGGATAATAATTAATTAAATCACTAATATTATTTAATGGACTAATAAAACTATTAAAAAATGTAATATACAAAATCATATCAGCTAGTTGAAAATTATTTTGTATTACTAACAAACTAGAAATAAAAATAATTAAAATAGGCATAAATTCAGTTAAAAATTTTTGAAATGATTTAAATGCAAAAGAAATTTTTCATAATTTATCATCTTCTTGTTTTAATGAAAAAAATTTTTCCATAAACTTATGATTTAAAAGTTTGTAAAAATCTTCATTTTTTAAGTTGAATAAATTATTAATAAAATCAAAGTAACTAGAATTTAATTCTGAGTTTCTTTTTATAATGCTATTATATTTTTTATTAATACATTTTTTGTAAATAAATGAAATTAATAAAAATATTACTGCAATAATTAAGGAAATTAAAAACAACTTAAAATTAAGATAAAGCAAAATAACAATTGAAAAAACTAAGGTAGTTAATTCACCAAATAGTGAAAAAATGAAATTAGCAACAAATGAACTAAAACTAGAAATTGCTTGAAATCTTTTTATATAATCACTAGTTTCTAGCTTAATTAATTGACTATTATTACCTACTTTTAAACAATAAAGAAAATTATTTAATATTTTATATTCAATATTATTTTGCAGTTTTTTTGTATATAAATTTTTTATCAAATTCTGAATAAATTTGAAAATAAAAATTCATAAAAACAAAAGTGTAATTTTTATTAGTATGTCGATATTTTTAAAAGCAAGAGATTTTTCAATGACACTTTTTAAGAAAAAAGCACTGGAAAAATTTAGGATTGATGTTATTACAATTAAAAAAATTACAAAATAATTTTCTGGTTCTTTTATAAATGAAATTAATGGTAAATTTTTATATTTCTTTTCAATCTTAACATCAAACAATTTTTGAGTTGTGATAATTATGTTTTGAAATATTTTATTAAATTCTTCATATTTAACTTTTCTTTTTCCAACTAATGGATCAAGTAAATAAAAATATTTTTTATCCTTTCTTTCTAGTATAACATAATGATTCATATCATTTTCATTTATTATTATAATTATTGGCTCTTTAATATCATAATCAATAAGTGATTGAAAATCACCATTATAAGCCTCCAATGCTATGCCTCATTTTTTTCCTAGATTTTGTAAATTTTTTATAACTATTCCATCCGAATTAAAAAATACATCTTTTTTAAGTTCAGATAAAGAGATCCATTGATTGTTAAAATAGTGATAAATCGATTGAAAAACCACCAATCCGCAATCTTTTATATCTTCTTGTTTTCTTATCTTCATACCACTATATATGTCGAAAAAATGAAAAAAAAGCCAAAAAGTGAACAAAATTTATACAAACAACGGGAAAAGTTTAGCAAAAATGGCATTTTTTCCAATTATTTTTGATCAAATTTTACACATTAGATTCGCGAAATTTAAGAGTATCACAATAAATCGGTTGCTAAAAAAGCAACTTTTTTATTTTAAGGAGAAATATGAAGTGATTAACAAATTTTAAAAATGAAAATAAAATCAAAATTAAAATAAGTTTTGATACTCTTAATCTGCTAAAAAATCAAAAAAGTTCGCTTTTGATATTAGTTATTTTAAAACTTTTAAAAATTTCTAAAACAAAAACAATAAATTCAGTTGAACTAAAAAATATTGTAAATATTTCTAAATCAAGTTTTTATTTTTCACTAAAAAATTTAATTGATAAAGAAATTATTAAATTTGAAAATGGACAAATTTCATTAATTGAAAAAACTAAATCAAAAAGCCCATTTATTTTAATTAGCGATATTAAACAACTTGAAAATATTGGAAAAATCACTCCTAAAGAGTTAATTTTAGTTTCTTTTTCCAAATTTATAATTGAAAAGAAAACTAAAAAAGTAAAAGAGAAAACAAAAACAAAACATAATGATTTTATTCATTATAAGTTGAAAATAACTAATAATCAACGATTTTGTAGAGAAAATTGTCTCTACCAAACAAAAGAAACTGAATTAAAATTCAATTTTTTCTATTCTGTTTTTAGTAAAACAAAACTTCATTTTACATACATTAAAAGAAAGTTCAATTCAGATTCTTTTATTAAATTATTAAATAATTTTACTAATAAACTAAAAATAATGTCCATAAATGTTTTATATAAATTTTCTAAAATTAAACAGCATTTTTATACAAAACACAGTATGAATTTAATCATTGAAAACAATTTAAAAAACTCATTTAATTCAGTATATTAGTAAAAAAGGAGAAAAATGAACAGAATGAATCAAATATCTAAAAAGATAAAGAAAGGATAATTGAAGATTTTTTATTAGAAATTGTTGAAAAAATCAAAAAAGGAGAAGATGTTAAATTAAAACATCTAGGAACTTTTAAAATAAAAAACCTTGAAAAATACAAGTTTTATAATTTCACAACCTCTACTTTTGATGAATATGAAAACTATAAAAAACTTAAATTTTCTGTAAATAAAAAATTAAAAAACAAATTAATTCAGAAATTTTTGAAAGTTAAATATGAGTGAGCAATTAATACAAATATTAATTCATATTGTAATTTTTGCGATTATCGCTTTACTTATTGCAATTATTACTATTAGATTATTTTTTCCTAAAAAATGACTGGAAATAAAAGAAAGTTTTCAATCTAATAAAAAAGAAACAGAAGAAAAAAAGCAAAAAGATAAAAAAGAAAAAATAGAAGATAAAGAAGAACAAGAAGTAAAAAAAGTTATAAAAAAATCAAAGAAAGGCGATAAATAAAAATGGGTTTATTAGGATTTTTTTGACCAATATGATTAACAGTTGGTCTTGGTATTATTTTGCTAATAATTAGTTTTCCAATTTCTAAAAAAATAAGAAAGAATTTAAAAGCAAAAAAAGAACGAAAAGAACTATCAGAAAATACTGATTCAAAAAATTTGGAGGTAATAAAAAATGACGAATAGTAAAGTAATACAATTATTTAATTCAACAAATGTGGATAAAATTAATTCAACAACAAAAAATTTTTTTGAACAAATAAATCAATGATTAACACCGTTATTAACTATAGGTCTTTTAACATTATTGATTAGTTCGGCTGCTTTGGTTTTTATGATGGGAATAAGACCGGGAGATGCGGAAAAATATAAAAATAAATTAAAATATACTTTAATTTCATCTTTAATTTTAGCAATAATTGTAGTTGTAGCGATGCCACTTTTAGCAAGTCAATTAATTCCTGGATGGGGTTCGAATTAAAAACTAAAATATTTTAAAACTTATGGGATCAATAGTAAGTTGATTAATAAAGCAATTATTAAATCCAATTGCTTTTATTCTTTTCAGTGTTCTTTGAGTAGCGAGTGTTACACCAATTTATTTAATGCTAGAAGCATTGGTTGCTATAAAAGGTGTTTTTGGCTTTGGTTTTGCTAAAAAATTATTTTTCGGCGATACAAATGAAATCAATTTTTTACAAGTACCAACACTATTTTTAATCATTTCATCAATATCAGTTGCAATTTCTATTATTGTTTTATGTGTAGTTATTTTTAAAAATGCTATTTCATTAAAAGAGAATAATACAAAGGAATTACTAAAACAAGCATTTAAAACATTTATTTTGTTAATTTCATTACCTATAATTTATTTATTATCTTTATTAATTTTAGATGCTATTGACCAATTAACTAGACAATTATTTTTTTCAGATAATAATTTAAGTGAAACTCAAAATATATTTTTACAATTAAGACCAAACAAAATTAATCAAAACGAGTGATATGAATTTGCTAAATCTTATTTTTCTGATGCAAATAAAATAAGAAATTCATATAATAACTTAGATTGAGGAGAAGGTTCGCAAATTATTTTACTTTTTTTAATTGCAACAATAATTCTCTTGATTTTTCAAGGTTGAATGCTTATTAATTTAGGTAAAAAACTAATAATTATGTTTATATATATGATAATCGCTCCTCTTTTTATTAGTTTAATAATGCTAGATAATGAAAAAGAATTTTCTAAATTTAAATCAGAAATTAAAAATTCAATTACTACTGTTATTTCTGCCGAGTTTTTTTATAGTGTTTTTGTCTTATTTATCTCTTTTGCAATGAATTTTGAAATAGTAAATAATATTCCAATTCTTGCTAGTTATACTAACTTTATTTTTAAAATAATTTCATTGGCTGGAGCAAGTTTTGGAGTAATGCAATTTATAAAAAAAATGGAAGCAACATCTCCTACTATGTCAAATGTTGTTAAAGGAGCAAAAAGTGTAGCAACAGGAGCAGTGATGAAAAATCCTGCAATGATAAATCAAGGACTTAAAACTATGAGTTCTAATAGTGTTAATAATACCAGCAATTTACCATCTGTAAAAAATGATGTAATTAAAAATAATAACTTTAACTCCGTTCCTAAAACTGACTTTTGAAATTCTTTTAAAACTAATAAAGGAGAATCTTCTATTATTCCCACAAAGGAACTTAAAGGAAAACAAAGTTAATTATGAAATATCAAATTAAAAAATTAAGAAAAAATAAGATAATTATTTATAAAGGTTTAACAATTGTAGATATTTTATTTTTAGGAATAATTATAGCAATAGCATCGCTTCCAATCATTTTTATCCAAGAAAATTGAATTTTAAAAATATCATTATTTTTTATAATTTCCTTATTTTCCGTTCCTTTGCTTTTTAAATATAGAAAACACCAAGCAAAAGGTTATCAAATATTAATAAGGATGTTTAAATTTGTTTCTTCAAATAAAAAATATAAACGAATTAAATCAAAAAATAAAAAGGGAAATATAGAAAATATTATTCCTTATTCTAAAAAAGGAAAAATTGGAATTATTAACAAGGATAATAAAAGTGTTTTTGGAGCATTGAAAATTTTTGGTAAAAACATAACATCAGAATCTAAAAATGACCAACTAGTATTAATGAGAAATTTGACTGATTTTTTTAATAAAATCAAAATGAAAGCAACAATAGTTAAATTACCTGTTAAAGAAGATTTGTCTAAGAATCTTAATTCAATTAAAAATAATAAAGAAAATTACATTAATTTATCTAAGTTTTATGATGAATGAAATCGTGAAATAAAAGATGATTTTTCTGAAAAATTAAAAAGTGAATATTATTTAATAATTTATGAAAAGGATGAAGATAAATTAAAATCGGAAATGAATGATTTATCAAGAGAATTAAATAATTGCAAAATTAGTTCAGAAATACTAAATATACAAGAATTAACAAAATTAATAAACGAAATTTATATTCATAATCCCAATTTTAATTTCTCATTATTTGAAAAAGAAAACAAAATTCTAGATATTAATAAGGTAAATTTTAAAAAAGATTATTTTAAAATTGATGGAAATTTTTATTCAACACAAACTATACACGAATATGCAACATTATTAAAAAATGATTGAATTTGAAAAATTTTTAATACTCCTAGTGTTGTTATATGACATATAAATACAATTGATATCGAATCCTTTTTAAATAATATTAATAGAACAGAAATTAATGCCGAAATGAATGCTTTTGAAGAAAAAAATCGTCCCAAATCTAGAAAAATGAATCAAGAGATAGAGGCGATTAAAGAAATAGTTGACTCTGCTATGAGCGGACAAGAAAATATTGTTGAAAGCACAATTATATTTTTAACTAAAGCCACTAATTTACAAACAATTAAAAAAGTTAAAACGATTAACGAAAGAAATTTATCAAGTATTAATTCTAAAATTGATAATTTAATTTACCGTCAATTTGAAGGATTTTCAGCAAGTTTATTTATTAAAAACGATTTATTAAAAGAATTTCAAGAACAAGCAGTGTCAAACATTTCATATGGATGACCATTTGTAATTGAAGAATTTAATGATGGAACTTTTCCAATTACAGGTATAGATAAAAATAATAATGTTCCCATCTTTTTTGATCCAAGATTAAAAAAATCAGATAGAACAAACCATAATATGTTTATTTTTGGAGAACCTGGAAAAGGAAAAACAACTTTTACTAAAAAGATAATGTTATCTAATTTAGCCAAAGGTGATGAAATCATTTTAATTGATACTCAAAACGAATTTACTGATTTTGTAGAAAAATTAAATGGTCAAATGATTAATTTAGGTTCAGATAATGAAATTGTTATTAACCCTTTACAAATAAGAAACTTTTGAAATCCAAGACCCTTAACAGAAGAAGAATATAAATTTAATAATGAATCACTTTTAATTCAACAAGAAAATTTTATGGAAGTTTGATTAAAGTTGCTTTATGGTGATAAATTAGGTGTTAATGAAAGAGATATGATTATCTATTATTTAAAAGATTTATATAAATCATTAGGTTTTTATGACACAAATGAAAATTTAAGTCAATTACCAAATGAAAAATATCCTATAGTTTCCGATTTAATTAAACACATTCAAAAGGGAATGAAAAAATCAAATATCGCTTTTGATAATAAAACCAAAATCAATGTTTTAAGAACTTTAAAATTAGATTTTGAAAATAATGGAAAATTCGCCAAAAGTTTTAATAATCATTCAACACTTGAATTAAATAATAAGGTAATTTGTTTTAATATTTCTTCTTTAATAAATTCTGAAAATAAAAACTTATTGGATTCGTATTTCTATTTATTAGTAAGTTATTTACAAGGAAAAATATCTTTACAATCAGATAAACAGAATTTTATTTGATTAGTATTTGATGAATTTCACAAGTATGTAAAAAGCGATAATATGATGATTTTTAACTTTATCTATTCAATGGCAAAAGAGGGAAGAAAATTCCGTTCTAATTGTATTTTAACAACCCAACAAGTTCACGATTTAACAAGAACTGATGCTCTTGCTTCAATGGGTCGTTCAATTATAGAAAGTTGTCAATATCTAGTTTTATTTAGTATTAAAGCCGATTCATTATCTAAAATTGATAGTTTCTTTTCAAGTATTGGTGGTCTTTCAGAAAACGAAAAAAGCAATATTTCTTTATTTAGACAAGGTGAGTGTTTATTAATTGTCTCACCTTTAAGAAGATTTCAAATAAAAGTTAATTACAATCAACTTGAGCAAGAATTTTTCTTTAAAAAGAATCAGCAATCACAATAGAAAGGAAAAAATGAAAAAAGCATTAAATATTATTAATATTGTTTTTAAAATAGGTTTTTCAATTTTGCTACTTTTACAAGCATTTATTATAACTTATCTTTTTATTTGATGAAATTCAACTTCAACTTCCGATAGTCAAATATTAATTGAAAGCAAGGAAATAGCACTTGAAATAAGCAAAATATATTTAACACTTTTTATTATTGTATGAATTTCAGTGATATTAATATTAATTTCCTTAATTTTAGAAATAATTCTTGGAATTAAAAAGTGAAAAATTAATTTTATAGATTTATTTTTTAACAGCAAAAGGGAAACTAATGTTTAGCATTAATCAATTAACAATAACGGGAAAAATGGTGGAAAAACCTAAATATAAAAAGATTAAATTTAAAGATAAAGATGTAGAAAATGCCGTTTTTTGCTTGCAACTTCTAGATGAAAATAAAACTGAAAATATTATTGAAATCAATGTTTGAGGCAGATTAGTAAAAACAATTGAAAAAATTTCTAACGATGATTATCTTTTAATAAATGGAAAAATTACTTCTAACAATTATAAAGAATATAAAAATATTGTAATTATTGCTAATAGTATCCAAATTATCAAAAATAATAATTATAAACTTTTTGATACTAATGATAAAAGTGAACAAGTCAATGATGATAACAATCTTCATCAAATATCATTAGATTAATTTTAATAATTTCGAAAAAGACATTTTTGTCTTTTCATCTGTTAATAATGAAAGTTGCTAACAGATGAAAATATAAAAATAAGAAAGGAAAAAATGATTATTAAAGACAATAAATTAATTGAAATAGAAAGTGCTTTTAATGAAAGTAAAGAAAAGGCAAACAACTTTTTACTTAATAATTTACTTGAATTAATTTCAAACGAAAATAGCAAAAAAACTACTGATTTTCTTGAAAATTTACTTTCAATAAAAAAATTAATTAAAAAGATTAAGCGGTTGTTAAATAGATTTGAAAAATCAAATATCAAAAATATTATTAAAACTAAGCAATTGTCAAAATTGCCTTTAAAACAACAAGAAAAATATTTTCAAAATATTAGGATTTATACAAATAATTTAATTGATTTAAATAAAAAAATTAACTTAATTTTATCTTTAGGTCAATATTATGGCTGTTGAAAATTTACTAAAAAATCTAAAGAAGAAGTTAAAAAGCACTTTAATAATGAAAATCAAGAACTTCAATCTTTAAATAAAAGTCAATATCAACCGGTTAATCAATATGCTAATAATCGTTATTTAAGATGAATGAAAGTTTTTGATGAAACTAGAATTACTTTAGAAAAAGCACTAATAGAAAAAAATATTTAAAAGGAAGAAATGAAAAATAATTTATTAACAAAAAACCAAATGGAAATTATTATTAAAAATTGAAATGAATTAGTTTTAAATGCTAATAGCAAGGAAAAAGATAAACTATTAAAACTACTTAATAGAAAAGTAAAATTAAAGTATTATTTGCAAAATAAACATCTTTTAGAATGTTATAAATGAATTTTTAAAATCAATAAAGATTTAGTTGAAAAAGGTATTAATTCAGATTATGTAAGATTGAATTTAAAAAATTTAGTTGATAATGAAGATGATGAGCAATTATTTTATTTACACGATGAATATAAAGTGTATCAATTACAAAAATTTGATTTAATTAACGATTTTAATAATGATATTCTAATAAGTTTTTCTAATGATAATAAATTAATTAAAGCACTAGAAGTTGTTATCAAAATGTTTAAGAAAAAATAAAATGGAAACAGTTAATAAACATTTTAAAAAGTTCAAAAACTACGGATTAATTTGCTTTTTATCTTGCATATTTATGGTTTTTGGCTTTAGTTATTATTTTAAAGATTATGGAATAGGGCTATTAATTTTTTCTATCTTTCAAACAATTGTTTTTATTGTTTCATTTATTTTTTAAATTTTGAATTAACAAAATATAGAAAAGCAAAAGCAATACTTAAAAACTTTAATAATAATGGAAAATAAATTATTAATTCGCATTAAAGAAAGTTTAGCAAACTTTGATTGTAGTGAAGAAGAAATTACACTAGCACTATCTAAAATGACATTAAATGGGAACTACGAAATGCTATTTCAAACTGCTTTAAAAATTATTTTCGCTTATCGTTTTGAAAAAAGGAATGGGCGATTTAAATTTATGTTATTAAAATGAGCGATAAAGAACAAGAAGTTTTTTCAAAATTTTATTACATACATTGATAATCACCATTTACCAAGTTTTAGTAATTGAAAAACAGATAATTTACCGGCAATAAAATCAGTAAGTGAATTTGAAAATTCCTTTGATTTGCCGACATTAAATTTTTAAATCGTTTTTTTGATTGTGAAAAAGAATTTACTGAAATTCAAAACTTTTATCAACAAACAAAGCATTTAGATAAAGATGAATTTATTTTAAAAGATGAAGAATTCCCTTCTATTTGAGTTCATTTATCGCTAAAAACAACTTTAAGTTTTTATATTAAAGAAAACAATTTAAATTGAAAAAATAAAAAAGCATTATGAAAAATAATTAAAAAATTATAAAGGAAAATTATGGAAAATTTTAAAACAAAAATTATAAATTATATAGAAAATCTAGACCCTAAAAAGATTTGAGATTTTTATAGTCAATTTTTAAATATAATAGAAAATTTAGAAAAAAATGGATATAAACTTTGCAAATATAGCATTGAATTAGATAGCGAACATTCGTTATTTTATGGAAAAGATTTTAAATATTTAATTGATGATGAATTAAAAGAAAAAGGTTTAAGTTCTCATTATATTTATATTTTTAAAAATCTACAAAGAAAATTGGTCGCCGTTGATTTTTTAAGACACGGAAATTACTTTTTAAAGTTAATGATGCTCAAAATGACTTTGTGGAAGTCAAACTAGATAAAAAATAATGGAATTAAATGGTAGTGATTTTGATGAGCATATAGAAACAGAAGCACTATTAAATAGTGATGAATTAAAAGCATATATTCATAGTAATTTAAAACAATATGGAATTAATAGTGCTTGATTATTAGGTAAAACAACTAATAGTGAAATTTACTATTTAGATGATGAAAAAATTTATCAATTAAATGCTTATATGGATGAATTTATCGAACAAGATTTACAAACTCAAATGATAGATGTTATTTACCAAATTTTTGAAAATGAAAAAATTAATGATAGTGAAAGTGAAAATTTAAAATTACATTTAAAAATCAATTAACCGATTTAATGGAAAAGTTTCAATAAAAGCGATTAGTAGCCATTAAAAACTATAAAAAATAAAAAGAGTAAAAAATGGAGAAAGATAAAAAGCGAAATTTTTTCAATTTTAACAACGATGATGAATGATATACAACAAAAGAAGATGTGCAGTTTTTTATTGATAATGCCAATATAAATAAAAATAAAATTATTTGATGTCCCTTTGATTTAAAAAATTCTAATTTCGTAACAACATTTAGAAAAAATGGCTATAAAGTTGTTCATTCTCACATTAATAATGAAAAAGATTTTTATAAATACCAACCTAAAAAATGAGACATTATTGTAAGTAATCCGCCCTTTAAAAATAAAAATAAATTACTAGTAAGATTATTGGAATTTAATAAACCTTGAGCATTAATTTTTGGCATTCAAGCATTAAATAGCGAACGATTTTGCAATGAATTACAAAAATTTAGCAATATTGAATATGTTCATTTAAAAAGGCGAATGTGCTTTACAAAGGATTATTTAAATTATGATGTAAAAAATTACAAAGACCCTCGTTTGCTAGTATGTGAATAACAAGCAAAATTTTTAATAAACAAATTCAAATTTGAGATGGTGTTAATTATAAAAATAGTGATAAATAATAAAAAAGTTGAAAAAGATAAAGGAATATTACATTATGGTAAAAGAATTTAAGAATTTAGAAAATAAACAAATTAGTTTATTAACTTGAAAACAGATTTTTGATATGGACGAAAGAGAAATAAATAAATGAAGTGCAAAAATTAAGTTATTAAAATTTGTTTTAAAGCAAAATGATAAAACTGATTTACCTACTAAAAAACAGATTTTTAACATAAATCATAAACAATTAAATTATTTTTTACTAAAACTTGATTTATTAAAATTAATTGCAGAGTTAGATGATAAAACTGATTTACCAACTTGAAAACAGATTTTTGATATGGACTTTGATAAATTGTATAAATGATGAGATAAATTAGATTTATTAAAGTTCATTTTAGAGCAAAAAGATAAAAGTAATTTACCTACTAAAAAGCAAATTTTAAATATCTATGATAGTCAAATGAAACACTTATATGAAAAAACTAAATTATTTAAATTTGTCATTAAACAAAAAGATAAAATCAATTTACCAACTTGAGAGCAGATTTTGAATATGAATATTGATAAACTGCATAATTGACTAGATAAATTAGATTTATTGAAGTTCATTTTAGAGCAAAAAGACAAAAGTAATTTACCAACTAAAAAGCAGATTCTTAATATAAATGATAATCAATTATCTTATTTATATAAAAAAACTAATTTATTAAAATTCACTATTAAACAAAAAGATAAAAGCAATTTACCATCTTGAAAACAGATTTTTGATATGAATGATAATCAATTAAATAATCTCTTTCCAAAACTTGAATTTTTAGAATTAATTGCAGAGTTAGATGATAAAACTGATTTACCAACTTGAGAGCAGATTTTTGATATGGAAAATAATCAATTATCAAATTTATATGAAAAATATTGATTACTAAAATCAATTTTAAAACAAGAAGATAAAACTGATTTACCTACTAAAAAACAAATTTTAAATATGGATGAATATCAAATAAATAATTGAAGCGACAAAATTGAATTACTAGAATTTGTTTGAAATCAAAAAGATAAAACTAATTTACCAACTAGAAAGCAAATTCTTAATATAAATGACAACCAATTAGAGGATTTTAACATAAAACTTGATTTATTAAACTTGATTGTAAAGTTAGATGATAAAACTGATTTACCAACTTGAAAACAGATTTTTGATATGGATATTGATAAATTGCATAACTTGCTAGAAAAATTAGATTTATTGAAATTAATTTCAAAGCAAAATGATAAAACTGATTTGCCTACTAAAAAGCAAATTTTAAATATGGATGATAGTCAAATAAATAATTGAAATAGAAAAATTCAGTTATTAAAATTTGTTTTAAATCAAAATAATAAAACTGATTTACCAACTACAAAACAAATTCTTGATATGAACGATAATCAATTAAATAATTTAAATTTAAAAATTGAATTATTAAAGCAAATGTTAAGTTCTTAAAATCAGTAGTGAAGATAAAAAATATTTAAAAATATAAAGGAATATTGCATTATGATAAAAGAATTTAATAATTTAGAAAATAAACAAATTAGTTCATTAACTTGAAAACAGATTTTTGATATGGACGAAAGAGAAATAAATAAATTAATAATCAAAAAACGAATATGAGAATTTGTTTTAAAGTATAAAAATAATTTTTATTTACCTACTAAAAAGCAGATTTTTAATATGAGTGAAAATCAATTAAACTGCTTTTTTCTAAAACTTGATTTATTAAAATTGATTGTAGAGTTAGATGATAAAACTGATTTACCAACTTGAGAGCAGATTTTTGATATGGATTATACTAAAATATTGAATTTAAATGACAAAATAGAAATCTTAAAATTAATTTCAAAACAAAAAGACAAAACTAATTTGCCTACTAAAAAGCAAATTCTTAATATGAATAATAATCAATTATCTTATTTATATAAAAAAACTAACTTATTAAAATTTACCATTAAACAAAAAGATAAAAGCAATTTACCAACTTGAGAGCAGATTTTTGATATGGATATTGATAAATTGTATAATTGGCAAAAAAAGTTAGATTTAATAAAACTAATTTCAAAGCAAAAAGACAAAACCGATTTACCTAATAAAGAGCAAATTTTAAATATGAATAATAATCAAATAAGTAGTTGAAATGACAAAATTGAGTTATTAAAATTTGTTTTAAAGCAAAAAGACAAAAATAATTTACCTACTAGAGAGCAGATTTTTGATATGGATAGTAATCAATTATTTTGTTTATATATTAAAATCGAATTATTAGAATTTGTCATTAATCAAGAAGATAAAAGCAATTTACCAACTTGAAAACAGATTTTTAATATGAACGATAATCAATTAAATAATTTAAATTTAAAAATTGAATTATTAAAGCAAATGTTAAGTTCTTAAAAAACATAATTATTGATTTTTAAAATAAAAAACTATTTTATTTAAACATATAAAGGAATATTACATTATGGTTAAAAAAATTGAAGATTTAAAGCCAAAGCAAAGTAATTTGCCAACCAGAGAGCAAATTATCAATATGAATGATAATCAATTAAATCATTGAAAATTTAAAATTGATTTACTAAAAATAATTTTAAAGCAAAAAGACAAAACTAACTCGCTAACTTGAGAGCAAATTTTTAATATAGATGAAGAATGAAAAGTTGAACTATTAAAATTAATTTTAGAGCAAAAAGATAAAAGTAATTTACCTACTAGAGAGCAGATTTTTAATATGAACGAAAATCAATTGTTGAATTGAGTAAATAAATTTTATCTATTAAATTTTTTATTAGACCAAAATAATAAAAAGAATTTACCAACTAAAAAGCAGATTTTTAATTTAAGTAAAAAACAATTAAAATCTTGAGTTACAAAGGCCAAATTACTAAAATCAATTTTAGAACAAGAAGATGAAACTAATTTACCAACTTGAGAGCAGATTTTTAATATGAATAATAATCAATTATTTTATTGACAATGGAAATTAAATTTATTAAATCTAGTTTTACAACAAGAAAATAAAACTAATTTACCAATTAGAAAGCAAATTCTTGCTTTTAATACAAAAAATATTCCATTGCCAAGTTTATTAAAAAAATATTTATTACTAGAATTAATTTTAGAACAAAATGATAAAACTAACTTGCCAACTTGAGAGCAAATAATCAATATGAATGATAGTCAATTAAAACATTGAAAGGGAAAAATTAAACTATTAGAGGAAATTATTAATATGAACAATAATCAGTTGGAACATTAACAAAAAAATAACTTATTAAAGCAAATATTAGATTAAAAAACAGCAGTAAGGAAAAAATATGGAAGATATTTTACAGCAACAAACAGTTAAAAATAATATTAAATCAGCAGTTTATTATCAATTTTTTAATTATCTTGAAGATAAAAAAGATTTAAAAACTGTCTATTGAGATTTTTATGATAATAGTCCCATTAAAAGTGTAAAGTATTATAAAGCCCGCATTGAAAATCTTACATCTTATTTTAATTATAAAAAATCAAAAACTGTTTTTTTAAATAGAGAAAAAATCTTTTTCAATTTTTATCAAATAACTAAAAAGTTATCGGGAATTGATTTTGTTAAAAACATTAGTAATTATTCAATAAAAAATTGAAGTTATAAAAATGATTGTTATAAAAATTTACTTAAAAGTATGAAATTAAAGCAATCTTGAGATAAATGAGAAATTTCATCTTTTTCAGAGCATTTAACATTATTTTTAACTTGAAAACAAAGTTTATTAAAGCAAAAATATATTGACAAAATAAAAGAATTTATAACTCTTGCAAAACTAGAAGATGAAGATAAAAGTTTTATTAAAAAAGAAAAAAATTGACTTGTGGAAAAAATTAAGCATTATATGATTGAAAACAATCTTTATGATAAAGTATTAGATTTTGATAAATGACGATTTTATAATGACAATAAATTATCTTATTGAACAGTTGAAGAAATTAAAAAATTCTTTATCAACATAAACTTGAAGGTGCCAATTATATTCATAAACATACAGATTATAATGATTATGGTATTGGATTTACTAGTTCAAATTTAAACTATAATGCTAAAAAGTTTTTAACTAAAACTTTATATAAATTAATTGATAAAAATGATGATGTTCAATATATTTCCCTTATATACAGAATTACTGAAAACGATGAATATTATTTAATGTGAAATATAATAGAAACGAAATTAATTTTATATAACTATATAAAAGAAAATTCAAACAACCTTTTACAAGAGCATATACAAAAATTAAAGCAAATAATTGAAGAAACAGAAGATGAATTAAATGAAGATGAAAACTTACTTAAGTTCTAAAAACACACAAAAAAAGGAACAAAATGAAAAAAGGCAACATAATTAATTTAATAAAATACTACTCTGAAAAAGATGATTTAAATTTTAAAAATGAAGCATATTTAATTGCTAAAGAATTTGATAAATTGGGTGATTATCAACTATCAGAATATATAAAAGAACTTCTTCGTGAGCCAAATTCTTTTAATTTCAAAGAAGATACAAAAATAAAAACCGAGCAACTTTCTTTTCCCGAAAGAATTAAAGAAGATATTAAAAAATTTTAAATACAAATAAAGGAGCAAAATGAATAAACAACACACTGTTAAAAGGGTTGGTTGTGATGAAGTGGGCACTGGCGATTATTTAACACCAATTGTCGCTTGTGCTGTTTATATTCCTAAATCAAATTTAGCTATAATTAAAGAATTAAATATCAAAGATTCAAAAAAACTTTCTGATTATACAATTAAAAACCTTGCCCAAAAATTAAAAGAATATTGCATTTATAAAATCAGTTATTTATCACAACAAGAATATAATAAATTAAATAAAAAATTAAATGCTAATGAATTAAAAATGTTAATTCATTTGCAAAATATTAATTATATGGAAGAAAATTTACTAGTTGATGAAATAGTAATTGACCAATTTTCCACCGAAAAAACAATTTTACTTTATATGGAAAAATTAGCATCAAATAATTTATATAAAGTTAAAAAAATTAATTCACCTTTAACATTAGAAATTCATAGCGAAGATAAGTATTTAGAAGTTGCTTGTGCTTCCATTTTAGCAAGAGATTTTTTACTAGAAAAAATGAAAGAACAAGAGCAACTGTGAAAATTTAATTTCCCTCTAGGTGCAAGTGCTAATGTTAAAGTGGCTGCCCAAAAGTTTTTAAAAATCTACGGTTTTAATAAATTAGATAAAATTGCTAAATTACATTTTAAAACAACAAATGAACTTGAAAATTAAAATATCAACAATAAAACAAATTAAGGAGGATTATGAAAAGAAAAACTAAATTTCACTTGCTATTATCAACAATACCAATAGTTTTTACTTTGCCATTTTTTATAAGTGCTAATAGTAATAATGAAGTTATATCAGGAAAATTTGAAATTAACCGAATTGAATATAGCGAAAAAATATTTAATTCTTTTTCTGACAATGTTAAAACAAAAAGTTATGAAAATATAACGATGAATAAATTGGAAAAACAACTTGAAAATTTTATAATTAATAAATCAGTAAAAACTAAAATTCTTGATAATTTGAAGAAAAAAATAAGTGAAACTCAATTTTTTAAAACTATTAATTTTGAATTTACATATTCCACTGAAGAAATTTATCGCCAAGAGGATATATTTCACGAAAAAGAACCTGAAAAAATAATAGATTTAATTCATATAAAGTGTAGTTATGAAATAGATGAAATAAATATTAATAATTCAAATCCAATAAATAATGTTAATAATAAAGTAGAAACAAATGAAAATATCAAAATTAATCATTATGTTTCATTATCTAATAATGATTTAATTGAAGATGCAAAATATAAATATAATAAAATCTTTACCGATATTAAAAATATGCACTTTAATCAAGAATTTATGTCTGATAATTGAAACGAAAAATGAAAATGAAATTCAGAATTAAATAAAATTTTTCAGACATTCATTTTACCAAAATTATTTACTAACAATATAATAAAAAATGTTAAATTTAATAATCTCATTATCGAATCAAAAATAGATAATAGTAAAAAAAATTTAAAAATATCATTCGACCTTAATTATATAAATATAAAAGACGGTTCAAAAAATCAATTACCATTGAAATTAAAAAAATCACTTGCTCCTATTGATGAATTTTTGAAAAAAAATAGTTTATCTAACACAGATAAAAATGGCAAGAAAATTGAAAAAATAAATTTTACTACATATTTATCAACTTTTGATAAAAACTTAAACGATAATCAAAAAAGACAATTAATTAATACAATAAAAAAGGATTTAAAAGATTTTTTCACTGACTTAAATTCAAATGAAATTTACGATTTTGATGATTTTAACGAACTTTTTGCTCATAGCGACAATTTGCCATCATCAGTCCAAGAATTAGGTTTAAATGAATTGCCAATTGAATTTTTATCAATTTTTAAACATACAGAAAATATAAAAAATATTGAATTTGATAATATTGAAATAATTGAAAGTTATCAGAATTCGAAAACCCAATTTAATTTATCAATAAATTTTGATTTTAAATATAATTTTGCAAGCGATGAAGAAAAAACCGAAATTAATAATTCAACAACAAATTCATCAAATAATAGTAATTATTCATATTTAATAAACGATCCAAAATGATTAGAGCAACTTCCTAAAGACAAAAGCGACATAAATATTAATACAAATAATAAAATAGGTTTTTCTGCAGAAGCTGAAACTTTCATTTCAACAGATGGTTTTGTATTTCAATCTGGAATTAAAGAAAATAATTCAAAAGACCAAAGATGAAAAAATAATGAAAATTTTTTACCTATGATGAAATTTACAATTGATGGAATAGAAACTGTCAATAGACCAAAAGAGATTTATGCTTGAGGTCAAAATTATAATTATGGATCATTTGAGGAAAATCTTAGTATTTTGGACTATTCTGATGATGTTAATTTATCAAAAGAAAAACAAAATGATTCTAACGGTTGATTTGGGGCAAATAAAAATTTATGAAAAACTTCAACAAAAAACTGGAAAAACTTTTTATCTCTTAAACCAGAACAAACAATAAATTATAAATTTGGTCACAAAACATATAAAGCAGATGATGGAAAATGAGCAAAGTATGAAAAACCCGATTATGAAAAAGTCATTAAAAATGAAAAAGATTTAAATCAGTGAATTGATAATTTAGACATAAAACTTTATAATTCTTCTATAAATTTGCAAGATAGAAATACGAAAATTAAAGATATTAAAAATAAAGAATGAAATATATCTGATATATTGTATGATATGAATGTTTTGGAAAATAATATTTTTAACTATGATAAAAATTATTCAATTTTAAAAAATCAAAAATCAAAAAAAATTGGAGAAGAAATTAAAAAGAAAATAATTGAAAGTTATAAAAAACAATTGGAATTTATATCAAGTAAAACAAATGAAAATGCTAATAAAATAGTTAAAATTAAAAATTTAAATATTGATGTTAATTTTAAATTTGTAAATTATTGAAAAGATGAAGCACATTTTGATTCAAGAATTACTGCCTTTAAAGTAAAAATAAGTTTTGATTGAGATTTTTCTGAAATAAAAAAACTTAAACAACAAGAAATTAATGATTTAAATGCTAAAAATCAAGAATTAATTGAAAATTTAAATAAATTAAAA